>JBBSHS010000058.1:0-16829 GCA_038232515.1 Acidimicrobiales bacterium
AAGGCGGCCACCAAGGCACCGGCGGCCAAGGCGGCCACCAAGGCACCGGCGGCCAAGGCGGCCACCAAGGCACCGGCGGCCAAGGCGGCCACCAAGGCACCGGCGGCCAAGGCGGCCACCAAGGCACCGGCGGCCAAGGCACCGGCGGCCAAGGCACCGGCAACCGTGGCGTCGGCCGGCAAGGCACCGGCAACCAAGGCGTCGGCTGGCAAGGCGTCAGCCGGCAAGGCGTCAGCCGGCAGAGCCGGGACGAGGGCCAAGACGTAGGCCGACGCCGGCTCCTCGGGCACCGTAGTGTCGGGCCGGCATGCGCATCGCCACCTGGAACGTGAACTCGCTCAAGGTCCGCCTGCCCCGCGTCGAGGAATGGTTGAGCTACGCCCAGCCGGACGTCCTGTGCCTGCAGGAGACCAAGCTGGCCGACGCCGCCTTCCCCCACCTCGCCTTCGAGGCCCTCGGCTACGAGGTGGAGACCAACGGCGACGGCCGCTGGAACGGCGTCGCCATCGCCAGCCGGGTCGGCATCACCGACGGCCGGCCCGGAATGGCCGTGCCCCACGAGGGCGATCCCCGGGAGGCTCGCATCGTGTCGGCCACGTGCGGGGGCGTGCGGGTGTCGAGTATCTACGTCCCCAACGGGCGGGGCATCGACCAGGACCACTACCGGTACAAGCTCAAGTGGTTGAGCGATCTACGGGCCCACCTCGACGCCACCTGCCGGCCCGACCAGCCGGTGGCCGTCTGCGGCGACTTCAACATCGCTCCCGACGAGCGCGATGTGGCGCCCGGCATCTCCGCCGCCACGCACACGTCCGACGACGTGAGAGCCGCTCTGAGCCGCCTGGAAGAATGGGGCCTGATCGACGGTTTTCGCCAGCGCTACAGCCAGGACCGTCTCTACTCGTGGTGGGACTACCGGGCCGGCGACTTCCACAACCACCGCGGCCTGCGCATCGATCTCATCCTTCTGTCCAAGCCGCTGACCGACGTCAGATGGGCGCTCGTCGATCGAAACGCCCGCAAGGGCAAGCTGCCCAGCGATCACGCCCCTGTGCTGGTCGACACAGCCTGGAACCCGACGCCCGGCCCGTGAAGCGGCATCGGGCGGGGACCCGGCCAGAGAGCGGTGGTTCGTGCCGGTGAGTACTAGCGGGGCTTCGCCCCCGCCCGACGAGCAGGTCATCCCAGGGCCTGCGATCGGCGATGTTCTTCGCCCGCACCCTGAGCGCAGGCGTCCTGCGTTCGTGGGCCGGCCGTCACCCTCGGACCCGACCCTCCCACACCGCTACGCCGTTACTTCGACAACTCGGAGCGGCCATCGCTGACCTATGTCGGCGCAGCGGGGAACTTGACTCAATCGTGTCGGATCCAAGGCACCAAAGGTGCCTAGCGGGAAGCGATGTCGGACACAACCCCGGTCAGGCGGCGTCGTTCGACATCGAGCATGAACGGGTCCTCCAGGTCGTCGTCGCCGAACAGGGCCAGTGGGAGCGGCAGTGCGGCCGCCCCACCACCGACCAGTGGCCGGGGCCGGCGGGGCTCCACCCGTCCAGCGCTGCCGCCCCGTCCCCGGTACACGATGAGCCCGCTCACGGGGTCGGGAACGGCGTCCAGTGCGAGGTCGACCACGGCGAGGGAACGGAACCGTTCCCACTCCAACTCTTCCTCGAAGCACAACTCGAAGACGACGCCCCAGGCGTTGCGGTGCCAGTCCCAGTCGATGGCGCCGTTGGTGAACGCGGCCTCGACCAGCGTGTCACCCCATGCTTCAGCCCACAGCGACGCGCTGGAACTTCCGTCCAGAACTTCGATGCTCATCCACCACGCCATCTTGTCGAGAGTACGACGGAGGCGGAGCGGAGTCAATGCCGAGATCAGCCCTTGAGGATCGTCCCGGCTCGGCCGTCTCAGCCGGTGGCCACCCAGTGGCCCAGCACCTCAGCTTCCTGCTCGGCGTAGGTCCGCAGTCCGGCCCCGAGCGCCTTTTCCACCTGACCGCCGACGAACGGGAAATGGACGTGGAGGTCGGCGTCATAGATCCTCCGGGCCGAGTCCCCGTCGGCCTCGAGCACCCAGCCGCCGGAGGCCTCGAAACGGCTGGCGTAGTGGTCCGGCACGATCTTGAAATGCGCCCGGTGCGTGGACCTGTCTATGTCGGCGTCCTGCACGAACGTCAGCTTCTCCGGGTCCAGCACAGCTCGAGCGGCCGACGACAGGGAGGCCACGAAGCGGAAACGGATGCGCTGGTGCACATGGTCGCCGTCGACGACCTGATCGAGGAGCCTGGGCTGCGCCACGGTGCCAGCCGCCGAAACCTCGTCCCAGAATGCACCGTCGAGCAGGGCCGCCTCGACGTCGCTAACGGGCGCCGCCACGCGCTGCTCGATGCGCAGATGCACGAAGGGGACGCTAACCCGTGGACGGCCGCCCGTCCGCCGTCATGATCCGCCGTTTCCCCGTCGTGCCGTCCACGACCCGATGGCCACCCCGTTGCCACCATCGGCATCACCGGGAAGCCCGAGGGCGGCCCATTACGATGGCCGGGCGTGCTCAGCGCTTTTGGTGGTGGCCGGCTGTTCGGTGAGGCCACCGGAGAGGCGCCTCGGCGCGTGGTGGCCCTGCACGGTTGGCGGCGCGACCACACCGATTTCGCGGCCATGCTGGGCGACGACGGCCCAGCCGACGGCGGTCGAGCCGTCGGGGCGATCTCGTTGGACCTGCCCGGGTTCGGGGCCACGCCGGCCCCGCCTGACGGATGGGGCTCGGCCGAGTATGCGGCGGCCGTGGCGTGGGTGCTGGACGAGCTCGACGGCCCAGCCATAGTGCTCGGCCACTCCTTCGGGGGCCGGATAGCGCTCCACCTGGCCGCTGCCCGTCCGGACCGGGTGGCAGGCCTGTTGGTGACGGGCGTGCCCCAGTTGATCCGTCGCGTCCCCCCGAGGGCGAAGCTCGGCTACCGGGTGGCCCACCGGCTCAACCGCCTCGGTGTCGTCTCGGACGACCGCATGGAGATGCGGCGGAGGCGATCGGGCTCGGCCGACTACCGCGCCTCCACGGGTGTGCTGCGGGACGTGTTCGTACGGCTCATGGCCGAGGACTACGAGGCCCAGCTGGCGGCCGTGCAGGCTCCGGTGTCGATGGTCTGGGGCGAGTGCGACACGGCTGCACCCGTGGCCATGGCCGAGCAGGCGGCTGGGTTGGTGCCCGGTGGCCGGGTCAAGCTGGAGGTCCTGCCCGGGATCGGCCATCTCACCCCGACCGAGGCACCGGCCGCCCTTCGCTGCGCCCTCGACCGCCTTGTGGCCGACGTCTGGCCATGACACTCCTGCTCGACCTGGTGGTGACGGGGCTGTGCCTCGGTGGCGCCGTCCTGGGTGCACTGCGATGGCTGCGGGTGGCACAACGCGAGCACTACCTGCCCGGCTCGGTCTCTCGCTTCGCTCTGCGGTGGTGGGGTCTGGGCCCCAACATCGTCGTGGGCATGGCCATGGCGGTGGCGCTGGTGGCCACGCCGGTGGTGCCGACGGCCGGGGTGGTGGTGGCCCTGGGCGCCGCACTCGGTCCATTCGGCCTGGGCCTGCGGGGTTCCCGTCCCGGGCCGCTGCGCTGGACCCGCCGTCTGCGCACCCTGTCCGCCGTGACCGCCGGTCTTGCTCTGGTGGTGGTCGTTCCCGGCTTGATGGTGGGCCCGGCCACGGCTGTGTGCCTGGCCGCCCTGGTGGCGGCGTTCGTCCCTGCGCTCGTGGACGTGGCCGTTGCCGTCTGCCAGCCGATGGAGAGCGCGTCCGGCGCCCGCTTCGTCGAGCAGGCCACACGCAAGCTGGCCCAGGTCCGCCCAGAGGTGGTGGGGATCACCGGTTCCTACGGCAAGACGACGACCAAGGGGTACCTCGCCCATCTGCTGGCCGGCACCCGCACCGTGGTACCCACACCGGCGTCGTTCAACAACCGCGCCGGCCTGGCCCGGGCCGTCAACGAACATCTGCTGCCGGGCACCGAGGTGTTCATCGCCGAGATGGGCACCTACGGCAGGGGCGAGATCGCCGACCTGTGCGAGTGGCTCCGCCCCCGGCTGGCCGCCATCACGGCCATCGGGCCCGTGCATCTCGAGCGCATGAAGACCGAGGACGTCATCGTCGAAGCCAAAGCCGAGATCTTCGCCACGGCCGAGGTGTGCGTGCTCAACGCCGACGACGAGCGGCTGGCGGTGCTGGGCCGACGCCTGGAGGCGGCCGGCAAAGACGTCGTGCGGGTGTCGGCCCACGACCTCGCCGCCGACGTGGCCGTCACCCCCGACGGTGACGGGTCGGCGCCGACCGAAGGCGTGACCCTTTGGGTCAAGGGCGAAGAGGTCGGGCACGTCCCCGCCGTGTCGGCGCCGCCCACCAACGTGGCGGTGGCGGTGGCCCTGGCCCTGCGGCTCGGTGTGCCCGTGCCCGTGGCGTTCGACCGGCTGTCCGGTCTCCCGGTGGCCGCCCACCGACTGGCGACCTCGACCGGCTCCACCGGCTTCACCATCGTGGACGACACCTACAACGCCAACCCGGCGGGCGCCCGGGCGGCGCTCAATGCGCTGGCCCGTTACGGCCGGCCGGCCGCCCGGCGGGTGGTCGTCACCCCGGGCATGGTCGAACTCGGGTTGCGCCAGGTCGACGAGAACGCCGACTTCGCGGCCGAGGCAGTGGGCAACGCCACCACTCTGGTCATCGTCGGCCGCACCAACCGACGGGCGCTGGTCCAGGGAGCCGCCCGGGGACCTTCAGGATGCGAGGTGGTGGTCGTGGGCGGTCACGACCGGGCGGTGGCCTGGGTCACCGCCCACTGCGGCGCCGGTGATGTGGTGCTGTACGAGAACATGCTGCCCGACCACTTCGCCTGAGAGTTCGAATGGACCCGTATGGGGGTGGTCAATGGCGGTGAGGGACTGATCACCCCCATATCGGGCCATCGAGACGGGAGGCGCCGCGGAAGCCTCAGCCCCCGCGCAGACGCAGTCGGGCACGACCGGTGACAGCCGGTCAGGACGGCCGCGTGACGGGTCCCACCCGGGCGTCGCCACATGGCCTCGTCTCGGCCGAGGGTGACACGACGAGCGGGTCGGTCTCGTCCGGCGGTGTGACTATCACCCGGGTGGCGGTGGAGCAGGGCGCCGAACCCCGCTCGACGTCATTGAAGCTGAGCACGAACTGGCCGGACTGGCCGGGTTGCACGCGGACCACCCCGAGCGTGGCCCCGGGCGGTAGGGCCGGGTCGCGAACCGGATCATCGATGAAGGAGTGACCGGCTGCATCCTGGAAGGCCACGCCGGGGTAGCCCTGGATGGTACAAGCTGCCTTCGAGGTGTTCACCAGCGCCACGGTCAGATGGATGGTGCCGGCCGCTCCTTCGGATGCCACCACCCGGGCCTGCAACTGCGACGTGTGGCAACGGGTACCGGTGGATGGAACCGTCGTCGACGAGGATGTCGTCAGCCGTGACGTGGTCGTCGACGACGGTGCGACGGTGTCGGTGGTGGTGGTGGTGAGCGGGTCCTGGGAGGTCGTGACCGAGGTGGCCGACGGCTTGGAGGAGGACCCGCACGCGCCCGCCGCCAACACGAGCATCAATGCGCCCACGGCTGTTCCGGTTCTCACTTGCCATGCATCGTACCGAAGGGACATGCGCCGGCCGATCCCCGACCGGCAGGCGTGACAGGTGCTGCAGGTCGACAGTTATGACTGAGCCGCCGTCGGGTCGAACCGGCGCGGCGCTGTCTGCGATGATGCGGCGCCATGGCCGGACCCGCAGTGATCTTCGGCGGACCTTCGCCCGAGCATGACATCAGCATCCTGACGGGACTGGCGGCGGTTCAGGCCCTGGGCCGGCCGCGGGCGCTGTACTGGGCGAAGAACGCCGACTGGTTCGAGGTCGACGCGGGGCTGGAGGCGTCGGACTTCGCCGACGGTGTACCGGCTGGCGCCCGACCGCTCCGGCTGGTGACAGGAACCGGCTTCGTGGTGGCCGGCAGGAAGGGCCTGTTCGGTGGGGGCAGGGACGAGGTGCTGGAACTGTCGGCTGCGGTGAACTGCTGCCACGGGGGCCCGGGCGAGGACGGGTCCCTGCAGGGCGTCCTCGACCAGGCCGGTGTCCGCTACACCGGGCCCGGCGTGGCCGCCGCGGCACTGGGCATGGACAAGCTGGCCTTCGGCGCGGTGGTGGCGGCGCTGGGCCTGCCGGCACTGCCTCGGGTCCTGCTGTCGGCTGAACCGGCGTGGCACCCCGGCTTCGACGGCCCGTACATCGTCAAGCCCAGGTTCGGTGGATCTTCGATCGGCATCGACGTCGTCTCCGACGCGGCGACGTCCCAGGCCCGTCTGGCGGCCAACCGCCACCTGAGGTCGGGGGCCGTGGTCGAGCCCTACCGGCCTCAGTCCGTCGACTTGGAGGTGTCCGTGCGCTGCCACCCGAGCCTCCAGCTGTCGGTGGTCAACAAGCCCGAACGGACGGCGAGAGGGACAGAGATCTACACCTACGCCCAGAAATACGTCGTCGGCCACGGCATGGCGGCGGCGCCCGCCGAACGGCCGGCCCGGCTGGATCCAGGTGTCGAGAGGGAGCTCCGTGGCGCGGCCACCGCCCTGGCGTCCGCCATCGGGGTGCGGGGCGCGGTCCGGCTCGACTTCCTGCTGGACGGCGGCGATCTCCACGTCAACGAGGTCAACACCATCCCCGGATCGCTGTCCCGGCATCTGTGGCAGGACACCGGCGTCCCTTTCGCCACACTGCTGGCCGATCTCCTGGCCGAGGCCGACCTGCGCCCCACCTATGCGCCCAGCACGGACGGGGCCGACGGATCGGTCCTCCGCTCGGCGGGTCCGATCCGGGCCAAGCTGGGCTGATGAACTTCCCCGCCGCCGCCGACGCAGAACGCCTCGCCAGCCACCCGCTGGTCGACGAGGACGGCGAGATCATCGGTCCCATCGCTGCGTTCTACGCAGATGCCACCGGCGGTGTGCTCGAATGGGCGGAGGTCCAGACCGGCATCGTGTTCGGCCGCCGGCACCTTGTGCCGTTGGGCGACGCCATGGTGGGCGACACGATGACCGAGGTCGGGTACGCCAAGGCCCATGTCGTGCGGGCGCCGACAGTGGGCGAGAGCCAGGACTCCGACCCGCACATCAGCGCCACGGAGGAGCGAGCCCTCTACGACCACTACGGGTTGCCGTGGGAGGACGAGCCTGAAGGCGAAGGCCACACTCCCGAACAGTTGCCGGGCGCCGTTCGGGTGGTGGTCCATCGACCCTCGCTCCTGAACCGCCTCGCCTGGGGATAGCCCGAGACGGGCCCGATCAGGGCGTCGAGGCGGGTGCCTCGGCGGGCAGCACCGGGAGGGTGAGGCGGCCTATGGGGCGGCCTGATCCATGGCATTCGGGGCAGGCGGCCATTCCGGTCCGACTGGTGGGACCGATCGCTTCGGCGCCCCGACCTCGGCACTCGGGGCAGACGGCGGGTCGGTAGCTCACGGAGCTACGCGGTCCGGTCAACTCGTTCCAGGCCTCTTGCCACGAGCTGAAGGCGGGTCGTCGGCCGATGATGAAGCGGGCCAGCTCCTGGCGGATGCTGTCGAGGTCGGCCGGGTTGGCCCCTGGCACCAACCGCAACAGGTGAGGATCGTCAAGGGCGTGAGCCTCGCCGGCCAGTTGCTCACGAGTGCGCATCAGTTCGAGGATGCTACCGGCGGCCGTCCCGTTTTCAGCGGACCCACCGCCTCGGCGCCCTCGCCGCCGAGCCACATCCGGCGGAGCGACGGGCGGTACCGTTCGGGGGCATGGCGTTCCCGAAGAGGCTGCTCAACGAGGGCGAAGAGGTCGTCCTCGACCTCAGGCCCCATTGGGCCAGCATCTTCTGGCCGATGGTCATCCCCGTGGTGGTGATCGTCCTCACCATCGTGGACCTGCAGGTGCTGGGCAACGGGAGCCAGCCCCGGAGGGTGCTGGCCGTCCTCCTTGTGGTCGTCCTGCTGCTGTCGGTCGTGCGGCTCGTGCTGCGCTACCTGAAATGGACCAATACGAACTTCGTGGTCACCACCGACCGATTGGTCTACCGGTCGGGGGTCGTCTCCAAGCAGGGCAAGGAGATCCCGCTCGACCGGATCAACGACATCTCGTTCCACCAGTCGGTGTTCGAGCGCCTGCTGGGCGCCGGCAACCTCACCATAGAATCGGCCGGCACCTCCGGTCAGGAGACCTTTGCCGACATCCGCAAGCCCTCGGTCGTCCAGAACACCATCTACAAGATGATGGAGACCGAGCAGAACCGGCGGCCTGACCGCTCGGCCGGGCGCCGGGAGCTGTCGCTCCCCGAACAGCTCGACAAGCTCGATGAGCTCAGGCAGCGGGGTGTGCTGTCACAGTCCGAGTTCGACCAGAAGAAGGCGCAGATCCTCGACCGCATGTGAGCGACTGGCCCGATGGTCGACCGCTCTGGATTGCCCCACCGACCATCAAGCCAGGTCGAACGCTGACCGTATCGCTTCGGCGAGGGCCGATTCCTGGTTAGGCAGCAGACAGCCGATTAGGCGTCCGAGAGTGGAGGCGGGCACGGTCAGGATGTTGTCGCAGCTCACCACGCCGTCTTGGTCGAGCCCGTTGGCCCGGCCCACCGATACCTCGGTCGACAGCCCACGGGCGGTGGTGGTGATCGGGGCCACGGTCACTCGGGTCAGGTGGGGTCGGACGATCTCCCGGGTGAGGATGAGTACCGGCCGAGCCTGGTCCAGCTGGGCCAGGTGGATGGGGCGCATCAAGCCAGGTCATCGAGCCGTGCCCGTGCGGCGAAGGCCGCTAGGTCGTCAAGGTCGGCATCGGCGCCGGCTCGGGCCAGGATTGCTGCGTCCCGTTCGGCTACCTCACGTCGGCGCTCACGCTCGATCGCCGCGGCTACGACTGCTGCCCTGCTGGTCGCCTGTCCGTGTTCGACGCGCTGATCAATGAAGTCGACCAGGTCGTCTGCGAGCCTCACCGTAAGCTGCCTGCTCATACCGCCATGGTATCAGGATGGGATTCACCCGGGGATCGGGCTCCACGCCGACCGCCTACTGACGCCGAGGACTTCAGCGGGGGGCGTCGGGTTCGCCCTTCGTTCCCCGGGCTCCCGTGGACGGGCCGCTGAATGCTCTCCGACGAAGTTGGTGACCGGTCATCACGGATGCTTGTTCCTCATCTTGATACTGGGCCGTGCCGACCGGGTGGGATGACCAGGGAGCGGTCGCCCGCCCGTAGGGCATGGATAATCCGCCAGTAGGCCTCTGTGCCGAACCCGGGCCCGTAGCCACCCCATTCGTAGGCGTCGACCAAGCTCCAGTGGAAGTAGGCGCCCACCGGTACGCCGGCGTCGCGTGCGGCCATCACGGTCCCGATGGCCTCGGCCAGGTACCTGGTGCGGTCGTACCCGCACTGGCGGTGGGCGTGGGGCCCATGGCGGTGCCGGTCGCCGAGCCCGTCGGCCACGATCTCCACCACCAGATCCGACCCCGCCTCCGCCCGGAGGCGGCGGCCAAACGTGGACGGCCCGGTATCGCCGGTCGACGGCCATGGCCGCCCCTGGCGGCTCGTGGTCATGGAGTCGAGGCACCGCTCATGCCCTGAGGCGTAAGCGGCCGTGACGGCCCGAGGCAGGGCCTGCTCCAGGGGCACGCTGGCGGCCGTACGCCGGCGCAGGAACGATGCGACCGGACCGACGTGCCCGAGCCGGTGGTACCACTCGTTCCGGCGCTCGACGAGCCAGGGGTGCAGTTCGTCCCGGACCACACCCGAGCTTCGCCCCACCAGGACGTCGACCAGCAGCCGGTCCAACTCGTAGGCCGGCACCTGCATCGGGTTGAGGCTCACCGAGTGGTCGGGATGGGCCGCCTTGATCGCCTCGTAGGCGAGCAGGTGGGCCGTCAGGAGGTGGTCGAAGGCGGTGACCACGGCGGCGAGGTCCATATGGCGCCCCGGAGGGAACCGGCCGGTGTAGAACGACCACAGGGCGAGGGCGTTGGGCTCGTTGACGGTGATCCAGCGACGGCAGTGCTGGCCCAGAGCGCTGATCGCCACCTCGACCCATGCCCGGTAGCGCTCGGGGGCGTCGGGCCGGAGCCAGAAGTCCTCACCCAACCAGGCCGGATGGGTGAAGTGGTGCAGGGTGACGAGCGGTTCCAGCCCGCGCTGGTGGCAACCATCGAGCAGGGCCGCGTACCCGGCCAACGCGTCGCCGTCGACGTCCCCGTCGGCCGGCTCGCAACGGGCCCATTCGACGGACAGGCGGAACGAGTCGCTTCCGGTGGCCACCACGCGGTCGAGGAGCTCGGGCCATCGCCGCCAGGCATCGAGGGCGAGGCCCGACTTTTCCACCCGGCCGGCCCTCTCCCAGCCCGCCCAGTTGTTGGCTGGCTGCCGCGGGCCGTTGTACCCGCCCTCCACCTGGAAGCCGGCGGTGGCCACCCCAAACCGGAGTCCGCCCGGCGGCAGGGGTCCCATGGCAGGGACGCTACGACGCCGACGGCGCCGGGCTCCGACGTCGCCGCTTTGGGCATCCAGTGTGCCAAGAACCCGTAGCCTGTGGCTGTGCCGGACGCCTCGCCTGCCCTGCAGCGCATGCCCGCCACCAAGCGGGCCGTGCTCGTGCTCCTCAAGCACGACGCCGAGCTGAGCGCTGAGGCGCTGGCCGAACGGCTGGGCCTCACCTTGTCGGCCGTACGCCAGCAGCTGGGCCAGCTCATGGCCGACGGGTTCGTGACCCACCGCACCGAGCCGGCCGGTCGGGGCCGGCCCCGGCACGTCCACCGACTGACAGCGGCGGCCATCGGTCTGTTCCCGCGGTCCTACGGCGAGCTGGCCACCGAGTTGCTGGACTACGTGCAGGAGGTCGACCCGGCGCTCGTGTGCTCTGTGTTCGAGCGCCGGCGTCAGCGTCGGGTGCTGGGCGCCCTGGCACGGCTCGACGGCAAGAGCTTCGACGAGCGGGTGACCGAGATGGCCAGGGTGCTCGACGAGGACGGCTACCTGGCCAGCGCCGAGCGGCTGGCCGACGGCTCGTGGCGGGTGACTGAGCACAACTGCGCCATCCTGGGGGTGGCCGAGCGGTTCGGCCATGCCTGCTCGTCCGAGATCGAGTTCCTGCGCGAAGCCCTACCGGATGCGCAGATCGATCGCGTCGCCCACCTGTTGTCCGGCGCCCACGTCTGCGCATATGCCATCCGCCGCCGTCAAGCGGTGGATCCATCCCGTCCACATGTGGGCGTGGAGCCGGCGATGGACGGTTCCGAGGCAGCCGCCCGTCCCAACTCCGCGGTCGCCGCGCTGGCGGCCACCCGACCTTCTTGACCCGACGGTCGGCACATGGGGATGCTGTCGGCCATGCCCTACGCCCCGGCCAACGGTATCGAGCTCTTCTACGACGAGACGGGAGACGAGGGCGCCGACCCCCTGCTCCTGGTCATGGGCCTGAGCGCACAGATGACGGCCTGGCCGGATGCCTTCTGCCTGCTCCTGGCCCAGCGGGGCTTCCGGGTCATCCGTTTCGACAACCGTGACTGCGGGTTGTCCACCAAGATCGACGGGGCCCCCGAGCCCGACTTCCTCGGCATGCTCGCCGGTGACAATTCCACCGTCAGCTACACCCTGTCGGACATGGCGGCCGATGCGTTCGGCCTGCTCGACCATCTCGGCATCGCATCCGCCCATCTGGTGGGGGCTTCCATGGGGGGAATGATCGCCCAGCTCATGGCCATCGAGCACCCGGACAGGGTGCGCTCACTGTGTTCGATGCTGAGCACCACAGGCGACTCGGCGGTCGGCCAGCCCCACGCCGAGGCTCTGGCCGTGCTGCTCACACCGCCAGCCACCGATCGCCATTCCCACGTCGCCCAGGCGCTGGCCGGTGAACGGGCCATCGGGTCCACCGACCCGGCGCTGCAGCGGACAGAGGCCGAGATCCGGGCGGGTGCCGCCACCGGCTACGACCGGTCGTTCTGCCCTCCCGGTGGCGGCCGGCAGCTGGCGGCCGTGGTCTGCGCCCACGACCGCACCGGGCAACTGCGCTCCCTCGACGTGCCCACCGGCGTCATCCACGGCGACTCCGATCCTCTCATCGACGTGTCGGGGGGCCGGGCCACGGCCGCAGCCATCCCCGGTGCCGGGCTGGTGGTAGTGCCGGGCATGGGCCACGACCTTCCGGCGCCCCTGTGGCCCCAGTTCGTCGATGCCATCGCCGCCAACGCCGGCCACGCCGCCAAGGCCGACCAGACGCCCACTGCCGCCCCCTCGGCCGACGCCATCGCCAGCGGGCTCACCACCACGCAGCCCCACGGCCTCACGAGCTGAGCCGGGCCGCGGCCGCGAGCCGGGAGTCGAGGCGCTGAGAGACGAGGAGCCGAGTGACCGAGGGAGGTCCTGTCAGCGGTAACGGATGGCGGCGGCCCAGTGGAGCCGTACCGGTGGATCACGCCCGCCGTGCCGAGGCATCCGACGGGGAGGCCCTGGAGCAGGCGATGGCCCAGGTTGAAGCGTTCGAGCCCGTCGATGAGGTTCAGGCCGGCCACCGCCGCACCATCCTGGCCTTTGGCGCCGGCCACGCCGATGCGCTGCGGCGCGACCCCGAGGGACACCTGACGGCGTCGGCCCTTGTCGTGGCCGCCGACGGACAGCGGCTGCTCGTGCTGTGGCACAAGAAGCTGGCCAAGTGGCTCCAACCCGGCGGCCACGCCGATGGAGTGGCCGACCTGGCCGCCGGCGCACTGCGCGAGGCCACCGAGGAGACGGGCATCGCCGGCCTGGAGGTGGTGATGCCGGCCGTAGATCTCGACGTCCACCGGGTGGCGCCGCCGGCCGAACCGCCCCACCTCCACCTCGACGTCCGGTTCGTGGTCCTCGCCCCGCCCGGGGCGCAGCCGGTGCCCAACGCCGAGGCCGACCGCTTCGGATGGGTCACCGAAGCTGAGCTGCCCAGCCTGGGGGCTGACGAGTCCCTCCTGCGGCTGGCCCGGCTGGCGCTGCCTCTGGCCCGCCGTACGCTGCGGGCCTGATGGCCACTGCGATCTTCTTCCACGCCCACCCCGACGACGAGTGCATAAGTACCGGCGGCACCATGGCGCAGGCTGCCGCCGCCGGCCACAGGGTCGTGCTCGTCACCGCCACCCGCGGCGAACAGGGCGAGGTCCAACCGGGCGTTCTGGCCGACGGCGAGGCGTTGTGGCAGCGACGTGAGAAGGAGCTGGCCGAGTCGTGCCGCATCCTGGGCGTGGCCCGTCACGAGTACCTGGGGTACGTCGACTCCGGGATGATGGGAACGCCGGAGAACGATGTCCCGGGCTCGTTCTGGAAGGCTGACGTGGACGAAGCCAGCCGCCGCCTGGCCGCCGTCCTCGAAGGGGAAGGTGCCGACGTGCTGACCGTCTACGACGAGCACGGGGGCTATGGCCATCCTGACCACATTCAGGTGCACCGCGTGGGTGTCCGGGCCGCCGAGCTGGCGGGGACGCCGACGGTCTTCATGGCCACCATGAACCGTGACCAGATCCGCAAGCTGATGGCGCGGGCCGCCGAGGTCGGAGCCGAGCCCCCGCCCGAGGCGCCCGACGACGTGGCCTTCGGGGAGCCGGAGGCCCGCATCACCACCGCCGTCGACGTCGCCGCCCAGATCGACCTCAAACGCCAGGCGATGCAGGCTCACGGGTCGCAGATCTCCGACACTTCTTTCTTCATGGCCATGCCGGCCGAGGCCTTCGGCGCCGTCTTCGGGACGGAGTGGTACATCCGCCTCGGCGGTGAGACCGGCGGCGGCCCCACCGAGCGGTCGTTGTTCGCCGACGCCTGACGTCGGACCGGTCGTCGTCCTCCCACGCCTGACGCCGGCCGTGGCCCACTGCGTACGCTCCCGGCAATGGACCTCCTCGGTGCCTCGAGCAGCTGGGCCCATACCTCCAGTGCCCAGCGCCTGGTGGCCGGCGACGGCTCGCTCGAGAAGGTCAGCCAACTGGTACACGACGCCGGTGGTCGGCGCCTGCTGCTGGTCACGACGCCGGGACGCCTGGCCGGCGAAGCCGGCCAGGCGCTCGTGCGCCGTCTCGGGCGCAAGCTGGGCGCCACCTTCGACGGCACCCAGCGCCACGTACCGACGCCGGTGGTCCAGGCTGCCGTCGGGCTGGCCGGCGAGGCCGGCATCGACCTGGTGATCAGCTTCGGTGGCGGGTCGTGCGTAGACCTCGCCAAGGCCGTCTGCTTCTTCACCGAGCAGGCCCAGGGCCAGCCGTCCACGAGCTACCTGGACCGACCGGTGCTGCCCCACATCGCCATCCCGACCACGTGGTCGGGGGCGGAACTGACCCCATACTTCGCCATGACGGACCCAGCGGCCCGTCGCCAGCAGGGTGCCGGTAGCACCACCGGCGCACCGGTGGCCGCCATCTACGATCCCGGAGCGGTGGTGGGCCTCGACCCGCAGGTGTCGGCGGCCAGCGGCATGAGCTGTCTGGCCCATGGTGTCGAATGCGCCTGGTCACTGCAGCGCAGCCCTGAAGCCGAGGCCGTGGCCCTGGCCTGCATCGCCCGCACCGCCGAGGCCCTGCCCGCGGTCGTGGACGACCCCGAGGACCTGGAGGCGCGGTTGGCCATGTTGTGCGCAGCCGCCCTGGGAGCCAGGGCGCTCACCAACGCCGCCATGGGGGTGCACCACGGCCTCGCCCAGTTGCTCGGCGGGCGCACCGGCCTCTCTCACGGCCTGGCCAACGCCATCCTCCTCACCCATGCCGTCGCCTACAACGCCGCCGATCCACTCCTGGCCTCACCCCTGCACCGCATCGGCTTGGCCCTCGGTGACCCGGATGACCCGGCCGGCGCCGTCGACCGCCTTCGGGAGCGACTCGGTCTGCCCGGTCATCTGGCCGACGTCGGCGTGAGCCCGGACGACATCGACGCCGTGGCCAGGATGTCAGGGGCCAGCCCGGCGGTAAGGACGAATCCCCGACCGGTGAGCGAGGACGAGGCCAGCGGCATCCTCGCCGCCGCCTGGTGACGGCCGACTTCGACGCCCTCGACACAGGGCTCTCCAAAGCCGCCGCCAGACGGTCAAGTGGCGGCGCCACGGGCCGGGCACGATCGCCGCCTGGGTGGCCGACATGGACCTGCCCATCGCCGCCGTGGTGGGCCGCGCTCTGCACGCCGCCGTCGATGCCGACGACCTGGGCTATCCCGGCGCCGGAGGCGGCCGCCGACCTCGCCGTCACGTACGCGGCCTGGGCGCAGCGGCGGTACGGCTGGCGCCCCGACCCGGCCGGTGCGGTGGCCACGGGCGAACCCCGACAACCCCACCGGCCGGGTCCTGCACCGGTGGGAGCTGCGCATGCTGGCTGACGCCGCCATCCGCTACGACGCTGTGGTGCTGGCCGACGAGATCCACGCCGACGTGGTGCTGGCCGGGGCGGAGCACGTGCCTTTCGTCTCTCTCGGCCCCGATGTGGCGGCCCGGACGGTGACGTTCGTGTCCGCGTCCAAGGCCTTCAATCTGGCCGGGCTGCACTGCGCGCTCGCCCTGGCCGGCAACCCGGATGTGGCCGATCGCATCCGCGCCCTCCCTGTCCACCGCCGGGGCGGTCCGTCGACTCTCGGTCTGGTGGCGGCAAAGGCGGACTGGACCGAGGGTGACGAATGGCTCGACGCCGCCATCGCGCACATCGGCCGCCAACGCCAGCGGCTGGCCGAGCTCCTGGCTGACCTGCCGGCCATACGCTGGCACCCGCCGGAGGGCACCTACCTGGCGTGGCTCGACTGCCGGGCCCTCCAGCTACCGGATCCGAGAGAGCCGGCGGGGTGTTTCCTGGAGAATGCCAAGGTGGCGCTGGCCGAAGGTTGCGAGTTTGGAGCCGAGGGCTGCGGCTGGGCCCGCCTCAGCCTGGCCACGTCCGGCCCCTGCTCACCGAAGCCGTCACCCGCATGGTCCGGGCCGTGGCCGCCCACCCGGCGTAGCCGGAACGACGTGCGCACAAGCACCGGTGCACTTGGTCCCCACGTCGGTATTCGTGGCAGGCTCGGTACCCGCCAGCCCGGCCTCAGCCCAGGAGATTCCCACGCTCGCCACCCTGCGGGACATCCACGCCACCTGGGCGTGGGTCGTCATCATCGGTAACGGGCTGGCGGGGGTGTGGGCGCTGGGCGCGGCCAAGGCCCCTCAGCTACGTACCCGCGCCCTGTGGTGGTTCACCTTCTTCGTCGAGCTGGCCGTGTTCGTCCAAGTGGGGCTGGGTGTCGGCATGGTGGCTGGACAGAAGATCAAGGCGCCCAGGTTCCACATGTTCTACGGCTTCGTCGCCATCGTGGCTGTCGGCATCATCTACAGCTACCGCCAGCAGCTCAAGCATCGGCTGTACCTGCTCTACGGCCTTGGCGGGCTGTTCGTGATGGGCCTGGGCATCCGGGCCCTGCTCGTGGCCAAAGCCGGCTGAGGGGTGCCGGCCTAGGCGCTTGGCGCCTAGGAACCGACACGATTGAGTCAAGTTCCGCGCCGCACCGACAAGGTCAGTGATGCCCGCTTCGGGCTTGTCGAACCGACGGCGTAAGGGTGTGGGAAGGGCCGGACCGGGTCCGAGGGTGACGGCCAGCCCACGAACGCAGGACGCGCGCGGAGGTGCGGGTGAAAGACATCCCGCTCGTATGCCGAAGAGATGATCTGACCGCTCGTCGGGCGGGGGCGAAGCCCCGGTAGCCGTTACCGTTCGTCTTGCCAGACAATCTCGACCAGACCCACGACTTCAGGAGTGACCATGACCGGCTCTTCCACCCAGGGAATCAAGACCGTGCTGCATCCCGTTTCCG
>JBBSHS010000059.1:0-16462 GCA_038232515.1 Acidimicrobiales bacterium
CACCGAACCCCCGATCAGTAAACTGATCACGGCATTCGCACGTTGACCGAGCAAATTGGTCATCAGCTGCTTGCCGCCAATGACGGCGTCGATGCGGGTTGTCTCGGCGTCGAGGAAGTCGGCGATGTCCACCTGCTCGCGTAGCGACGGGAAGGCAACCCACATCTTTGTCAGAGTCTCAGGGCGGATTCTCTGTTGGCTGCGCGTCACCGACATCGTTGCGCCATCGAGGCGTTGCCGCAAAAGCTCAGAAACGAGCCAATAGCGGAGGAATCGGTCCTCAACCCTGGGACCTGGTCTGAGGGCGATGAACTCGGTTGACGCTACAGTCGGGAAGTCGTGCGCCTCAGCCTTCAATACGCGTGGGAGACGAGGGTTGAGCTTGCTGATCAACACCTCACCGCCCGACAGAACAAGCTTTCCACTACCGATCTCGGCCGCCGGTTCGAGTTGCCCGTCACCCAGGTCGTCGAAGACGGGGATACTGTAGTGAAAGACGGTATCGCTGCCGAGTGACCCGGGATCCGAGGTGCGGCGCTCCTCGTTCACCAGCCAGTCGAGACGAACCCGAGGCCAGGTCGTCACTCCGTCACCTCACGCAAGAGCTGCTGGATCGCGGCTTCGAGTTGCTTGATCTCGGCGTCGATCTCTTCGAGGGGGCGGGGTGGCACGTACTTGTAGAAGTGGCGGGTGAGGGGGATCTCGTAGCCGATCTTGGTCCTGGTGTGGTCGAGCCAGGCGTCGGGGACGTAGGGGTGGACCTCGGTGGCCAGGTGGTCCTCGACGGCGGTGCGGTACTCGACCGTCGCCAGTCGGGGCGTCGGGTCGGCCTCGTAACCGACCCGGACCTCGGGGAGGGCGACGTTCTCCTGGTCCCGCAGGTCTGGGTCGGCCTCCGGCTCGCCCTTGCGGTTGGTGACGGCGGGGGCGTCGGGGTCGCGCACGGCGAAGTCGTCCCACACGGCCTTGTGCTGGGCGGGGCTGAGATCGGCGCCCGCCAGGATGGGCCCGACGAGCTTGGCCACGGCGGCCCGATCGGTGGCGGCGACGCCGATGTGAGCGGCGAGGGCGGCGACGAGGTCGTCCACCACGGCGGGCCGCAGCTTGGCCAGCTTCTTGTCGGCGCGGACGGCGGCGAGCGTGTCGTCGGTGATCTCCCAGCGGAGCCTGAGGGGGCGCTCGACGGTGACGCGCAGGAAGCCGAACGCCTCGTTGGGCAGGATCTTGACCCGCTCGCCGTCCTCGAAGTCGCCGTAGAGCCTGGTGATCTCGGCGATGTGGACGGCGGAGAGCTCCTTGCGCTTGTCGCCCAGGCTCTTGCGCATCTTCTGCCACAGCTCGCGGGCGTCGAGGAGCTGGACCTGGCCCCGCCGCTCGGGGCGCTTGCGGTTGGTGACGACCCAGAAGTAGGTGGAGATGCCGGTGTTGTAGAAGAGCTGGTCGGGCAGGGCCACTACGGCCTCCAACCAGTCGTTCTCGATGATCCAGCGGCGGATCTCCGACTCCCCCGACCCCGCCGCGCCGGAGAACAGGGGTGAGCCGTTGAAGACGATGGCCAGCCGGGAGCCGCCCTGGGCGGCGGGCTTCATCTTGGCCGCCATGTGCTGGAGGAACAGGAAGCTGCCGTCGTTGATGCGGGGCAGCCCGGCGCCGAACCGGCCGGCGAAGCCCTTGGACCCGTGCTCGTCTCGGATGTCGCGCTCGACCTTCTTCCACTCGACGCCGAACGGCGGGTTGGCCAGCAGGTAGTCGAAGTGCTCGCCGGCAAAGCCGTCCTCGGAGAAGGAGTTGCCGAGGACGATGTGGGAGGCGTCCCGGCCCTTCAGCATCATGTCCGAGCGGCAGACGGCGTAGGTCTCCGGGTTGAGCTCCTGGCCGTACACCTCGAGCCGGGCATGGGAGTTGAGGGAGCGGAGGTGGTCCTCGGCCACGCTGAGCATGCCGCCCGTACCGCAGGCCGGGTCCAGCAGGGTCTTGACGACTCCCGGTTTGGTGAGCAGCCGGTCGTCCTCGATGAACAGCAGGTTCACCATCAGCCGGATGACCTCGCGGGGCGTGAAGTGCTCACCGGCGGTCTCGTTGGACAGTTCGGAAAAGCGGCGGATCAGCTCCTCGTAGAGGTATCCCATCTCCAGGTTCGACACGGCGTCGGGGTGCAGGTCGATCTCACAGAACCGGGAGACGACCATGTACAACAGGCCGGCGCGGTCGAGCCGGGTTATCTGGCCGGGGAGGTCGAACTTCTCCAGGACGTCCCGGGCCGCCGGCGAGAAGGCGAGGAGGTAGCTGACAAGGTTGTCGGCGATGTTTGTCGGGTCGTCCAGCAGGCGGCTCATGGTGAGGGGCGAGGTGTTGTAGAACTGCTGCCCCGCCGCCTGGCGCAGCAGCGGCTCGACGTTGGCGACCTTGCCGGTGAGGTTGGCCGCCGTCTCCAGGACCAGGGACTTGCTGGGTTCGAGCACACAGTCGAGGCGGCGGAGCACGACCATGGGCAGGATCACCCGGCCGTACTCCGACTGCTTGTAGTCCCCCCGCAGGAGGTCCGCCACCGTCCAGATGAACCCGGCGTGGTTGCGGATGGCCTCGTTGTGCGTGACCGCCATTTGTCCCCCGGGTCGAGTTCGCCGTCCCGACCATGGTCGCGCCCTTTCCGGCGCAACCCGACCGGGGCTTCGGACCGCCGGAGCGCCGGCGAGCGGGCAGCCCAGTCCCCCGGGCTTTTCAGGGTCTCCTGACTGATCCGTGGGCCAATCTGATGTCCGGCGAGCCGCGAGATGCGCCGAATTGCTGTTGCCCAATGGGTGAATAGGCCTTGCCCCGGCTGGATTGTTGGCGTAGACTCGAACTGGTGTTCGTAAGCTCCGCCAGTGATCCAGAACTCATTCACAGCGAGCTGGCGGTCGAGCTGCTGGCGGCCAGTGAGGCCGTCGACCGGGCCCGGGCCCAACAGGTGGCGGTGGCGGCGGAGTTCGACGCCCGCATGGCCCACACCGCCGACGGGGCGGCCAACGCGGCGGCGTGGCTGGCCCCCCGGGCCCGCATCAGCCGGGCCGAGGCCCATCAGATCTTCGACCTCGGCCGCAAGCTGAAGGCGATGCCGCTCACCGCCGAGGCGGTGAGGACCGGGGAGGTGTCGGTGGCCCAGGCCCGGGTGCTGTCCCGGGTGGTCAACGAGCGCACCGCGGCGGTGTTCGCCGAGCACGAGGCCGCCCTGGTGCAGCACGCCGCCCACCTGAGCGTGGACCAATTGGCCCGTGCCGTGCGCCGGTGGGAGGCCTACGCCGACACCGACGGGGCCGACCCGGCAAAGCGCCTGCATGAGCGCCGCCGGGCGTCGATGACCACCGGTCTGGACGGCATGGGCCACCTGGAAGCCGACCTGGACCCCGAGGGCGCGGCCATCGTGGCCACCGAGCTGGAGAACATCGCCCAGCAGCTCTGGCGGGCCGAGCACCCGGATGAGACGGGCGAGCCGCCCCGCACCACCGGCCAGCGCCGGTGCGATGCCCTGGTGGAGATGGCCCGACGTGCCACGGGGGCCGACGACCACAGCCCCTGTGCCCAGCCCCTGGTGATGGTGGTCACCAACCTGCCCGCCCTGCAGGGACTGGCCGGTGGACAGGCCGACATCGTGGGCGCCGGGGCCACCGGTGGCGGTGGTGTCGACGCCCAGCCCATCGGGCTGGACACACTGCGCCGCCTCTGCTGTGACTCCACCGTCAGCCGGGTCGTCCTCGGCGCCCAGAGCGAGGTGCTGGACGTGGGCCGGGCCAGCCGGGTGGCCACCACCGCCCAGCGCCGGGCCCTGTTCATCCGTGACGGCGGCTGCGTGTTCCCCGGGTGTGACCGACCCCCCGGATGGTGCCAGGCGCACCACGTCGTCCATTGGGGCGACGGGGGCCCAACCGACCTGGGCAACATGGCGTTGATCTGCAACCACCATCATCACCTTTGCCACGAGGGCGGTTGGGCCATGAGACCGGCCACCGGGCCACCCGGGTGGTTCGAGTTCGTGAGACCCGACGGCACGGTGCTGCCGGCCGAGCCGGCGCGCCCGTTGGCCTCCTCGGCCTGAGGTGGCGCACGCCACTGATACGCCGTCCGGCGCCGCCACGGCCACCAGCGCCACCAGGTTCCCGGGCCCCCTTGCGCGTTGGCCACGCGCAGCCTGCCGGTACGGCCCGAGCGGATGACGGCGATCGGTGACGAGCCACCGTCGAGCTGGAGAAGCCGCGCCAGATCGAGCTCCATGAGCCGCATGGTGGAGGCGCTACTCACCCGACTGGGTGCGGTGGCTGGCCTGACCGGATCTGAGCCACGTGCCCGTCGAATCCCAACTTGTGTATGGGTGCTGAAGGGACCTCCGAGCGCCCGCTCGCCGCGGGCGGACACTAGGATTTACGCGTGCTGATCGGTGTACTCGTTGGCCTGGTCTCGGGCATTGTCACCTCCCTCGTCACCGAGGTCTACTGCCACCGCTGCCTCGCCCACCGAGCCTTCCGGATCCATCCGGTGCTGGGTTCGTTTCTCGACGGCTTCATGCAGGTATACGGCGGGGTTCATCCCCAAAGGTGGGCCGGGGTTCATCGTCTGCACCACCGCTACGCCGACACGCCGCTCGATCCTCACTCACCGCTCCAGCGCCACCCCCTCTCGGTGCTGGTCGGCACTCCCTACCTCTTCGCCACGGCGAGGGGGCGGCTGCCGGCCGATTCTTCCCCCGGACCGGGGATCCGTCACGTCGCCGTCCGCGCCCTCGTCACCGCCTTCTGGCTCCTCACCATCGGGCTGGTTCCGACGCTGACGGCGCTGGCCGTCCACCTCGTCTGCTACCTCGGCATCATGGGGATGGTCAACACCGTCGGGCACCGCGCAGGGAGCAAGCCCCATCCCGACTTCCCGGGATACGACCTGGCCTGGATGGCCATCCCGTTGCTGGGCCACGGCTACCACAACTCCCACCACGCCCATCCCGCTGCTGCCCGTACGGGGTTCCTCGACCCAGTCTGGCCGGTCTTGCGCCTTCTCTCCGGGGTGGGACTGATAGCGCTCGAGGAGCAGCGGGCGCAGACACAGCCCCGAGCCTGCTGCATGGCTTCCTTGTCCATGACTCCGGGTCGATAAAGCGGCGGCTGGGCGGCCGTCAACCGGCGACGAGCTTGCCCACCCGATCAGGCCGGCCCGGGCTTGGGGAGCTGGCGCAGGAGGTCGACCATCTCAATAGCGGTCTGGGCCGCCTCGTAACCCTTGTTGCCGGCCTTGCCGCCGGCTCGCTCGATGGCCTGCTCGATGGTGTCGGTGGTGAGGACGCCGAACACCACGGGGACGCCGGTGTCCATCCCGGCCCGGGCCACGCCCGCCGAGGCGTTGTGGGCCACCTCTTCGTAGTGGCCGGTGGCCCCCCGGATGACGGCGCCCAGGGTCACGACCGCGTCGTACTCTCCCGAAGCGGCCAGACGCTTGGCCACCAGGGGGATCTCGAAGGCCCCCGGCACCCAGACGTCGGTGATGGACGCGGCGTCGACGCCGTGGCGCACGAGCCCGTCGCGGCAACCGGCCAGCAGCCGCTCGGTGATGAGGTCGTTGAACCGGGCGCAAAGGACGGCGACCCGCAGGCCGCGACCGTCGAGGTGACCGCTGTAGCTAGAGGACATCGTCCAGTCCTTCCAAGAGGTGGCCCATCTTGTCGCGCTTGGTCCGCAGGTACGCGCTGTTCTCCGAGTTGGGCACCGTGGGCAGCGATACGCGCTCCACCACGCTGAGGCCGAACCCCTCGAGGCCGCCCCGCTTGGCCGGGTTGTTGGTCATGAGCCGCATGGTGGTGACGCCCAGGTCGTTCAGGATCTGGGCGCCGATGCCGTACTCGCGCGAGTCGACGGGCAGGCCCAGCTCGACGTTGGCCTCGACGGTGTCGTAGCCCTGGTCCTGCAACGCGTAGGCGGCCAGTTTGTGGGCGATGCCGATGCCCCTGCCCTCGTGCCCCCGCAGGTAGACAACCACGCCCCGCCCCGCTTCGGCGATCAGCTCCATCGCCGCCCGCAGTTGCTCGCCGCAGTCGCAGCGCCTCGACCCGAAGACGTCGCCGGTGAGGCACTCCGAGTGGACCCGCACCAGCGTGTCCTGCTCCCCCGCCACCGCCCCCTTGACGAAGGCGAGGTGGGTCTCGCCGTCCAGGACGCTACGGAAGGGCAGGCAGGTGAAGTCGCCCCAGATGGTGGGAATGCGGGCCTCAGGCAGGCGTTTGACCAGCTTCTCGGTCTGGCGCCGGAAGCGGATGAGGTCGGCTATGGAGATCAGCATCAGGCCGTGGCGGGTGGAGAAGGTCTCGAGGTCGGGCAGCCGCGCCATTTCCATGCCGTCCTCGGTCACCAGCTCGCACAACACCCCGGCTGGGTAGCAGCCGGCCAGGCGGGCCAGGTCGATGGCGGCCTCGGTATGCCCGGCCCGCTTCAGCACCCCGCCCTGGCGGGCCCGCAACACGTGGATGTGACCGGGCCGGGACAGGTCGCCCGGCCTCGTCCGAGGGTCGATGAGGGCCCGGATGGTCTTGGACCGGTCTGCCGCCGAGATGCCGGTGGACGTGCCGTGGCGCAGGTCGACGGTGACGGTGAAGGCGGTGCGCTGCGCCTCGGTGTTGACGGGGACCATCAGCGGCAGGTCGAGCTGGTCGGCGCGTTCGTTGCTGACCGGAGCGCAGATGAGCCCGCTGGTGTGCCTGACGAAGAAGGCGATCTTCTCGGGGGTGGCGAACTCGGCGGCCATGATGAGGTCGCCTTCGTTCTCGCGGTCCTCGTCGTCGACCACGACCACGATCTCCCCCTGGCCGATGGCCTCTATGGCGTCGGGGATGGAGTCGAACGGCACGGTCATGCTTCCTTGCCGGATGTCGGTGGGATCTGGGCGCAGAGGAGCTTCTCGGCGTACTTGGCCATGACGTCCACCTCCAGGTTGACACGGTCACCCGTACCTTTGTGGCCCAACGTGGTGACGGCGACGGTGTGGGGGATGACGGCGACCGTGAACCCGTCGGGCAGGACCTCGACCACGGTGAGGCTGCAGCCGTCAACGGTGATCGATCCCTTGGCCACGACGTAGCGCAGGAGCGACGGGTGGCAACGGATGGCCAGGTCGGCCGCCGGGCGCATGATCGTGCCCACATCGTCGACGTGGCCCTGGACGAGGTGGCCACCCAGGCGGTCGATCAGGCGGACGGGCCGCTCGAGGTTGAGGGCATCGCCGGGCCGGAGCTCCCCCAGGTTGGTGCGGGCCAGCGTCTCGTCCACGGCGTCGACCGCGTACCACCCTTGGCCAACTTCGACCACGGTGAGGCAGCAGCCGTTGTGTGCGATGGAGTCGCCCACCTTGGTGTCCTCCAGCACGAGCCTGGCCTCGAACTCGAAGCGGTGGCCGTCCCTGCGCCGGACCCGGCCCAGCTCCTCGACGATCCCGGTGAACACGTCAGCCCCGAGCCGGGCCGGCGAGGTCGATGCGCACGTCGTCGCCCAGTCGGGTGACGGAGACGGTCCGGCCCCGCCACAGGTCGGCCATGGTCGCGACCCCGGGCCCGGCGAACAGGCCGCTGGCGTCGTCGCCACCGAACAGCGCCGGTGCCAGGTACACGACGTAGCGGTCGACCAGACCGGCGTGGTGGAAAGCGTGGGCCACGGTGGCGCCGCCTTCGACCAGCAGCTGGAGCACGCCCTTGGCGCCGAGGGCGTCCAGCACGTCGCCCAGGTCGCCCGACAGCTCCAGGCAGGGCTGGGCCCTCGCCTGGGCCGGCGCCGACCCGAGGACGACCCGCAGCGGGTCGGGGCCCTCGGCCAGGCGCACGGTGAGTCTGGGGTCGTCGGCCCGGACGGTGCCGGCACCGACGAGGACGGCGTCGCTCTGCGCCCGCAGGCGGTGAGCGTCGGCCCGTGCGTCGGGCCCGGTGATCCACTGGCTGCTGCCATCGGGTGCGGCCGTGCGCCCGTCAATGGTGGCGGCCAGCTTGAGGACGACCCAGGGCCGTCCGGTCGCACGATGCTTGAGGTACGGGGCCAACTGGTCCCGCACCGCCTCCTCGGCCACCCCGACGGCGACGTCCACGCCCGCCGCGCGCAGCCGTTCTACCCCGGCACCCCGGACATGGGGGTCAGGATCGACCACCCCTACGACCACGCGGGCCACGCCCGCTGCCACCAGGGCGTCGGCGCAGGGCGGCGTGCGACCGTGATGGGAGCACGGCTCCAGCGTCAACCACACGGTGGACCCGGCCGGGTCGACACCGCGGGCGACGGCGCCGACGAGGGCGCAGGCCTCGGCGTGGGGGCCGCCCGCCGGCTGGGTGGCGCCGACGACGACGGTGCCGTCAACCGCCTGCAGCACGCAGCCCACCCACGGGTTGGGCGATGTGGTGGACCGCACGGTGGCCGCGGCGGCGATGGCCTCTGCCATCCGTGCCTCGTCGAGCGCGGCGCCGGTCGTCATCGTCGTGGAGTCAGACGGGCACGGCACGTGGCCTCAATCTCCATCCACCACGGGGGCAGGTTGGTGAGGGTGGGGAGCGTGACTGGGATCGGCAAGCAGAGCGAGGGCGTGGGGCACCACGTCCAGGATGGCGCCCAACTGCTCGACCGCCCCGGTGGGCGAACCGGGCGTGTTGACGATCAACGCCCGGCCCACGACGCCGGCCCGGCCACGGCTGAGCCGGCCCAGGGGCGACACCGCCCGCATGGCCTCGGCCAGGCCGGGCGCGTCACGCTCGATGACCATGGCGGTACCTTCGGGGGTCTGGTCGCGGGGGGCGAAGCCGGTGCCGCCGGTGGTGACGATGAGCCCGCAGAACCCGTCCGCCAGCCGGCACAGGGTGGCGGCCACGCCGTCGGCCCCGTCGCTGACGACTTCATGGGTGTCCACCACCAAACCGGCACCGTCGAGGGCGGCGACCAGAGCCGGGCCGCTGCGGTCATCCCGGGTGCCGGCCACCACGCCGTCGGAGACCACCAGCACCCGCGCCATGTGTGCCATCGGCGCCACGGTACCGGCCGGGCCCCGGTGGCCGTCGAGCATCACGGCTTGGCCAGCGCCGGCGACCGCCCAGTGACCACCGGCTGACCTGTCCGGCCAGCCACCACCACCGCCCGCGGCGGGTTCAGGCACCGAGCGGCGCCGTCGTCGCTATGCGTGGGCGCGAAGCGAGCGGGCGTACCACTCCCAGGCGTCGACGATGTCGTCGGGTGCCTGGGTCGGGGGCCAGTCGTTGACGATCCCCACGAGTGTCCAGCAGCTCGGCGATTTCCACCCAGGCGGCGACCTGGTCCGGTGTCGGGTCCTCGGGCAGCTCGGGTGTGCCCATGCGCAGCTTCTCAGCGACGGCGCTGGGATCGTCATCGAAGACGGCGTCAAGGTAGTCATCGACGATGCGCCGGCGCCCGCCGGCGGTGATGACCGATGCTCTCTCGCAAGGACGATCGACCTCGGCGACGTTGAGCTTGGGGGCGTAGTTGACAGATAGTTGCCAAGTGTGGAAACTATCTGCATGGATGAAACGACGTTCACCGCCAGCGTGTACTACGAGGACCCGAAGGCGGCGCTGGCCTGGCTGGTCGACGCCTTCGGCTTTGAGATCACCATGGCGATCGACGGACCCCCGGAGTCTCCGGAGATGTGCCACTACGAGATGGCTCTCGAAGGCGACGGGCGCGTGATGGTCGGCGGGCAGTGGGCGCCGGCGATCCGCAGCCCCCGCGGATTGGACGGCGCCAACACCCAGAGCCTGCATGTGCAGCTCGCCGACGGCCTCGACGTGCACTGCGCCCGTGCCCGCGCTGCAGGGGCAAGAATCGCCGAGGAGCCTGCAGAGCAGTTCTACGGTGATCGGACCTACCGCGCGATCGACACCGAAGGCCACATGTGGACCTTTGCCCAGCACGTGCGCGATGTGAGCCGGGCCGAGGCCGAGGCCTCACTCGGTCAACCGATCACCGCCACCACCTGGGAGTGAGCGCCGTCACCGACGCGGCCCTCGTCGATGCCGCCCTGGCAGCGCTGGCCGACCCGCTGCGTCGCCGCACCGTCGAGCTTCTCGCGCTACGCCCGCACCGCGCCGGGGACCTAGCCGGTGCGCTCGGAGTGACCCCGCCCACGATGAGCAAGCACCTGCGGACTCTACGCCAGGGGGGTCTGGTCATCGACACCCCGCCCTCCTTCGACACCCGAGTCCGCGTCTACCAGCTGCGCCAAGAACCGTTCAGCGATCTGCGCCGATGGCTCGAACGCACCGAGCGAGGCTGGGCGGAGCAACTCGAAGCGTTCAGCGCCTACGTCCGCGAGCACCATGAGCCCTGACCGGTCCCGGGTCCTCGAGCGCGCCGTTCCATGGTCCAACGGCACATCATCGTGTATCGACGGGATGAGTTTCACCTCAGCCAGGCTCCAGGCTTCCTGCGCCCGCACCTGTGCCTGGCGTGGTGGCGGGTCAGGCGGGGACCCGAAGGAGCAGGAGGTACATGCCGTCGGTCCCGGCGGTCTGGGGCAACAGGCGGGCACCCCGGCCCAGCGGCTCCCACGGGTCACCGGGTGGGTCGAGGGCGTCGAACTGGGGCATGGACTGACCGACCCAGGCGTCGATGTCCGCCGTCTCGGCCGTCGTCATGGTGCACACGCTGTAAGCCAGCACACCGCCGGGACGGGCCAGGGCGGCGCCGGCCTGTAGCAGTTGGCGCTGGAGGCCGGCCAGGGCCCCGATGTCCTCCGCCCGGATACGCCAGCGGGCGTCGGGCCGGCGCCGGAGAACCCCCAGACCGGAGCATGGAGCGTCCACCAGCACCCGGTCGAACGAGCGGGGGCGCAACGGGGCCTGGCGGGCGTCGGCCACCACCGGGACCACGGTGCTGAGACCGAGCCTGGTCACATTGGAGGCCACCAGTCCGGTCCGCTTGACGGAGCGGTCGGCGGCCACCACGAAGGCCCCCGAGTTGGCCATGGCGGTGGCCTTGCCCCCCGGCGCAGCGCACAGGTCGAGCACCACCTCGTCGGGCTGAACCGCCAGAGCCTCCACCACCCACTGGCTGGACAGGTCCTGCACGTACCCGTCCAAACGTTCCGAGACCCGGGCGGGCTCGTCCATCTGCAGCAGTGCGGCCTCGGCCACCTCCTCGCCCAGGTCGGCGTTGAGCTGCTCGACGATCCAGCCCGGGTAGCTGAGCCGGGTGGCCATGTCCGGCCACGGAGGAGAACCCGTCGCCACGTCGGAGGCCACACGGCGGAGCACGGCGTTGACCAGGCCCCTCGCCCGTTGGGGGGCGAGGGTCACCGTCTCGGACACGGCCGCGTGCGGCGGTGTCCCCAGAAAAGCGAGCTGGTAGGCGCCCAGGCGCAGAACGTCTCGGACCTCGGGGTCGAGGTCCTTGCGGTGGCCGACACGGACGTGGCGGTCGACTAGCCAGTCGCAGGCCCGGGCCATGCGGATGGCGCCGTAGGCCAAGGTGGTGGCGAACGCCTTGTCGCGGTCACTCAGACTTCCGCCCCTATGGTCGAGGATCGACGGCACCGCCAAGTTGGCGTAGGCGCCCTCCCGCACTCTGGCGAGTGCCTCCAGGGCGATGGACCGGGAGCTCGCCCTCATGTTGTACGTCCTACTCCCTACGGCCGTCCCATCCGACGCGCTTTGGCCGATTTCTGGGGATCTTCCCGGGCCCCAATGCTCGTTAGGTCTGGCGCCCGCGGCGGGAGGGCCCCGACCGGCCTGTGGCCGGCCCGACCGGGCTGGCCACCGGAACCCTGGAAACCTTCCGCCATAGGATGGACCATGGACGGTCCTCGACGTAGTGACCACAGCTGAACGGGAAAGAGCCGGCATGACCGACCGAGGTCCACACCGCCGCTGGAGGTGGTCGCCGTGGGCGGTCGGCCGCTCGCTCGCCGGCGTCGGCCTCGCCGTGCTCGCGGTCGTCGTCGGCGCTTCGATGTCGTTCGCCCGGCCCGTCCCGACACCGGTGCCCGACCAGCGTTCGGGCACCTGCCACCTGGCCGAGGACCCCAACGAGCTCATCGCCATTCCCAGCGACAGCGCACCCGCATTGCCGTGTACCGAGCCCCACCAGACCGAGACGATGTGGGTGACCAAAGTGACGGGCGAGTTGGCTTCGTCGAAGAGCCGGCCCAATGGGGAGCTGCTCAACCAGCGCCTCAGTGGCCGCTGCTACGACTACGGGCGGGAACGGGCCTACCTGGGGGCGGGGCCGAGCGACGTGACGTGGGGCATCCTGTCCTGGGCCCGGTACCCGACGGCGGCGGCGTGGGCCCGGGGTGACCGGACGCTGGTCTGCCAAGGGTCGGCCACCATCAAAGGCGCGTCCGGACCGACGATCGACTACCGCCTGGCCGGCATCATGTCGACCACCCGCTCGGCCAGGTTCCGGATGTGCCGCGCGCCGGCGGGTCTGGTCACCTGCGACCTGCCCCACACCGCCGAGGCCGCCAGCCCGAACGTGATCCTGTCGGGGCCGTGGCCGGGCCAGACGACGGGGGCGAAGGCAGCGGAAGACGCCTGCCGCCCGGTGGTGGACACCTACCTGGGCCAGGCCATCTCGTCCCGTCCCGAACTGGTGAGCAAGCCGGCCCCGACCAGCGAGCGCCAGTGGGCGGCCGGCGACCGGTCGGTCAACTGCTGGATCGGTACGGCCAACGGCCGACTGGTCATCGGAACGGTGCGGGGTGGGCTCAGGTGACCACCACCCTCGCCCCTCCGGCCGAGGCACCCCCGACCGTCTCACCTCCGCCCCAGACGACCTCGGTGCGCTCTGTGGCCATGACGGCAGCCGTGACCGGGATGGGTTGGGTCGCCGTCCTGCTGGCTCGGTTGTTCATCGGCGGGGCCGTGGGGATGGGCGACCAGGGTGACGGCCGGCGGCTCATGTGCCAACTCGGGGTGCGGACCACGACCCCCTTCGACGCCAGCACGTCGGCCTACGTGCACCCGACCTGGGTCGCCCATCGCTGGTACGGCGAGGCGTGCAGCGCCGACGGTTCGGGTGGTGTGTTCCGCTCGGCCGAGCTGTGGCTCCTCTCCCTGGCCAAGCACCTGACGCCCATTCTCGGGCTCCCCGGTGCGCTCGACCTGAGGGCCCTCGGCGTCATCTGCGCCGTTCTGGTCGGCATCGTGGTGGCCGCGCTCGTTGTCATGCTCCCGGGGTCTCTGGTCTTCCGGGTGGTGATCGCATCACTTGTGGGCCTGCTGGCGGCCGACAGTGCCGTGGCCCAGTTCTTCATCTCTCCCTACAGCGAACCAGCCGAGCTGATCGGGACACTTGCCCTGTGTCCCGCTCTTCTCGCCATCTGGCGTCGGGGCCACACGACGTGGCCCAGTCTCGCGGTGGTCGGCTTTCTCGGCGCGGTCGTCATCGGAGCCAAGACCCAGGCCGCCGCGCTACTGCCGGCGCTGATCGTGGCGCTGCTGTGGCTGCCCCACGGATGGGGAACGCCGAGAAGAGGTGGGTGGTCGCCGCCCCGCCCGTTGCGCTGGGCGGCCTCCCGCTTCCCGGGCATGGTGGTGAGTGCTCTGCTGCTGGCCACGACTGCCTACTTCGTCGGGACCGCGCCGGTGGGCCTGGGCCAACAGGACGTCTACGCCGAGGTGTTCGGCGAGATCCTGATCCACAGCCCCAACCCGGCGGCGGACCTGCGCAGCCTGGGTGCCGACCCCAGCCTGGCCTCGGCCGCCGGGACCAATCCGGAGAGCATCAACGCCGCGACCCTACGCCCACAGTACCTCCTGTTCCGCCAACAGGTCACCCAGGCGAAGGTGGTCGAGTTCTACATCACCCACCCCACCCGCCTGTTCCGTGTCGGCGCCGACGGCCTGAAAGGGGTCGACCAGTGGCGCCAGACCTACCTCGGCAGCTATCTACCGGACTCCGGCCACCCTCCCGGCGCCATCGAGAACCGGGTCGGGTTCTACGGCAGCCTCTTCCAGCACCTGCCCCAGCCACTGCTGGTGCTGGACTGGCTGGCCATCCTGTGGATGGGACTTCGAACCGCCCGCCACCGGGGGCTCCGGCCCGCTGAACAGGCCATCGGGCGGCTGGCGGTGTTCGTCGCCATCGCCTCGTTCTGCGAGTTCTGGGCGGTGATGATCTCGGTCGGGTTCCCCGACCTCTACCGCCACATGATCCTCACCAATATGCTTCTCGCCCTGGGAGTTCCCCTGTTGATCGCCAGCGTGGCCATTCGGACGCGGGCGGCGCGCTACGACCCGGACAGTCCCATTTCCGCCGTGCTGGGGCCCAAGCAATGGACCTGAGAGAGCGCCAGGGCCCCGCCAAAACCCGCCACCCGTGGGAGATCGTCCGTAGCCGCTTCTTCCTCGCCCTGCTCGACCGGTTCGGGGCGCTCGATCAGGCCGGGAGCTGGCTCGACATCGGCGCCGGCGACGCCTGGGTGGGCGGCCAGCTCCACGCTCGGCTGCCCCGCGGCTCGCGGGTGGTGTGCTGGGACAGCAATTACGGTCGTGAGGACCTGACTGCCGGCGACCCCGGCCCGACGGTCGAGTTGACCGCCACCCGTCCGACTGACCGCTTCGACGGTGTGCTCATGCTCGACGTGATCGAGCACGTGGCCGACGACAGCCAGTTCGTCGGCGACGCCGTCGGCCGGTTGACCTGTCCCGGTGGGTGGGTCCTGGCCAGCGTGCCCGCCTATCCCATCCTTTTCTCCAACCACGACCGCTTCCTGCAGCACCACCGGCGGTACCCGCCGCGCCGCTTCGTGACCCTGCTGGCCGACGCCGGGGTTGACATCGTGGCCCGAGGCGGTGTCTTTCACTCCCTCCTCTTGGCGCGGGCCGCCCAGGTGGCCGGCGAGCGACTGAGCCGGCACCCAATGGCGGAGGGCGGAGTCGGAGCATGGCACCGGGGCCCGGTCACGACCAGTGTCGTTACATCGGTCCTGGCCGCCGAGGCCCGCGCCTCGCTGGCCTTGGGGAGCCGGGGATGGGGTGCGCCCGGGCTGAGCTACTGGGTGCTCGGGAGACGGCAGCGGTGACCGTGGCGGCCACCCGAGCCCCCGGTCAGGTCGCCGCCATCCCCGTGATTGTCATCCCCTGCTACAACGAGCAGCACCGTCTGGATGGCGACGGGATGCGGCGCCTGGCGGCCACAGAGCGGGTGCACCTCGTGTTCGTCGACGACGGGTCGCTGGACGGCACCAAAGGGGTGCTGGCTGAGCTGGCCATCTCCGCCGCCCGCATGGAGGTCATCCACCTGCCCGGCAACATGGGAAAGGGTGAAGCCGTCCGCCGGGGGCTGCAGCACGCCATCCGCTCCGGGGCCGAGACGGTCGGCTATCTCGACGCCGACCTCTCCACTCCGCCGGCCGAGCTGCTGCGACTGGTCGACACGCTCGCCCATCGGCCGGATCTCGAGGTGGCGCTCGGGTGTCGGATCGCCCGGCTGGGCGCCACCATCGACCGGACGGCCCGACGCCACGTGCTGGGCCGGGTCTTCGCCACCGCCGCCAGCGTGGCCCTCGGTTGCCGCGTCTACGACACCCAGTGCGGGGCCAAGGTCTTTCGAGTCACACCCGCCCTGGTCGAAGCCGTGGAACGGCCGTTTCACTCGGCATGGGCCTTCGACGTCGAGCTGCTCGGCCGCCTCCTCACGGGGGCCCCTACCGCACCCCCCGTGGCCACCCGCGCCATGGTGGAGGTGCCGTTGGAGACGTGGACGGAGATGGGCGGCTCGCGCCTGCGCCCCGTGGCCATGGCGACGGCCTTCGCCGACGTCCTGAGGATGGGCGCCACCCGCCAGCGCCCACGCCTCCACCGGGCCCGCGACAATGGCCTCGCCCGGCGCTGGGACGGACGGCCTTAGGCCAGTCGCTCCGTTCCCGGGTCCAGCCGGGCGCCGTTCAGCCACCCGACCGCATCCATCCGGCCCCTGCCCTCGGGTTGGACCTCCGTGAGCTCGACCGACTGCCCGTCACCGCAGGCGACCTGCACCATGGTCTCGTGCCGGACGACGGTGCCGGGAGGAGCCACCACAGCGGCGCCGCGCCGGACCCCATGGACGAGAAGCCGTCGGCCCCGGACCGTCGTCCATGCCCGCCCGATGCGGATGCCGCGCCGCACCACCTCGGCTGACTGGCTCCAGTCGATGCGACACTCATCGGCCCCGACCTTGGCCGCGTAGGTGGTTTCACCCCGCTGAGGTGTGGGCCGGCCCAGCCCGTCCCTGAGCCGCTCGACCAGCAGGGCCGTCCCGATGTCGACCAGCCGTGACCGCAACTCGTCGGCTGTCTCGTTGTCGCCGATATAGACCCGCTCGACGGCGTAGACGCCCCCCTCGTCCAGTCCCTCGGCCACCTCCATGAGGCAGACCCCCGTCTCGGCGTCGCCGGCCAGGATGGCCCGCTCCACCGGCGCCGCCCCCCGCCAGCGGGGCAGGAGCGAGAAATGGACGTTCACCATCGCCAAACGGGCCAG
>JBBSHS010000060.1:0-16454 GCA_038232515.1 Acidimicrobiales bacterium
CGGTACGGCCGACGTCGGCACCGGAGCCGGCGAGAGCGGGGCACAAGGACAACAGGACGCCACGAGCGAAGGTGACGCCGTCGAGGCAACGCCGCCGCCGTCCGCCGAGCGCAGCGAGGAAGACGAACCGATGGGTGAGGACAGCTGATGGGTCAGGACGACTGATGGGTCAAAAGGTCAATCCGTACGGGTTCCGCCTCGGCGTGACCACCGACTGGAAGAGCCGGTGGTTCACCGACCGCGACTACAAGGCGTACGTCGTCGAGGACTCCAAGATCCGGCGCTACCTCATGGGCCAGCTCGAGCGGGCAGCGATCAGCCGCATCGAGATCGAGCGCACCCGTGACCGTCTCAAGATCGACGTCCACACCGCCCGCCCGGGCATCGTCATCGGCCGCCGTGGCGCCGAGGCCGAGCGCCTGCGCACCGAGCTGGCCAAGATGACGGGCAATGTCAAGGTCCAGCTCAACATTCAGGAGATCCGCCAGCCCGAGCTGGACGCCGCCCTCATGGCCCAGAACATCGCCGACCAGCTCCAGGGCCGGGTCAGCTTCCGGCGGGCCATGAAGCGGACCATGCAGACCGTGCAGAAGGCCGGCGCCCTCGGCGTCCGCGTGCAGTGCTCCGGCCGCCTGGGGGGTTCGGAGATGAGCCGTCGGGAGTTCTACCGCGAGGGCCGCGTCCCCCTGCACACGCTGCGGGCCGACATCGACTACGGGTTCCGCGAGGCCCGCACCACCCAGGGCCGCATCGGTGTGAAGGTGTGGATCTACAAAGGTGACATCCTGCCCTACAAGGTCTCCGCCGACGACAGGGCCAAGACCGAAGCCGCTCTGGCCGTCGGCGACCCGGCCGGGACCGACCGTCCCCGCAAGGTCATCTCCGCTGGCGGCGGGCATCGTCGACCCCCCGGCGAAGGGGCTCCCACCGCCACCCCGGCGATCGGGGGCGACGGCACCTCCGACGAGATACCGGCGCCGTTGGCTCCCGAGGTCGATCCTGAGCTCGAGCGCATCCTCGCCGAAGAAGAGGACATCGAGCGCCGCACCCGCTCCGCCCACGAGGCGCCCCACTTCCCGAAGGACAACGACTGATGTCCGCATCGCTCGCATCGCTCGCTTCGCTCGCTCGCTCCGTTCGAACGGGGCCGACATGCTGATGCCCAGGAAGGTGAAGCACCGCAAGCAGCACCGCGGGCGGCGCACCGGACAGGCCCGGGGCGGGACCACGGTCGCGTTCGGTGACTTCGGCATCCAGGCGCTCGAGCCCGGTTGGATCAGCGCCCGGCAGATCGAAGCCGCCCGTATCGCCATGACCCGCCACATCAAGCGGGGCGGCAAGGTGTGGATCCGGATCTTCCCCGACAAGCCGGTGACCATGAAGCCGGCCGAGACCCGCATGGGCTCGGGCAAGGGCAACCCCGAGTTCTGGGTGGCCGTGGTCAAGCCCGGTCGGGTGTTGTTCGAGTTGGCCTTCCCGGACGAGGTCGTGGCCCGGGCCGCCATCGAGCGGGCCATCCAGAAGCTGCCCATCAAGGCCCGTTTCGTCACCCGTGCGGCCACGGAGCAGGAGGTGCACGTCTGATGGCCAATCCCCGCGCTGACGAATACCGTGCCATGGTCGACGACGAGCTGGAAGCCAAGCTCAACGAGACCAGGCAGGACCTGTTCAACTACCGGTTCCGCAACGTCACCGGTCAGCTCGACAACCCGTCGGTGATCAGCCGCACCAAGCGCGACATCGCCCGAATCGAGACGATCCTGCGCATCCGAGAGATCGAAGCCGCCGAAGCCGCCGAGGACAACCCATGAGCGACCCGACACCGAGCCCCACCCCGATCGACGCCGGCACCAACCCTGGACCTGACAGCGCCGAGCGGGTCAACGCCCGCAAGGTGCGCGAGGGCATCGTCACCTCCGCGGCGATGGACAAGACGGTGGTCGTCACCGTCACCGAGCGGGTCAGGCACGCCAAATACCAAAAGACGGTGCTGCGCTCCAAGAAGCTGCACACCCACGACGAGACCAACGACGCCCGGCTGGGCGACCGCGTTCGAGTGGCCGAGACCCGGCCCATGTCCAAGACCAAGCGCTGGCGCCTGGTCGAGGTGCTGGAGCGAGCCCGGTGATCCAACAGGAATCCCGCCTCAAAGTGGCGGACAACTCGGGTGCCCGCGAGGTACTGTGCATCAAGGTGCTGGGTGGCAGCCGCCGCCGCTACGCCACCATCGGCGACATTTTCGTGGCCACCGTCAAGGACGCCATCCCCGGCGCCAACGTCAAGAAGGGCGACGTCGTCAAGTGCGTCGTCGTGCGCACCAAGAAGGAGCGGCGCCGCCCCGACGGCAGCTACATCCGCTTCGACGAGAACGCCGCTGTGCTCATCAACGACCAGCAGCAGCCCCGTGGCACCCGCATCTTCGGGCCCGTCGGCCGCGAGCTGAGGGACAAGAAGTTCATGCGCATCATCAGCCTGGCCCCGGAGGTGATCTGACCGTGCTCGCTCCCCGAGCCAAGACCCAGAGAGCTCCCAAGCTCAAGATCAAGAAGGGCGACAAGGTCATCGTGCTGTCCGGCAAGGACAAGGGCAAGACGGGCACGGTGATGCGGGCCATGCCCAAGGACGGAAAGGTCATCGTCGAGGGTGTCAACGTGGCCAAGAAGCACCAGCGGTCCGTGCGGGCCACCATGCAGGCCGGCATCATCGACAAGGACATGCCGGTGCCGGTGAGCAACGTGGCCATCATCAGCCCGACCGACGGCCGGGCGACGCGGGTCGGCTACCGCATCGACGCCAACGGCATCAAGACCCGCATCTGCCGGCGCACCGGAGCCGAGCTGTGACCTACACCGTGCCTGCGCAGGAGTCGAGGCCCCGGCTGCGTCAGAGGTACGACGCCGAGCTGAAGGCCCAGCTCAAGGACAAGCTCCACCTCAGCAATGTGATGGAGGTCCCCCGCTTCGAGAAGGTCGTCATCAACATGGGCGTGGGCCGGGCCACCCAGCAGGCCAGCCTGTTGGAGGGAGCCGTGCGCGACCTCAACACGATCGCCGGCCAGAAGCCGGTCGTCACCCGGGCCAAGCGCTCGGTGGCCGCCTTCAAGCTCCGCGAGGGCAATGCCATCGGCGCCAAGGTCACTTTGCGGGCCGACCGTATGTGGGAGTTCCTCGACCGGCTGGTCAGTCTGGCCATCCCCCGCATCCGGGACTTCCGGGGGCTCCCGCCCAACAATTTCGACGGTCGTGGCAACTACACGTTCGGCGTGACCGAGCAGCTCATCTTCCCTGAGATCGACTACGACAAGATCGACCAGCCGCGGGGGATGGACATCACGATCGTGACCACCGCCCGTACCGATGCCGAAGGCCGTGCCCTGCTCGACGCCTTCGGCTTCCCGTTCAAGCGTGAGGGGCAGTAGATGGCCAAGAAGGCCCTCGTCCAGAAGCAACAGCGCAAGCCGAAGTTCAAGGTGCGGGGTTACACCCGCTGTGAGAGGTGCGGCCGGCCCAAGGCCGTCTACCGCAAGTTCGGCCTGTGCCGGATCTGCCTGCGCCAGCTGGCGTTGGCCGGCGAAGTGCCGGGCGTGACCAAGGCCAGCTGGTGAGCGCGCCCATCGCCGTGCCAGGGGGTCGCTCATGACGATGACCGACCCCATCGCCGACATGCTCACCCGAATCCGCAACGGGAACGTGGCCATGCACGACGTCGTGCGCATGCCGTCCTCCAAGCAGAAGGAGGCGCTGGCCCGCGTCCTGGCGCAGGAGGGCTACATCACCGGCTTCGGTGTGGTCGACAACCCGGGCAAGCCCGGACGCACGCTGGAGATCGAGATGAAGTACGGCTCGGACCGCAGCCGTACCATCACCGGCATACGCCGGGTGTCCAAGCCCGGCCTTCGCGTCTACACCGGTTCGGAGAAGCTGCCCCGCGTCCTGGGCGGCCTCGGGGTCGCCGTCCTGTCCACCAGCACCGGGCTCATGACCGACCGCGAAGCGCACCGTCGCCGCGTCGGTGGTGAAGTCCTCTGCTACGTGTGGTGAGGAGACAGGCACATGAGTGAGCGAAGCGAACGTGGCCCGAGCGGCCCTGTGAGCGGGGGATCATGAGCCGCATCGGGCGTCAGCCCATCACCATTCCCACCGGTGTCGAGGTGAGCATCGACGCCCGCCTGGTCTCGGTGAAGGGGCCCCAGGGCAACCTGTGGCGCCGGGTCCCCGAGCCCATCACCGTGCGCCAGGAGGACGGGACGCTGCTGGTCGAGCGGCCCAACGACGAGCGCACGAGCCGGGCCCTGCACGGCCTGACCCGCAGCCTGGTCCAGAACATGGTCACCGGGGTCACCACCGGCTTCTCCAAGGAGCTGGAGATCGTCGGGGTCGGCTACCGGGCCCAGCTCGAGGCCACCGGCATCCGGCTGGCCCTGGGCTTCTCACACCCCGTCATCGTCGAGGCCCCCGACGGCATCAGCTTCGATGTGCCCCAGCCCACCCGCATCGTGGTCAGGGGCATCGACAAGGAGCAGGTCGGCCAGGTGGCCGCCAACATCCGCAAGATCCGCAAGCCCGAGCCCTACAAGGGCAAGGGCGTCCGCTACGCGGGCGAGCGTGTCGTCCGCAAGGCCGGCAAGGCCGCCAAGTGAGGTCGGGTTCATGACTGTGTCGGCGAAGGACAAGCAGGTGGCGCGCCAGCGGCGGCACCGCCGCATCCGCAAGCAGGTGGTCGGCACGGTGGTCCGGCCCCGTCTGGCCGTGTTCCGCTCCAACCGGCACATCGTGGCGCAGGTCATCGACGACCGGTCGGGTCGCACGCTGGCGGCCGCCTCCACGGTCGAGAAGGACCTGCGGGGCCGCCCCACCTCCAACCGGGGGGCGGCCGAGAGCGTCGGGGCCCTCGTGGCCGCCCGGGCGAGGGATGCCGGCGTGACCAAGGTCGTATTCGACCGCGGTGGCTACATCTACCACGGGCGCATCGCCGCCCTCGCTGACGCCGCCCGCGCTGCGGGCCTCGAGTTCTAGGAGTTCGTATGCCGCAGGACATGCAGCTGGAAGAGCGGCCCATCGGTCGGGCCCGCCGGGTCAGCAAGGTGGTCCAGGGAGGTCGGCGGTTCTCCTTCTCCGCCCTCATGGTGGTGGGCGACGGCAACGGCCGGGTGGGCCTGGGCATCGGCAAGGCCAAAGAGGTGGGCCTGGCCATGTCCAAGGCCGTCGAAGAGGCCAAGAAGAACCTGTTCAACGTGCCCCTGGCCGGATCCACCATCGTCCATCCCATCATCGGCGTCTCCGGCGCCGGCCGGGTGATGCTCAAGCCCGCCGCCCCCGGCACCGGGGTCATCGCCGGCGGCGCCGCCCGGGCCGTGCTCGAGGTGGCCGGCATCCACGACGTGCTGGCCAAGTCGCTGGGCTCGGACAACATGATCAACGTGGCCCGGGCCACCATCGACGGCCTGCAACAGCTCCAGTCGCCTGACGACGTGGCCCGGCGGCGGGGCAAGTCGCCCGAGGAGGTCACCCCCAAGGGCGTGCTCGACGCCTTCAACGCCCGCAAAAAGGGAACCCGCTGATGGTCGCCCTCACTCGCTCGCATCGCTCGCTACGTTCGGGCGAGCTCAATGGAGCCGCCTCCCGGCGGCGCTCACCTTGTCGCCCCACCGGCAAGCCGGATCGGGCGACCTGTGGGGGGCAAAGCCCCCCACACCCCCCGGCGGCCTTCGGCCGCAGGGCAATCGGCGGCACCGCCTTCCCTGAACTCGAGGTATCGCCATGACTGCCCAGCTCAAGGTCACTCAGGTTCGGTCTGGGATCGGGACCAAGCCCAAGCACCGCGGTACGCTGCGTGCGCTCGGCCTGGGGCGCATCGGCCGTTCCAACGTCCTGCCCGACCGGCCCGAGATCCGGGGCATGATCGCGCGGGTGCCCCACCTGATCGACGTCGAGGAGGTCGAGAGCTCATGAAGGTCCACGAACTTGCGCCGGCCCCCGGCTCCAACCGGGCCAAACGGCGCGTCGGCCGGGGCATCGCCGGCAAGGGCGGTAAGACGGCCGGCCGAGGTACCAAGGGCCAGTCCGCCCGCACCCAGATCAAGCCCGGTTTCGAGGGCGGCCAGCTGCCCCTCAAGCAACGGGTCCCCAAGCTCAAGGGGTTCAAGAACCCGTTCCGGGTCGAGTACGTGGTCGTCAACCTTACGGCGCTGGAGGGGCTCGACGTCGACGACGTGACCCCTGAGGTGCTGCGCCAGCACAGCCTCATCCCGAAAAAGGGCCTGCTGAAGGTCCTCGGCGACGGCGAGCTCAACCGCACGTTGCAGGTCTCCGCCCACGCCTTCTCCAAATCGGCCGAGCGGGCCATCACCTCCGCAGGCGGTAGCGTGACGAAAATCCCCATGCCCTTCGGCAACGGTCGGCCACCGGCCCGGGGCAACGCTCTAACCAACCGATAACCGCCGGGTCGCACCACCGGTCAACGACAGGGAGCCTCGAGCCGCCGTGCTGTCCAATCTGGCCAACATGTTCCGGGTCAAGGACCTTCGCAAGAAGATCGCCTTCACCCTGTTCATGATCGCCATCTACCGGCTGGGGTCGGCCATCCCGGTCCCCGGCATCGACTTCAACGCCGTTCAGACGCTGAAGCAGCAGGCTGAGCAGGGCGGCGTCCTCGGCTTCCTCAACCTGTTCAGCGGCGGCGCGCTCACCCGCTTCGCCGTCTTCGCCCTGGGGATCATGCCGTACATCACGGCCAGCATCATCATCCAGCTGCTGCAGACCGTCATCCCCAAGCTGGACCAGTGGCGGGAGGAGGGCGCGGTCGGCATGAAGAAGTTGACCCAGACCACCCGCTACACCACCATCGCCATCTCCCTGGTGCAGTCGACGGGCCTGGCCTTTGCCTTCCACAACGGTTCGTCGAACCTCGGGCTGAACGGCGTCGACCTCATTCCCAAGTTCAACACGCCCCGCCTGGCCCTCATCGTGATGACGATGACGGCCGGATCGGCGGTCGTGATGTGGATGGGCGAGGCCATCACCCAGCGCGGCATCGGACAAGGCATGTCCATCATCATCTTCGCCAACGTCGTCGCCGGGATGCCGGCCGGCGGCGCCGCCATACGGGCGGAGGGCGGCAACACCAAGTTCGCCTTCGTCATCGCCTTCACCATCGTCCTGCTGGTGGCCATCGTGTTCGTCGAGCAGGGGCAGCGCCGCATCCCGGTGATGTTCGCCAAGCGCCAGGTGGGCCGGCGCATGTACGGCGGCCAGTCCTCTTACATCCCGTTGAAGGTCAACCAGGGCGGCGTCATCCCGATCATCTTCGCCAGCTCGGTCCTGTACTTCCCGGTGCTGCTGTCCAACGTGCTGGGCAGCAACGGCTGGCAGGCGACCATCGGCAACTTCATCAACAAGCACCTCATCAACCCGGCGGACTTTTTCTACATCGGCCTGTACGGACTGCTCATCATCGGGTTCACGTACTTCTACAACACCATCCAGTTCGACCCCCACCAGCAGGCGGACATCATCAAGAAGCAGGGGGGCTACATCCCCGGCATCAGGCCCGGGCTGCCCACCGAGCGCTACCTGGCCAAGATCCTCAACCGCATCACGCTGCCGGGCTCGCTGTTCCTGGCCCTCGTCGCACTGCTGCCCAGCTTCTTCTTCCGGGGAGGCGGCATCTCCCGTTACCCGTTCGCAGGCACGACCATCCTCATCGCCGTGGGCGTGGCCCTGGAGACGATGAAGCAGATCGACAGCCAGCTGATGATGCGCAACTACGAGGGCTTCCTCGGTAAGTGACGACATGGGAGCTCGCCGAGTGGCGGAGGGCGGGGCGCACGTGCCCGGCCAGGTCGACGACTTCAGCGGTCTCCCGGAGGACGGGATTGGCCGGTGCCCGCCTGCTGGCGCGGCACCCGGCCTCGCCGGCGTGACGTGATCCCCGGAGCAAGGCTCGTGATCCTCGGCCGGCAGGGCGCCGGCAAGGGGACACAGTGCGTGCGCATGGCCCGCCACTACGTCGTGCCCCACATCTCCACGGGTGACGTCTTCCGCTCCGCCGTCAAGGAGGGGACAGACCTGGGCCTAAAGGCGGTCGAGTTCCTCGACGCCGGCAAGCTCATCCCCGACGACGTCGTGATCGAAGTGGTGCGCGACCGCCTCGAGCAGCCTGATGTGCGCAGCCGTGGTTTCGTCCTCGACGGCTTTCCCCGCACGGCCGTCCAGGCCGAAGCCCTCGAATCGGAGCTGTCGGAGCTCGGGCTGTCCCTCGACCTGGCCATCGACCTGCAGGTGCCCGAAAACGTCGTACTGGAGCGCCTGGCCGCCCGCCGGGTGTGCTCGACCTGCGCCACCAACTACTCCACCACCAAGCCGCCCCACGTCAACTGGACGTGTGACGTCTGCGGTGGCGAAGTGGTGCAGCGGGCCGACGACACCGAGGACGCCATCCGGACCCGTCTGGGAGGCTACGACGGCCAGACAGCGCCGCTAATCGCCTGGTTCGAGGACAGGGGCCTCCTGGCCACCATCGACGGTCTGGGCACCGCCGACGAGGTGACCCAGCGGCTGGTGCGGGCCGTCGACCAGCAGCGCCTGGGCTGAGCACGTGAAGGCACGCCCCGGCCGCCGCCCCTGTCCCTGTGCCTGTCCCTGTCCCTGTCGCGATCGCGGGCACCATGGGGCACCTCGACGGAACAGGGAAGGAGGCACCGGGTGAAGCGCACCAAAGACCAGATCGCCACCATGCGGCGGGCCGGCCGGGTGGTGGCGGAGATGCACGAGGCCATCCGCCGTGCGGCACGGGCCGGTGTCACCACGGGCCAGCTAGACCAGGTGGGCAGGGAGGTCCTGCACCGCCGCCACGCCCGCTCCAACTTCCTCGGCTACCACGGGTTCCCGGCGGTCATCTGCACGTCGCCCAACGACGTCATCGTGCACGGCATCCCCGACGACAAGACGGTGCTGCGGGACGGCGACATCGTGTCGATCGACTGCGGGGCCATCATCGACGGCTGGCATGGCGACGCCGCCTTCACCATGCCCATCGGCGACATCAGCGACTCGGCCGCCGACCTGCTCAAGGTCACCGAGGAATCGTTGTGGGCCGGCATCCGCCAGATGACCGAGGGCCACCGCATCTCCGACATCGGCCACGCCGTGCAGATCGTGGCCGAGGCCGCCGGCTACTCCGTGGTGCGCGAGTACGTGGGCCACGCCATCGGCATGGCCATGCACGAGGAGCCCCAGGTCCCGAACTACGGCTCGCCCGGCCACGGGCCCAAGCTGCGAGTGGGCAACGTCTTCGCCGTCGAGCCCATGGTCAACGCCGGCGGCCCCGAGACACGCCAGCTGGACGACGGATGGACGGTCAAGACGGCCGACGGCTCGCTGTCCTGCCACTGGGAGCACACCATCGCCATCACCGACAACGGCCCCGAGGTATTGACGGTTCCCTAGCCGTCCTCGGCGGCCCGTCGCTCGCTGCGCTCGCTCGGGCCGCCTGCGGCGGGAAAGGCCTTTGGGAGCTCGCTACGCTCGCCATCTTTTGTTCGCCTTCGGCAAAGCCGGCGGCGAACTCTGTGGGGGCAAGGCCCCCACGCCCCCGGCCGGCTGCGCCGGCGGGCGACTTCTGGCGGCCTACGGCCTTCACGCCCACCCGGCCGGGGTCGCTAGATTGGCTGGTTCATGGTGAGCGAGCAGGCGGGCGGGATGGCGAAGAAGGCTCTGGTTTGTGGTGCGGGCGGCTTCGTCGCCGGGCACCTGGTCAAGCGGCTCAAGCAGGACGGGCACTGGGTCAGGGGCGTCGACGTGAAGGACCCCGAGTTCGGGCCCAGCCGGGCCGACGAGTTCGTCCGCCTCGACCTGAGGGACCGGGCCGCCTGCGAGAAGGCCCATGACGTGCAGGGCGGCTTCGACGAGGTGTACCAACTGGCCGCGGACATGGGCGGCATGGGCTTCATCCACATCGCCGAGTGCGAGATCATGCGCAACAACGCCCTCATCAACCTCAACATGGTCGACGCCGCGGCCGCCGCCGGCGTGCCCCGTTACTTCTTCTCCTCCTCGGTGTGCATCTACCGTGACATGGTCCCGGGCGAGCCCGAGCTCACCGAGGCCGGCGCCTACCCGGCCCAACCCGACAACGAGTACGGCTGGGAGAAGCTCTACGCCGAACGGGTGGCCCAGGCGTACGGCCGGCGTCACGGGATGGCCGTGCGCATCGCCCGTTTCCAGAACTGCTACGGGCCCGAGGGCACCTGGCGGGGTGGTCGCGAAAAGGCGCCGGCGGCCATATGCCGCAAGGTGGCCGAGGCCGCCGACGGGGGCGCCATCGAGGTGTGGGGCGACGGCTCGGCCGTGCGCTCCTACACCTACATCGACGACATGGTCGACGGCGTCGTCGCCCTCATTCGCTCAGGCCTCGAGGGGCCGGTCAACATCGGCAACCCGGAGTACGTGACCGTCGAGGAGCTGGTGGACACCGTGGCCGGGGTGGCAGGCAAGTCGATCTCCTGCCGTTACGTCCCAGGCCCTGTGGGTGTGCAATCGCGCAACTTCAGCAATGCCCGCATTGAGTCGCTCGGTTGGCGGGCCCGTTTCCCGCTTGGCGACGGGATCGCCGCCACCTACCCGTGGGTGGCCGACGAGGTTGGACGGGCGGCGGCGTCAGCCGTCGGCCGCTGAGCACCGGCCCAGCCGCCGCCGCGGATTTGTCCGTCCACGATGTGCGGTAGGATGCCGGGCCGTCCGTGCGCGTGCGGTCGCGCCCACGCCGCGGCTGGCTACACCTGCCGGTAGCGTGCCACATTCTGGCCCGTTCGCCGGTGCATTCAGCAGTCGTCCAGGAGGCCCATCTGCCCAAGTCCAAAGAAGATGCCATCGTGCTGGAGGGGACCGTCGTCGAGCCTTTGCCCAACGCCATGTTCAAGGTGGAGCTGGAGAATGGCCATCAGGTGTTGGCCCACAGTTCCGGGAAGATGCGCATGCACCGGATCCGGATCCTGCCGGGAGACCGGGTGCAGGTGGAGATCACCCCCTACGACCTCAAACGGGGTCGGATCACTTACCGCTACAAGTAGCCCGGGGACACCGGGTCGATGAGCTCCACAACGACGAAGAGGGACGAACGCGCCAGTGAAGGTCAAGCCGAGCGTCAAGCCGATCTGCGAGAAGTGCAAGGTGATCCGCCGCCACGGCCGGGTCATGGTCATCTGCGAGAACGCCCGCCACAAGCAGCGGCAGGGCTGAGGACGGACATGAGCCACCACCAGGGCCAGCGTGCCCCTCTGAGCGGGAAGTAGGCGACCACGATGGCCCGTATCTCCGGCGTCGACATCCCCCGCGAAAAGCGGTTGGTCATCAGCCTCACCTACATCTACGGCGTCGGCCGCAGCACCAGCACCAAGGTGTGCGCCCAGGCCGGCATAGACCAGAGCACCCGGGTCCGCGACCTGACCGAAGAAGAGGTGGCGCGGCTGCGCACCTGGATCGACTCCAACCTGAAAGTGGAGGGCGACCTGCGCCGCTCGGTCGACCAGGACATCAGGCGCAAGATCGAGATCGGCTCCTACCAGGGCATCCGCCACCGCAAGGGCCTGCCCGTGCGGGGCCAGCGCACCCAGACCAACGCCCGTACCCGCAAGGGCCCCAAGCGCACCGTCGCCGGGAAGAAGAAGATCCGCAAGTGAGCGTCCCCATCCCGTCTCGGTCCTCGGCCCGGGCCCATGCAGAGGAGCCGAAGTAGTGGCCAAGCCCAAGCCGGGCGGTCGTCGCCCCCGCAAGCGCGAACGCAAGAACGTCGCCTACGGCGTCGTCCACATCAAGTCCAGCTTCAACAACACGATCGTGTCGATCTCCGACACCGAGGGCAACGTCCTGGCCTGGGCCTCGGCCGGCAACGTCGGCTTCAAGGGCTCCCGCAAGTCCACCCCTTTTGCCGCTCAGATGGCGGCCGAGGCTGCGGCCCGGCGGGCCATGGAGCACGGTGTGCGCAAGGTCGACGTGCTCGTCAAGGGGCCGGGTTCGGGCCGCGAGACGGCCATCCGCTCGATCATGAACACCGGCATCGAGGTGTCCGGCATCAAGGACGTCACCCCGGTGCCCCACAACGGTTGCCGCCCCAAGAAGCGTCGGAGGGTCTAGAGCGAATGGCGAGATACACCGGTCCTGTCTGCCGCCTGTGCCGGCGGGAGAAGATGAAGCTGTTCCTGAAGGGCCCCAAGTGCGACTCGATGAAGTGCCCGATCGAGCGCCGTCCCTACCCGCCCGGCGAACACGGCCGTGACCGGGTCCGCAACACCTCGGAGTACCAGGGCCAGCTGCGCGAGAAGCAGAAGGCCCGTCGCATCTACGGCATCCTGGAGAAGCAGTTCGTCCGCTACTACGAGGAAGCCAACCGTCAGAGCGGCATCACCGGCGAGAACCTTCTGCGCATGCTCGAGCTGCGCCTCGACAACGTCGCCTTTCGGGCCGGATGGGGCGCCAGCCGGAGCCAGGCCAGGCAGTTCGTCCGCCACGGGCACGTGCTGGTCAACGGCAGGAGGGTGACCATCCCCAGCTACCGGCTCCGCCGGGGCGACGTCGTGACCCTCAAGGACAAGGCCCGCAACTTCATCGTCATCCGCCACAACGTCGACACGCTCGACCGCCACGTGCCGCCCTGGCTGGACGCCGCCAACGAGGGCTTCGAGCTCACCATCCGCGACCTACCCATGCGCGAGCACATCGACGTGCCCGTGCGCGAACAGCTCATCGTCGAGCTCTACTCGAAGTAAGTCGAGAGGATTCCCCCGTGCTCATCATTCAACGTCCCACCGTCGACGCCATCGGAGAAGAGGAGGCCAACCGCCAGAAGTTCGGCGTCGGGCCCCTCGAGCCGGGCTTCGGCTACACCCTGGGCAACTCGCTGCGCCGCACCCTGCTGTCGTCCATTCCCGGTGCCGCCGTCACCCAGGTCCGTTTCGACGAGGCCCTCCATGAGTTCTCCACCCTCAGCGGGGTGAAGGAGGACGTCACCGACATCATCCTGAACCTGAAGGACCTGGTGCTGCGCAGCTACAGCGACGAGCCCGTCACCCTGCGGCTCGACGCCCGCGGCCCCACAACGGTCACCGCCGCCGACATCCAGGTCACCGCCGATGTCGAGATCCTCAACCCTGACCTGCCCATCGCCTCCCTCAACGCCAAAGGCAGGCTGGCCCTAGACCTCACCGTCGAACGCGGAAGGGGCTACGTCAGCGCCGAGCGCAACAAGAAGACCCAGACCATCGGCGTCATCCCGGTGGACTCGATCTTCTCGCCGGTGCGGCGGGTGGCCTTCCTGATCGAGCCCACCCGCGTCGAGCAGGACACCAACTACGACCGCCTGGTGCTCGACGTCGAGACCGACGGGTCCATCTCGCCCCGCGAGGCGCTGGCCTCGGCCGGCGACACGCTGCGCTCCCTGGTGGGCCTGGTGGCCGACATGAGCGACGACCCTCAGGGCCTGGAACTGGGTGACGTGGCCTCGTCCACCTCGGGCTCGCCCGACCTCGACCTGCCCATCGAGGAGCTCGACCTGTCCGAGCGACCCCGCAACTGCTTGAAGCGGGCGCAGGTCAACACGGTGGCCGAGCTGTTGCACAAGACCGAGGACGACCTTCTGGCCATCACCAACTTCGGCCAGAAGAGCCTCGACGAGGTGCTGATCAAGCTGGACGAGCGGGGCCTGACGCTCCGCGTCAAGGAATAGGGGCCACGACATGCGGGGCACGCCCAAGCGGGGCCGGCGGTTCGGCGGCACCTCGGCCCACCAGAAGGCCATGTTCGGGAACCTGGTGGCCAGCCTCATCGCCGCCGAGAGCCTGGTGACCACCGAGGCCAAGGCCAAGGCCCTGCGGCCGGTGATGGAGAAGGTGATCACCAAGGGCAAGAAGGGTGGCGTCCACAACCAGCGTCAGGTGGTGGCCTTCATCCGGGACAAGGACATGGCCCACAAGCTGTTCATCGACATCGGCCCCCGCTACGCCGAGCGCCCGGGCGGTTACACCCGGGTGCTCAAGCTGGGCCCCCGCCACGGCGACAACGCCCCCATGGCCCGCATCGAGCTCGTCTGACGCAGTGGGGCGGTGGGGCGGCGCCGTCGCCCTGACCGACGATGGCCTCGGCTACAGAGCCGCCCGGTCAGCCGACGCGGGCCAGCCGGCGGGGACGGGCGCCTCAGTCGGCTCGGAGCTGCGGTTGTAGGGCGGCGAGGTTGTCGTTGACGGCGTGGAGATGTGACGATATTCCCTCGAGCCATCCCCGGTGCCGGAGGAGCTCGGTGTTCATGCCGGTCAGCTCGTCCAGCAGCGTCACCGCCTCACCGGGCGGGAGGGCGCCGATGCCCGGCTGGTTGCGCGTTGGGGGCTTGTCTCCCTGGTTGCCACGCAGCCACTCGAGAAGGTTGACGACGGTGGACAGGGTGGCCTGGAGGCCGTCGACCTGGATCTGTGACGCTAGGGCGGCGGCCTCGTTCTGGTGGATGAGCGACAGGGTGGCCTGCTGCAGATCGGAGATGTTGCCGCTGAAGGCCTGCAGCGGGCCGTCGCCCACCTGGGCCACAGCCCGGTTGACCGCCTCCTCCTGGGCTTCGCCGAAGGCCAGCAGCAGCTCGGGCAGCGTGGCCTCGGGTCCGATGCGCTCAGCCAGCAGGTTCCGCAGGCTCTCGATGCCGCTGGCCACGGCTGTCTCGACCGAGCTCTGCAGTGCCTCGGCCGACCGCCCGGCGAGCTCGATGGCGGTCCCGGTACCGGCTTGGGGCCGGTCGCCGGCCTGGGTGGCCGAAACGGGCTCGGGCGCCTCGACCAGGCGCAGGGTGGCCGAGGGGATCGGGTCGTCGGCCGTCCTGGCCGTGACCAGCTCGATGAGACTGCCGGCGGCACCCATGACGTCCTCGCGGATGTCGGTCAGATGGGCGTCGGCGCTGGCCGCACCGGCTTCGAGCATCCTGGTCTGCTCGGCCAGCGACTGGCTCATCCAGTCCAGGCGCCGGGCCGTCTCCTGCCGGTCGGCGGCCATTGCCTCCGCCACGCCGTCGAACCGGAGGGCCACCGAAGCGGCCTGGGCCTCGACCCGCTCGTGCAGGGCCTCGAGCTGACCGGCGGTCTGTCGGATGTCGTCGCCGAAGTCCTCGACCAGGTCGAGCAGCTCGTCGAGGCGCTCGTCGACGGCCGCCGACGCACCCGCAGCGCCACCTTCCCCGCTCCCGGTGCGGCCGCCGTCGCCGTCGATGTCGATATCGAGGTCGTTGCCGTGCGTGGTGCCCTCGGCGGCCTCTCCGTCGCCACCACCTTTGCCGCCGGGAGCCGCCGCCCGGCCCGGCCGTGCCCTCCGGCGGGCGGAATTGTTCTCGACCCGTTGGCCGAGGGCCACAACGGCGTCGCCCTGGGCGGCGATGGCCTGGCACTGGGCCTGCAGCTCGCTGGCCACCCGGCTCTCGAGTTGCCCGTAGAGCTGTTGCTGGGCCTCGCTCAGGTGCTCGATCTGGCCGGATAGCTGCTGGCGGGCGTCGACCGCCGCCCGGTCGCCGAACTCCAGAGCGTCGGCCACCTGCTCGCGCCTCAGGCTCTCGAGCGACGTCAGGTGGTTCTCGAAGGCCGCCAGGCGCCCCTCGAGGAGCTTTTCGAACGCTCCGGACAGGCCGCTGACGGCTTGATCGACCCCGGAGCTGACCGTGGCGAGGCGTTCCTCCAGCGAGTCGAGCCGGGTCGCCGTGGAGCGGGCGCTCTCGTCCATGCGCTGGCCGACGAGGCGCTCGACGGCTTTCACGCCGGCGTTGGCCGCCCCATCGGGCGAACCGCCCACCGCCGGGGGCACCGCCTTGCCCATCTCCCGGCGGACGACGTCGACCACCTGCTCCTCGATGCGGGCCAGCAGCTCGGCCAGCACGGGACTGCCGGCTCGTGGCGGGGCGGGGGTCTCTGGGCCGGAGGGCTCGTTCACGGCTGCACTATTCGTCGGTGTCGATCGTCTCAGGTCACACGGGCCGGCGGTCACCGGATGGCTGAAGGATAGTCCCGCCCCGAGTCGGGCCCCCTGTGGTCCCTCCCCGCCCGCCCCGCCCGCCCCGGCCTGGCCCGGGCGGCGGGGTGGGCGACGTGTCGGCGCATGCGGGAACAACTCCACCCCGGCGACGAACGGGCCGAAGACGGCGGCAGCGACCCTCCACCGGTCGATATGCCAGGATTGCCCGCCGGGGCGGTGGTCCACCAGGGGAATGCCGAGGAGCAGCAGAGTGCCGGGACAAGACGGGTCGCAGTCGAAGCTGGTCGTGGTGGGGCAGGGCTATGTGGGGCTGCCTCTGGCCATGCGAGCCGTTGCCGTCGGCTATGACGTCGTCGGTTACGACACCGACGACAAGCGGGTGAAGCGGCTGGGCGCTGGCGATTCGATGGTGGAAGACGTTCCCGCCGACGAGTTGAAGGCGGCGCTGGCCGGTGGCCACTA
>JBBSHS010000061.1:0-16325 GCA_038232515.1 Acidimicrobiales bacterium
CCGCCGCGGGTGGGGGGGCGCCCCCCGCCCCCGCCCCCCCCCCCCCCCCGGCGGGCGTCCCCCGCGGGCGCTCCGGCCCCCGGCCCGGGCGCCCCCGGCCCCCCCGCCGCCGGCGGCGAGGAGGTCGCGGGCTCGGGCCCGGTCGGCGTCGCTGTAGTCGTTCCACCACGACTCCAGGGCGGCGAACCGGCCGGTCATGACGACGTCAACCGCATGCACGGCCGGGCGCAGGGACCGGGTCACCGCCCCGCTGGTGAACCCGATACGGGTGCGCAACTGGCGTAGGTCGACCCGGCCCACTCGATGCCCCAGGATGTCGACCGTTCCCCCGGTGGGATGGTCGTGACCGCCGGCCAGCCGCAGCAGGGTCGTCTTGCCCGACCCGTTCGGGCCCAGCACCACCCACCGCTCAGCCGCTCGTACGTCCCAGTCGATCCCATCGAGGATGCGTCGGCCGTCCCGCTCGAAGGTGACGGCTCGCAGACGCAGCGCGGTGCCGCTCAGACGGCCCTCGGCGCGGCGCCGGCGTCGGCGTCGGCGGCGGCGTAGACCTCGGCCCCGGTCTGGATGAACTCGTCCGCCTTGTCCTTCAGACCCAGCTCGATGGCCTGGTCGACGCCGACCCCGTGGGCCTCGGCGTAGTCGCGCACATCCTGGCTTATGCGCATGGAGCAGAACTTGGGGCCGCACATCGAGCAGAAGTGGGCCGTCTTGGCCGGCTCGGCGGGCAGAGTGGCGTCGTGGTACGACCGGGCCGTCTCCGGGTCCATGGCCAGGTCGAACTGGTCCTCCCACCGGAACTCGAAGCGGGCTTTGGACAGTGCGTCGTCCCACACCTGGGCGCCCGGGTGGCCCTTGGCCAGATCGGCGGCGTGGGCGGCGATCTTGTAGGCGATGACGCCCTGGCGCACGTCGTCCCGGTCGGGAAGGCCCAGGTGCTCCTTGGGTGTGACGTAGCACAGCATGGCCGTGCCGAACATACCGATGGTGGCGGCTCCTATGGCCGACGTGATGTGGTCGTAGCCGGGGGCGACGTCGGTGGTGAGTGGGCCCAACGTGTAGAAGGGCGCCTCGTGGCACACCTCCATCTGGAGGTCGACGTTCTCCTTGATCTTGTGCAGGGGCACGTGGCCCGGGCCTTCGATCATGACCTGGACGTCGTGGCGCCAGGCCACCTCGGTCAGCTCGCCCAGCGTGCGCAGTTCGGCGAACTGGGCCTCGTCGTTGGCGTCGGCGATGGAACCCGGTCGCAGCCCGTCACCCAGGGAGAAGGCTACGTCGTAGGCGGCCAGCACCTCGCACAGCTCCTCGAAGTGGGTGTACAGGAAGCTCTCGGTGTGATGGGCCAGGCACCACGCGGCCATGATCGACCCACCCCGGCTCACGATCCCCGTCACCCGGCGGGCCGTCAGGGGCACGTAGGCCAGACGGACACCGGCGTGGACGGTCATGTAGTCGACGCCCTGCTCGCACTGCTCGATGACCGTGTCGCGGTACATCTCCCAAGTGAGCTCCTCGGCCGCCCCGTCGACCTTTTCCAGGGCCTGGTAGATGGGCACGGTGCCGATGGGCACCGGCGAGTTGCGGATGATCCACTCGCGGGTGGTGTGGATGTCGGCGCCGGTCGACAGGTCCATCACCGTGTCCGCCCCCCACTTCGTCGACCAGGTGAGCTTGTCGACCTCCTCCGCGATCGAGGACGCCACGGCCGAGTTGCCGATGTTGGCGTTGATCTTCACGAGGAACTCGCGTCCGATGGCCATCGGCTCGGACTCGGGGTGGTTGACGTTGGACGGCAGGATGGCCCGGCCCCGGGCCACCTCGTCGCGCACCTTGTCGACGGTGCACCCCTCCCGGACGGCCACGAACTCCATCTCCGGCGTGATCTCTCCCCGCCGGGCGTAGGCCAGCTGGGTGACCCGCCGGCCGGGACGGGCCCTCAGCGGCCGGTGCTGCTCACCCTGCCACACCTCGCCGCCGTCGCCCCGCCGGACCCGGGCCCGGCCGTCGTCGCGCTGGGCGTAGGTGCGACCGGCGTACTCCTCCACGTCGTCCCGCCCGAGGACCCATGGTCGGCGCAGCGCCGGCAGCCCGATGGTGGGCTCGCTTCCGGGGCCGCTGGCGTCGTACAGGCGCAAGGGCGTGTTGTCCACCGGTCCCGCCTTGCCGGGGCTGGGCGTCAGCCCCACCTCGGTGAAGGGCACTCGGGTGCCGCGACCCCCCTCGACGTAGATCTTGCGCCTCGACGCCATCTCTGCCTCCCTCCGCCGGCATTACCCGGTCCAGGTTCATGCGGTCGGCACCGACGACAGGTGCCCTCTCAGCCCGGTTGGTCCGAGCTCCCGCTGGTCGTCCCCCAGTGTGGCACGGCACCGGAGTGGGCGATGTGCGCGCCGCTACCCCGGCGATCCGTCCCCACCAGATCGGCCTCGACCGCCGTCGAGGGGCGCCTCGGGGGTCCCCTCGAGGGGCGCACCCGGCAGCGCCGGAAGGCTCAGGCCCCTCGCTGCCATGCCCGTCTCGATCGCCTCGCAGGTGCGCTCGAGGACCCGTACCCTCGCCCACCGCTTGGAATCGGCTTCCACCAGGATCCAGCGGGCCGCAGCGTGGTCGGTGCGCTCCACCATGTCCTCGACGGCGGCCTCGTACTCGGTGCGCCTGTGGCGGTTCCGCCAGTCCTCGTCGGTCAGCTTCCACCGTTTCAGCGGGTCGGCCCGGCGACGCTCGAAGCGGCGGAGCTGCTCCTCGTCGGAGATGTGCAACCAGAACTTCACCAGTATCATGCCTTCTGCAGCCAGCGCCCGCTCGAACTCCACGATCTCGCCATAGGCCCGCTGCCACTGCTCGGCCGTAGCGAGGCCCTCGACCCGCTCGACCAGCACCCGCCCGTACCACGAGCGGTCGAGCACGGCCATCCCGCCCCATCCCGGTAGCGCCGGCCAGAAGCGCCAGAGGTAATGGTGCCGCTTCTCGTCGTAGGTGGGCGCGCCGAACTGGGCCACGCGCACGTGGCGGGGATCGAGCCCGCCCACGAGGCGCCTGATCGCCCCTCCCTTGCCCGACGCGTCCCAACCCTCGAACACCACACACACCGGCGGCCCCAGACGGGCGGTCTCAGAAGGGCTCGCCGGCACCTGCCCGCCGAGCACCAGACGAAGTTGCAACAGGCGTTGTCGAGCGGCCGTGAGACGGGCCTCTTCCTGTTTGCGGGAGAGGTGCATGGTGAGGTTGAGCGCCTCCAGCCGGGAGGCGCCGGGGCCAGGGCCCTGTCCGACCCCCGGTGACTGCCGGCGGCTGGGCCAGCCGATGTGCTCCAGGCCCAGTCGAGGTTCGCCGCCTTCGACGGTGAGAGTGGTCGGTAGGCCCATCAGCAGCGGGTCCTCAACCACCTCGCCGGACCGCATGACCAGCACGTCACCCTTGTGCGCACCCGTCGTTATGACCACATCCACCCGCACGGTGCCCTCGTGGGGCTCGTCCCGGACGTCGAGAATCATGCCTTCGTAAGATCCGTCGGGCAGCGTGTCCATGGCAGAAAGCCTTGCAGATCAACGACTTTGGCCATGAGCGCGGCAGGCGATATGGGAACCGCGAGGGAAATGCTTGACCTGGGGCCGTCGTTCCCCTTTCATGGCAAGGAATCTTCCCCAATTCCACCAGGAGGTGGCGTGAACAGATCAGAGCTCATCGACCATGTGGCCAGTGCCGCAGGTCTGGACAAGAAGGCGGCCGAAGCCGCGGTGGCAGCGACCACCGACGCCGTGGTCGCCGAGATCAAGAAGGGCGAAAAGGTGTCCCTGTTCGGGTTCGGCACCTTCACGCCTACGTCGAGGGCCGCTCGTACCGGACGCAATCCCCAGACCGGTGTCCCCGTGAAGATCTCGGCGTCGAATGGGGTGCGTTTCGCACCCTCCACCGCGTTCAAAGCTTCTCTGAACGCCAAGGCTGCGGCCAAGAAGGGCGCAGCCGCCAAGAAGGCCGGTTCGGCCAGGGGCGCGGCTCCGGCCAAGTCCGGCGCCGCCAACAAGGCGGCGAAGGCCACCACGGCCACCAAGGCTCCTACCAAGACCAGCAAGGCCCCCACAAAGGCCACCAAAGCCACCAAGGCCCCCACCAAGGCGACCAAGGCCACCAAGAAGAGGGGCTGAAGCCCCGTCTACCCGTCTAAATGCAGTCGATGAGGCGGTAGGCCTCGCCACGCTCGAACCCGGCCAGGGCGCCGTGTTCGGCCAGCTGACGCATGGTGCGCTGGCGGAAGCGGGCTATCTGCCCGTCGTCGTCGGCGTCGGTGATGCCGTGGGTCGATTGGAACTGCGAGCGATGCTCGAGCAGTGACCTGACCTTCGTCTCGGCCGCCTGCCCGTCGACCGACTCGACGTGATTGGCCTCGTCAGCCTCGAACAGCAGCAGACAGCCGGGTCGCCACGGCGGCGAGCCCAGCTCGGGGAAGAAGTGCGGGTCGCGGGCGGCCACGACCCCGTCGGTGACCAGCCAACCGGCGTTGCGGTGGTCGGGGTGAAGGCGGTAGCGCTTCCAGGGGTCGTGGCCGATGACCACGTCGGGCCGGAACCGCCGGATCCAGTACGTGACCTGGGCGCGTTGCTGAAGCCCGGCCTCGAGCTGACCGTCGGGCCAGTCGAGGAACACCACATCGTCTGCCGCTCCACCCAACACCCGGGCCGCGGCCCGTTGCTCGCCCTGGCGTTCGACCACGAGGCGGCCGCGGTCCTGAGCGGGATCCCACGATCCCTTGTCACCGTTGGTACACACGAGATGGTGGATGGCGCACCCAGAGGCCGCCCATTTGGCCAACGTGGCGCCAGCCTGGAGCTCGACGTCGTCGGGGTGGGCGCAGATGGCCAATGCCCGCACGGGGACGGGCAGGTCCGACGTCAACTTCATCGGCCGCCCCGCTGTGGCGGGTTCAGCGGCCTGGGAGGCCACACGCCAGCGGGGCAGCCGAAAGGTCGGCGGGTACGTCCACGTCGAAGCCGAGGTCGGTGTGGCGCACGATCCGCAAGGCCAAACCGAGCCGGGCGGCCTCGTCGACGTGGCGGCGGAAGGAACCGGGCCCGTACTGGAAGCGGAAATCGGCGCTGGCCGGAAGGCAGGCGACGTTGGTGCCGTCGCCATGGCGGTCGGGAAACAGCGTGATCCCCTGGAATCCGGCGGCCACGCCGAGGTTGCGGGCCAGGGGCAGGTCGGCGTGGGCCACGATGACCTGCTCGGTGCCGGCGGCGGCGAGGGCGGACACACCGGCCGAGACGGCGCCGTTCAGGCCCCGCCCCGGTTCCCAGATGACCAGGCAGCCCCGGGCGTGGGCCCATGCCGCCACCGCTGCGTCGTCGCAGACGACGGCCACCGGCAGTGGCGCGGCGGCCGTCACCACAGTGTCGGCCATGAACCGGGCCAGCGATGCCCGCGCCGGGGCGTCCAGTGCGGGAGCCAGGCGCCGCTTGGCCGACCCGAAGCCTTTGACCGGGACGAGAACGGTCAAAGGGCCGATGACGGGCACCCGGCCAGCATACGGCCGGCCCGATCGGCCTCGCTGGGTAGACGCCCGTCACGCCGGCGCCGACGCCGACGCACAGGCCTCGGGGTGCACAACCACCGGAGTCGGGAGCGCCCTGGAGGCCTACGCTCGCCACCCATGGCGACCAGGGTGGCCGTGGTCGGGGCGGGTTCATGGGGGACGACCGTTGCCTCCCTGGTCTCGGGCAATGCACCCACCATCCTGTGGTCCCGACGTGCCCGACTGGCCGAGGAGATCTCCCACTCACACGAGAACTCGACCTACCTGAAGGGATATGAGCTCCATCACGGGCTCAGGGCCACATCGTCCCTCCGCGAGGCGGTCACCGGCGCCGACGTGCTCATGATGGCCGTGCCCAGCCACGGCTTCAGGTCCGTGCTGGAGGAACTGTCCCCGTTCGTCGCCCCAGCGGCCCCCGTCGTCAGTCTGTCCAAGGGCATCGAGCAGGGCACCAACAAGCGCATGACCGAGATCGTCAACGAGGTGCTTCCCGGTCATCCGGCGGGGGTGCTGACGGGGCCCAACCTGGCCAAGGAGGTGCTTGCCGGCCAGCCCACCGCATCGGTCGTCGCCATCCCGGCGGCATGGGCCGACGAGCTGATGGGCGTGTTCCACAGCCCGACTTTCCGGGTCTACACCAATCCGGACGTGGTGGGCTGTGAGGTGGCAGGGGCGCTGAAGAACGTCATCGCCATCGCCGTCGGGATGGCCGACGGCATGGGGTTCGGCGACAACACCAAGGCGGCGCTCATCACCCGCGGGTTGACGGAGCTGTCGAGGCTGGGCGTCGCCCTCGGCGGTCGCTCCCTCACCTTCGCCGGACTGGCCGGCTTGGGCGATCTGGTGGCCACCTGCTCGAGCCCGCAGAGCCGGAACCGCACCGTCGGCTTCCGCCTCGGCCAGGGCCAGACGCTCGACGAGATCGTGACCGACCTCAAGATGGTGGCCGAGGGTGTGAAGTCCAGTGAAGCCGTGGTCGACCTCGGGCGCATCCACGGGGTCGAGATGCCGATCGTCGAACAGGTGGCGGCCGTCGTCCACCACAGTGTCGCCGCCGCCGCCGCCGTCGAGAACCTGCTGGCCCGGGCCACCGGCTCCGAGCTGGCCGACATCTGGTACTGAGACAGCACCATAGGAGGACCTGGCGTGCGTATCGCCTTCGGGACCGACGAGCACACCCCGCTGACCGAGGCCATCGTGACCGGACTGGCCAGCCGGGGTCACGACGTCGTCCTTGTGGCCGACGCCGACTGCTGGCCCGTCGCCGGCCGGCTCGTGGGCGAGGCGGTCGCCGCAGGTACGGCTGAGCTGGGCGTCGTGTGCTGTTGGACCGGCACCGGGGTTTCGATCGCCGCCAACCACGCCAGCCCGGCGGTACGGGCCGCCCTTTGCTCCGATGCCGAGACAGCACGGGGGGCGCGCCGCTGGAACGACGCCAACGTCCTCGCCCTGAGCCTCCGCCTCACCACCGAGGCGTTGGCCACCGAGATCCTCGACGCCTTCCTGACCACGCCACCGGACGAAACGGAGCGGCCGAACATTGACCGCTGCTGACCCAGCCCGTCTGCGGGTCCATGCCCAGCACCGCCGCCGGGCTGTCAGACTCGCGGCCATGACTCCGAAGTGGGGCCGGCTCGCCGTGGTTCTCATGCTGGCGGTCGTACTGGGTGGTTGCGCCATGTTGTCGGCCGAGCGCACCACCCGCTCGAAGCTCAAGGGCGCCGGGTACGACGCCACATTGTCGGTCGACGAGACGAACGGTTTCACCACGGCCACCGTGGGCCTCAGGCGGGCACCCGCCGACCCTGAGGCGGCTCCCGAGCGGGCCGCCTGCATAGTGTGGAAGTCGTTCCCTTACAGGATCGATGCAGTCAGCATCAGCGGTGCCGTGTCCGACATGTTCCTGCGAAGCGACCTCGTCCAGGCGTGCGGCCCGCGGCCGGCGGGCTACGACGACAAGACGATCGGCAGCACCTTCCTCCAGATCGGCAAGGGCGTCGCCATCGGCGCCGGTATCGGTTGCCTGGCCCTGGTGGTGGCCGGGGTCGTGCTCGGCGTGGTCCTGCTCCGCCGTTCGCGCCGACGTCGGGCCAGCCCATCACCGCCCGGCTACGGCGGCTCCCCGCCGGCGGGGTACCCGCCCCCCCCGGGTGGTGGCTACGCGGCGCCGCCCACGCCGTATGGGGCCCCGCCCGCCGGCCTGCCGGCCTGGGGTTCCCCGCCTCCGATCGACCCTCCGCCCTGGGGACCCCAGCCCGGGGCACCGCAGCCCGAGCCACGGCCGGAGCCCGGCCCGTGGACCTCACCTCCGCGGTAGGTGAGGTCCGTGTCCCGAGTCCCCACAGTGGCCACACCCCCGCCCCTGCTCCGACCGCTCAGACGAGGCGTCCAGCCGTCCAGAGCCCACGCACCCAGCCTGAGCATCGAGAAAGAGTTGTGGGCGCAGGGGCACGCCGTTGTGGTGGGCGTCGACGAGGTCGGCCGAGGCGCCTGGGCCGGTCCTCTGGCGGTCGGTGCTGCGGTGCTGCCGCAGTCACGCCGGGTCAACGGTGTGCGCGATTCCAAGCTCCTCACCGAGCCCGAGCGCGAGCGGCTGTTCGACCGCGTGGCGGGGTGGTGCGACAGCTGGGCCGTCGGTATGGCCAGCCAGGCCGAATGCGACGACCTGGGAATGGCGGCCGCCCAGCGGCTGGCCGCCCGACGCGCCATCACCAATCTCGCCATTGCACCCGACCACGTGCTTCTGGACGGCGCCTGGGACTTCGTCGGCCTGGGCCACACCACCCGCATCATCAAAGGCGATGCCACGGTGCTGTCCATCGCTGCGGCCTCGATCCTGGCCAAAGTCAGTCGGGACCGTCTCATGAGGGCCGAGGCGCAGCACTATCCGGGCTACGACTTCGACCGTAACAAGGGCTACCCGTGCCCCGCCCACAAGCTGGCCCTGCAGGCCTACGGGCCCACGGCCATCCACCGACGGACATGGGTGTTCATGGACCGCACGCCGTGGGGCGGACGGACCTACCGGGCTGAATGAGGGCACACTCCGGCCCCGGATCAGGCAGGAGTGCGTTCATTCTCCGGGGCTCAGAGGCGCCGGCTACGACCCCGGTAGTAGTAACCGCCGCCGCCGCCGAAAAGCAGCAGCACAACGATGACGATAAGCAGGATGGTCAGCATGGTGGATGCGTGCCCAGCTGGGGCCAATCGCAACCCTCGTCGGCCACCGGGGCTGGGGTACTAGACGCCCCGCCCCCGCAGGAGCAGGACCACCACGACGATGATGAGGATCAGGACGATGGTACCGATGCCGATGTACATGGGCTGTGCTGTACCCATGTTCGCGAAACCCAAGCACGCCGAGTGGGTGAAGACACGGGGGGCCCACCCATGCCCGATGGAAGTTCCTGCGTCAGCGACGAGCGTGGGGTAGCGAACTGGAGATGACACAGTTCGGCTACTTCCTTTCCAGCGAGGAGATCGGTCCCCGTGCCATGGTGCAGTGGGCGCAGCGGGGCGAGGCAGCTGGCTTTGAGCGTCTATTGGTCTCCGACCATTTCCATCCATGGAACGACCTGTAGGGCGAGTCGCCCTTCGTCTGGGCCGTCATAGGGGGCATCGCAGCCACGACCAGGCTGGAGGTGACGACGGCCGTCACCTGCCCCACGATGCGCATCCATCCGGCCATCGTGGCCCAGGCCGCGGCTACCGCCTCCCTCATGCTGGAAGGGCAGTTCCGGCTCGGCGTGGGCACCGGCGAGAACCTGAACGAGCACATCCTCGGTGACCAGTGGCCCCCGACCGACGTCCGCCTCGAGATGCTCGAGGAGGCAATCGAGGTCTTGCGGCGCCTGTGGACCGGGGCATGGGTTTCGCACCATGGCGCCCACTACACCGTGGAGGACGCCCGTCTGTACTCCTGCCCGACCGGGCCGTGCCCGTCCACATCCCAGGATTGGGTCCAAAGTCCACCGGGCTGGCCCCCAGGTTGGGCGAGGGCTACGTCAACACCAGCCCCAGCGCGCAGAGCGTGCAGCGCTATCGCGAGCATGGCGGCAAGGGGCCGAGCCAGGCGGCCGTGAAGGTGCGCTGGGGCCTGGACGAGCAGGCCTGTGTCAAGCTGGCTCATCGCTTGTGGTCCAACAGCGGCATCCCGGGCGAAGCGCCGGGTTCCTGGACTTCTGGCAGAACGAGCTGCTGCCTCGTCTCACCTGACGAGGCCCTACGTCAGTCCCCGGCCGTCCCGGCCGCGGCACCGCGGGGGCGGCGACGAGGGGGTGGGTTCGGCCATTGGCGATGGGAGCTGCAACGGTCACCCGGGTTGTAGCTGGACAGGACCACACGGCAATCCAGTTCGCAGCAGGTTCGGCCCTTTCCGAACGACTGCGGTTTACGGCTCGACACCCCGTCGATTATTCGCGGCTGGCCATCCCTGTCCACGTCTGCACTCCCTTGTCTCGCAGTGGAACGTGTGCCGAAGGGCACCAGCGGCGTAGCCAGCCGCAACCACGCAGCGGTAACCGAAGGCGAGCGTCGTCGTCTGCACCATGTTGACGGCCGATGGTAGCAATGGCAGACGATCGCTGTTCGCGGCCTTTGTCCACCGACCTGAGTGGTGGCGTTGCAGCAATGAGCGGCCGTCAGTGGGGCGACGGGACGGACGGTGCGAAGTGGTCGCCGAGGGGTCCGACGGTCACCGATCCGCGCCACTGCTCGAGCCCGGCGTTCACCGCCCGGCCCCCGTCGCACGGGCCGCCCGATGGGCTTTGACGGTCCGACCTGGCCGCCCCGTCACGGCCCGACGACGGTGATGCCCGAGGCCCTCAGCACGCCGGCCTGGCGGCGCAGGGAGGCGACGGCCACCGGGTCACTCTGTCGGGACACGTCGATCACGTAGAAGTGGTCGGGCCGCAGGGTGGCCGTACCCGCGGTCGACGGCGAGAGCCAGGCATCGGGCACGACGACCCTCATGTGGGCCATGCGAGCCGTGGTGAGAACAAAACCGTCGGGGCGCAGGGCGACCATCGTGTGGCAACGCGCTCCGGTGGTGGAGGCGATGAGCTGGGCGGCGTCGCCGGTGTTGGCTTCGGCTCTGGCCCACGGCGTCCGGGTGCGGCGGCCGCTGCCGGCGTCGGTCAGGTGCACGCCACGGACCACAAGGCCGCGAAGGTCCTCGGTGGTCCGGCCGGCCTGCGCTCCGTCGACGAGCACCGCGGCACCGAGGTGGGTGACTGCATCGGCCACCGCCGGGTCGGCCAGCTGATGATCGTTGAATCGCACGGCGAGGGCAACCGAGCGTGGTCCCGGGCGATCGTGCAATGGCAACCGGGCCGCTTCGGCCACGCCGCCGGTGAAGACCAGATAGCCGGCGGCGACGCTGGCAAAGGTGGCCCGCACGGCGATGCGGCTCACACGACGGGCGGCGGCGAGTGGCACGACCCTGCCCTGACCGGTCGACGAGACGGCGACGGCGGCGGCATCGGCCACGAACAGCGGATGGCGCAGCCTGGCGCGGGCATCGGCACGCCCGGTGGCGGCTATAACCGAGCGCAGCGACGGTGCGTCGAGCGGCCATGCCGCCACGCCGGCCTGCTGCATCACGGCCGCATTGTGCCGGCCATGGCCGGCGATGGGCTGGTAGGTGACGAGGGGGACCCCGACGGCCAGTGCCTCCATGCAGGTGAGGCCGCCGGCGTTGTGGATCGCCACGTCTGCCGCATTCAGCAGTGCCGGCATGTCGTCGACCCAGCCGAGGGCGACCACGCCCGTTATTTCGGCCAGGGCACGTTGCAGCTTGTCGTTGCGGCCACAGACCACGACGGTCGACATCCCTTCCACCCCGGACAGCGCACTGGCCGTCCCCGCCACGTCGCCCGCACCCCAGCTACCGGCCACGACCAAGGCCATGCGCTCCTGGGCAGCCAGACCCAGGGCCTGGCGGGTGACCTCCCGGACGCCCGAGTCGGGACGGAAGCGGGGCGGGACGACGGGGCCACAGACGACGACGCCCCTGGCGCCGAGCCCACGGGCCAGCTCGGCGGTGGCCTCGTGCACGCACAGGTGCAGGTCGACCCCGTGGTGCACCCACATGGGGTGCACGGAGAAGTCGGTGAGGAAGGTGACGACGGGGACGGCGAGCCGCCCGCGGCGCCGGAGCCGGCCGAGGACCACCGACGACAGGGGGTACGTCGACACCACGACCTGGGCCCCGGCCGCCCTGTGCCGCAGGCGGTGCGCGGTGAGGACGTACAACAGCCATGTCGTCGGCCGGCGCAGCCACGGGAAACGCAGGATCAAGCGGTAGATCCCCTCGTAGCTCCAGGGTGCCAGCTCGAGCTGGCGCCGGTAGCCGGCCCGCAACAACCGCCCCAGGCCCCACGGCAGCACGTCGAGGAAGTCGACGAGCTCGACCGTCCGGCCCTGCGCCCGCCACCGCGCCGCCAGCTCCCGGGTCACACCATCGTGCCCACCGCCCACACTGGCCGAGACGACGAGGAAGGACACAAGACCGCCGGGGCGACCGACGCCGTCGGGGCTCGAGGGGGCGGGGCTCCGGTGCCGCCTCTCGCTAACGTCACCGGCCACGATGGTGGCTCTCTACGCTCTGGCTGCCGCCTTCTGCTACGCCGCCGCGGCGGTGATCCAGCAGCGCAACGCCAGGCAGGTCGACCCCCGCCACGCCGGCCGCCTCAGCTTGATGTGGTCCTTGCTGCACCGACCGCTCTGGCTGGTCGGGATCGCCGTCGACGTGGCCGGCTACCTGCTGCAGGCGGTGGCCCTGCGCTACGGCTCGCTGGCTCTCGTCCAGGCGCTGCTGGTGAGCGGGCTGGGATTTGCCGTGGCCATGGCTGCGGCCACCGGCGAACGGACCACCGGCCGCGATCTCATGGGCAGCACCGCCATCGTGGCCGGGCTCGTCTTCTTCGTCCTCGGCGCACCGACGGGCGGTACCGATACGGCGCCCTTCGGTCGGTGGGCGGTCGCCGGAGTGGCCACCCTCGTGCTGTGCGCGGCTTTTGTGGTGGCCGCCACCCGTGGCGCGGGCCCGTCCCAGCGGGCCGCCCTCTACGCCGGGGCCGCCGGTGCCTCGTACGGCCTCACCGGTGCGCTCACCAAGACGGTCGTCCGGCCCGGCCAGCTCGATGCCCACCTGCTGGTGACCTGGCCCCCGTACGCGCTGGCTGCCGTCAGCCTGGCCGGCATGGTCGTGGTTCAGACAGCGTTCCAGGCCGGCCCGGTGACTGCGTCGTTGCCGGTGCTCACCGCCGCCGAGCCGGTGTGGGCGTGGGTGCTGGGTGCCGGGTTGTTCAGTGAGCGGACCCATCATCCGGCGCCTGCGGTGGTGGGGGCGGCGCGGGCCGGGCTCGGCATCGTGATGCTGGCCCGCTCGCCGGCCATCGCCGCCTGAGCTACTGCGGCTGGACCAGCAGTGTCGGAGGCCGCCATCTTGTCTCCCTCGACTTGTCGACATCCCGACGCCCGATGCTGACCCTGGCGCTTCTTACTAGACGGACGGACCGGTGCCGTCGATACCTCCTCGCCCGGCGGTCCGGTTCCGTCTGGTTCCGTCCGGTGACGGGCGGGAGACTCCTTCCACGCGTATCGTGGCGGAGGATGCAGGAGAAGGCGATTGCCCGGACCACTGCGGGCCCCGGTAGGGTCGAAGCCGTGAATGCCCGGTGCCTGTGCCTTGATCCCGTGCCCGCGCTCTCCGCATGACACGACGGGACGTGTGGGTGCTGCGGGGGTTCGCCGGCTGGTCGACGTTCGTGTGGGTCGTGCTCATAAAGAACATGTTGATGAACTCGGCCAACCAGACGTTGGGCTTCCGGGTGGTGCACCTGGTGTTGGCGGCGGTGTCGCTCACCTTTGCCGGGCTGACCTTCGGCGTGGCCCACAGGGGCGCCCGCCGCCTCGACACGGTGGCGGGGGTAGCCGACCGCGCACCCGACCAGTCCGCCGACCTGTCGCCTGACCGGTCGGGATGAACGCACCTGTAGCCGGCTGTACTGCGTCGGGCTCCGCCCGGCCCGGCTGGTAGAGGGCGACGGCGACCATGCTGCCGGCCAGGACCATGCTGATGGCCAGCATCCCGAGCCCGTCGTCCTCGGCCCTCCACCTGGGCCCCCTGCAGGTCCGCTTTTACGGGCTGTGCATCGCCGTCGGCGTGCTGGTGGGCGTGAAGGTCATCGCCGACCGGTGGGAGCGGAGGGGTGGCGACGCCGACCTCGTGTCGACGGTGGCCGTGTGGGCCGTGCCCGCCGGCCTGGTGGGCGCACGCCTCTACCATCTGGCCACCGACTGGGACACCTACGCCGGTCACCGCTGGGACATGCTGGCCATTTGGAAAGGCGGTCTGGGCATCTGGGGCGGCGTCGCCCTGGGAACGGCAGTGGGCGCATGGGTCTCCCACCGTCGAGGCGGCCCGGTGCTGATGCTGATGGACATGGCCGCGCCGGGCATCGCCGTGGCCCAGGCCTTCGGGCGTTGGGGAAACTGGTTCAACCAGGAGTTGTTCGGCCGCCCGACGAGCATGCCGTGGGGCCTGCGCATCGACGCCGACCACTGCCCGGCCAGCTACACACCGTGTGCCGACCTCCGCTTCCACCCGACGGTCCTCTACGAGTCGTTGTGGTGCCTGGCGGTCGCCGGCTTCGTGGTACTGGTGTTCGAGCGCCGGCTGCGGCCCGGGAGGGTGAAGCCGGGGCAGACCTTCGCCCTGTACGTGGCCCTGTACACGCTGGGCCGCTGGTATTTCGAGAGCCTGCGGATCGATCCAGCCTTCACCCATGTCGCCGGTCTGCGTATCAACGAGGTGGTGGCCCCGGTGGTGATGGTGCTGGCCGCCCTCAGCTTCGTCCTGCTCGGCCGGCGCCACGTCGAGCCCGACCCGACGCCGGCACATCCGCTCGTCCCCGACGCATCCGACGCACCCGACGCCCCCGACGCCGTGCCGACGCACGGTCCGGTCGAGGAGCCCCCCGACACGGAAGCGACCGACGCAGCCGACACAGGCGAGGCGCCAGAGGCAGCAGCTTCGCCGGGATTGGAGAGCTGATGAGGTGGCCGTCGCCCTCGACGACCTCGTTCACCCCTACGACGCCTCCCGTGTCGGTTCGATCGGGATGGGCCCGATGCCGTCGGCCGGTTCCGGCGGCACGGTCGTCTTGCCGCCGCCCTCGGAGGCAGCGTCGTCGTTCACCTTCTCGTTCTCGTTGAGGGGCACCTCGTCGGCGCCGAGCGTGGGCCTGGGCTTCAACTGCCCGCGGTGGTTGTCCCATGAGTCGCGCACCACCACCTGGATGACGCCGGCGGCCGGGATGGCCAGGAGGGCGCCGAGGAAGCCGAACAGCTCGACGCCGATGAGCACGCTGACTAGGACGGCGAGCGGGTTGAGGCGCACCGTCTTGGCCATGATCGTGACCTGCAGCACGTGGTTCTCGAACTGCTGGTACGCGACGAAGATGGCGATCATGATGATGCCTTTGACCGGCGAGGCCAGGGCCGCCACCATCACCGCCGGAATGGCGCCCAAGGTGGCCCCGACGAGCGGGATCAGGTCGGCGAAGAAGACCCAGAGCGACAACACGGCCCGGAATTGCACCCCGAGGATCCACAGGCTGAGGAACGTCATGACGGAGGCGATGAGGGAGATGAGCAGGTTGCCGGCGACGTAGCCGGTCACGGCCCGAGCCGAGTCGGCGGCCACCTTGCGGAGACGTTGGCGATAGCGCGGCGGCAGTGCGTTGAGCCCGCTGTCGGCCATGCCGGGCCCTACGGCCAGCATCAAGAAGGCCAGCACGATGATGGTGACGATGGCCGCCACCGTGCTGGCCAGCTTGCGGGCGATGGAGGCGGCGGGCTTGCCCGCGCTCGACAGGGCGGCCTTGAACTTGTCCTGGTTCTTGGAGATGTAGTTGTCGATCCTGTACTTGTGGACCAGGTGGCCGACGGCGCCGCGGCCCGCCTTGGCGTCGTCCACGTAGCGGGGAAAATTGTCGGCGAAGTGGCTGACCTGGTCGACGATCGGACGGATGAAGGCATAGAGGGCGGCCGAGAGCACCGCCGCGCCGACGACGAAGGTGAGCAGAATGGCCAGAGACCGGCGGAGGTGGAGGCGGCGCTGGAAGAAGTCGACCACGGGAGTGAGGATCAACGCTATGAAGGCGGCCACCACCAGCCAGCTGATGATCCGGGCCAGCTTCATGACGATCAACCCGGCCACGACGGTGCCCAGGACCATGGCGATGGTGGCGGCGATCGTGCGTACCGGGACGGGCCGTCGCGTTGCTCCCTCCGGCGACGACATGGTCGGCCAGCGTACGCCGGGGCCGGTCGCAGATGGATCATCCACGGGCCCACCGGCTACCGTCGGCGACGGCATGGGCCAGTCGATCAATGTCGTCGAGAAGAGCGGTTCGGCACCGGGTGTGGCCCGGTTCGAGCTCAACCGCTCGCTCACCAGCATGGCCCACCTGCGTTACGACCAGGGAGACGACATCAGCGGCGCCCGGCCGCCCGACGAGCTGGCCCGCCGGCTGCTGGCCACCGGCAAGGTGGCCACCGTGCACATGTACTCCAACGTCGTCACCGTCGAGCTGAGGCCGTTCCAGTCGACCGCCGGCCTGATCGACGTGGTCCGCAGGCTCTACACGCACTACCTCGAGGGCGTGGTCCCCAAGAAGTTCGACTGAACCAGAGCCGCGTGAGTGTGTAGGGTGGGGGGGCGAAGCGGGCGAGATGGGCCCCGGGAGACAACCCGACACCCCCAGAACTAAGAAAACCACCCCCA
>JBBSHS010000062.1:0-16237 GCA_038232515.1 Acidimicrobiales bacterium
CGGATGCCGCGCCGCACCACCTCGGCTGACTGGCTCCAGTCGATGCGACACTCATCGGACTGGACCTTGGCCGCGTAGGTGGGTTCCCCTCGCTGAGGTGCGGGCCGGCCCAGCCCGTCAGTGAGCCGCTCGACCCGCAGGGCCGTCCCGACGTCGACCAGCCGGGACCGCAACTCGTCGGCTGTCTCGTTGTCGCCGATGCGGACCCGCTCGACGGCGTAGACGCCTCCCTCGTCGAGCCTTTCGGCCACGTCCATGAGGCAGACCCCCGTCTCGGCGTCGCCGGCCAGGATGGCCCGCTCCACCGGCGCCGCCCCCCGCCAGCGGGGCAGGAGCGAGAAATGGACGTTCACCATCGCCAAACGGGCCAGCACGTGGGGCTTGATGATGCGCCCGAAGGCGACGACCACAGCGAGGTCGAGGTCGCGGTCGAGCACCGCGTCCGGGTCATGGGCCACCTCGAGGCCGAGCTCAACGGCGGCGGCCTTGACCGGGCTGGACGAAAGGGCGCTCCCCCGGCCCCTCTTCTTGTCGGCCCGGGTGACGACCAGGTCGACGTCGTGGCCGGCAGCGACCAGGGCCCTGAGCGGGGCCACCGCCGCCTCCGGCGTCCCCAGGAACGCGAGCCGCACCCGGCCCAGGCTACGTCCGGGTGCCGCTCAGACGGTCAGGCTCTGGGTGCGCAGGGCCTTCTTGGCCGCTTTGCGCTGGTCCTTGTCGAGCAGCTCGAGCAGGAGCCGGCCTTCCAGGTGGTCGAGCTCGTGCTGGAGCATCCGGGCCATGAGCTCGTCGGCCTCGATCGACAGCTCGTTGCCGTCGAGGTCGTAGCCGGTCATGTGGACCTGCTTGGGCCGTACGATCAGGAAGTACAGGCCCGGGACGGAGAGACATCCTTCCTCGTACTCCCACTCGCCGCTGGACTCTGTGATCACCGGGTTGACGATGGTGTGGGGACCGGAGTCGTCCAGCAGGTCGTAGACGAAAAGGCGCTTCAGCACGCCGATCTGAGGAGCGGCCAAGGCCAGGCCCTTGGCCTGGCGCAAGGCGACGACCATGTCGCCGGCCAGCCTGGCGATGGAGCCGTCGATGTCAGTGACGACATCGGCCTTCTGCTTCAGGACGGGGTCGCCCACGAGGCGGATCTGATAGGTCGACATGGCCGTGCCAGGCTACCGGCCGATGCCCCATTACTTCGACTCCTCGCCGACGGTCCCCAGCCGGCCGTCGACGGTCGAGGTGGAGGTGGACGGCCGGACGCTGGCCCTGACCACGGACCGGGGGGTGTTCGCGGCCGCCGCCGTCGACCCCGGCACCAGGGTGCTGCTCGACGCCATGGCGCCGCCGCCCGCGGGGGACGTGCTGGACCTCGGTTGCGGCTACGGGCTCATAAGCCTGGCGTTGGCGGTACGGGCCCCGGCCTCGGTGGTGTGGGCCGTCGACGTCAACGAGCGGGCCCTGTCCCTCACGGCCGCCAACGCCGCCGCCGCCGGCCTGGCCAACGTCCGGGCGGTACCCCCCGACGCCGTCCCCCCGGGCGTGCGCCTGGCCGGCCTGTGGTCCAACCCTCCCATCCGCATCGGCAAGGCCGCCCTGCACGACCTGCTTTCGACCTGGCTCGACCGCCTGGCCCCGGGAGCCAGCGCCAGCCTGGTGGTGCACAAGAACCTGGGGGCCGACTCGTTGGCCCGGTGGCTCTGCGACCAAGGCTGGCCCACCACCAGGGAATCGTCCAAGCAGGGCTACAGGATCCTACGGGCCCAGGCCCGGTGCGGCCCGTGAGCCGGCAACTCCGGCCCACCGACGTCAAGCGCCTCAACCGGCATTGGCGGCACCGGACCCAGTGGCGGCTTTGCCTCGTGCTGGACTCGGTGACCTCACCATTCAACGTCGGCGCCATCCTGCGCACGGCGGCCGCCCTGGGCGTCGAACACGTGTGGTTGGCCGGGAACTCAGCCTCGCCCCACCACCCCTCCTGCCGCAAGACGTCCCTGGGCACCGAGCGCCTGGTCGGGTGGTCGCTGGTGGAGTCGGCCGCGGTGGCGGCCGCGGAAGCGGCGGCCGACGGTTTCTCCGTCGTCGGCATCGAGCTGGCCGAGGGCGCCGCGCCCCTCCCCGAGGCGCACCTGGCCGGCGACATCTGCATCGCCATGGGCAACGAGGACCATGGCCTCTCCCCCGCCCTGCTGGCCCGGTGCCATCTCGCGGTGTACGTCCCCCAGGTCGGTCGGGTCGGCTCGCTGAACGTGGCCACCGCGGCCAGCATCGCCCTCTACGACGTCCGCCGGCGCGAGTGGTCGACGTCGGACGCCGGCTCCGACCGGGCCACGCCGCCGAGCCTGCCGAGCGGGGGCGATGTGCCGGGATAGTGGCGCGCACACCGTCCCACCACGGCGAGCCCTGCCGGCCTTCGGGCTTGCGGCCTCACAGGCGCACCGGGTCCACCTCCACCCGCAGGCGGCCCGGTGGGCGGGGGGGGGCGGCCAGGGCCTGGCACAGAGCCTCGTGGTCGCCCGCCCGTACCAGCCACCTGCCGGCGTCGGGGCCCAGGACGTCGACGGCCGACAGGCCGGCGACCCAGGCGGCGGCGGCCGGGCCCGACACGAGGGCCAGCGCGGCCGCCGGCGGAAAGCGCAGGGCGGCGCGGGTTGGAGCTTCGGCGGCGGACAGCCGGCCTGGGTCGCCGTGCAGAGCGGCGTCTATGACGGGGTGGCGGGGCAGGCGGGTCTGCACCACGACGCGCCCCCCGGCGGACCGGGGGCCGACGAGGCGAGCGGCCCGGGCCAACAGGCCCAGTGCCTGCTCGGCGGCCCGGTAGCGGGGGGCGAGGAGCTCCTGGTCGAAGTCCAAGAAGCAGACGACGCTCGCCCCCGCCACCCGGTGCAGCACGGCCTCGGTGCCGACCAGCACCGCCGCGTCGGGAACGGCGGCGCTGTCGCCCGTCACCTCGCCCACGGGGCGGCCGGCGAGGGCCTCGATCTCCTCGCGCAGGCGGTTGACGCCCACCCGGAGCGCCTTCATGGTCGTCGCCCCGCAGTGCTGGCAGACCCGCGGCCGCACCGTGGCGCACCTACCGCAGCGCAGCCCGGCATCCCCTTCGGCCACCGCCGCCCCGCACCGCTGGCAGCGCTGCAGCTCGCGGCACGACAGACAGGCCAGCAACCGGGCCCGGCCCTTGCGGTTCAGCACCAGGACGACCCGCCCACCGCCGCGCACCAGCGGCACCAGCCGCTCAGCCAACAGGCCGGTTCGAGGGTCGTCACCTCGACGGTCGAACACGTCGAGCATGGCCCACCCCTCCCGTTCCTCGGAGCGGGAGGGGACAACCAGCCGCCCCAGCCCCAGGTGCTCGAGTGTGGGGCAGGCCGACACCAGGGCGCACGGCACCCCCGCCCGCCGGGCCCGCTCGACGCCCACGCCCACCGCCGACCAGGTGGGCGTGGCCCCGTTGGCGTGGCCTTCGTCATGGGCGTCGAGGACCACCACGGCCCCGCCCCTGCCCTGCTCGAAGCCGGGCACGGGCGCGAACGCCGCCGCCCGGGTGCCGACGACGGTGGCCCCACCCCCGGCGGCCGCGGCCCAGTCGCCCGGCATCAGGGCCACGGGACGGCCCGCCTGGTGGAGGCGCCCGGCCACGAGGCCGGCCTGGGCCACGGACGGGCACATGATGAGGGACGGGCCGAGCGCGTCCGCCTCTGCCACCACGACCCAGGGGTCAGCGGCCGGAGGGAGGCGGACGACGGTCACGCCGCCGGCCAGAGCTTCCCCGGCCAGGACGGACAGACCCGACGAACCATGGACGACGGCGGCCGGCGGGCCGGGGGGAAAAGGGGTGGGAAGTGAGGCCGTCGCCCTTTCAGGCGACGCCGTGCCCACGAACGTGGCCGTCCTACCCGCCCATCGCCACGCCGCCCACGCGCACAGATCGATGACAGCCGGCGATGGCCCCCAGCCGCGCACCTGGGCCAGCGGGCGGGGCACCACGCCGGCCGGCGGTTCGACGTCGTCGGCCACCACCCAGCCACCCACCCGGCGAGGGCCGAGCTGGATGCGGACCATCGTCCCGACGCGCACCTGGTCGCCCACGCTGTCGGGGACCAGGTAGTCGAACGTCCTGTCGATGGCCGGCACGTCCGGCAAAACCCGCACCACCCTTGCCGAGGCGCCCGGTGTCACCGCCGTTCAGGCATGGCCCGATGCCTCTCAAACCCGTCGACACCGCAGGAATGCGGCCGGTTACACCCCGACGGCAGACTTGAAATCATCGAGCCGGCTGGTGTGCTCCCAGCTGAACTCCTTGTCGGAGCGCCCGAAATGGCCGTAGGCGGCGGTGCGCCGGTAGATGGGGCGTCGCAGGTCGAGGTCGCGGATGATGGCCGCCGGCCGCAGGTCGAAGACCTGGGTGACGGCCCGGGAGATGCGGGCCGGGTCGACCTGCTCGGTGCCGAAGGTCTCGACCAGCAGCGAGACGGGCTGGGCCACGCCGATGGCGTAGGCCACCTGGATCTCGCAGCGGGCGGCTACACCGGAGGCCACGACGTGCTTGGCCACCCACCGGGCGGCGTAGGCGGCCGAGCGGTCCACCTTGGACGGGTCCTTGCCGGAGAAGGCGCCGCCTCCATGGCGGGCGGTGCCGCCATAGGTGTCCACGATGATCTTGCGCCCGGTGAGGCCGGTGTCGGCGTGGGGGCCCCCCAGCTCGAACGTCCCGGTGGGGTTGGCCAGGATCTCGTAGTCGTCGTCGGCGAACTCGGCCGGTACCAGCGGGACGATGACGTGGTCGCGCAGGTCGGGCTTGAGCAGCGTGTCGAAGTCGATCCCAGGTGCGTGCTGGGTGGAGACGAGCACGGTCTTGAGCCGGTACGGGCGCCCGTCGCGGTATTCGAAGGTGACCTGTGTCTTTCCGTCGGGGCGCAGGTAGGGGACCACTCCGGCCTTGCGCACCCCGCTCAGGCGCTGGGCCAGCCGGTGGGCCAGCCAGATGGGCAGGGGCATGAGATCGGCGGTCTCGTCGCAGGCGTAGCCGAACATCATCCCCTGGTCGCCGGCGCCCTGGCTGTTCAGGATGTCCTCTCCGCTCTTGCCCGTCCGGGTCTCGTAGGCCAAGTCGACGCCCTGGGCGATGTCCGGGCTCTGCTCGTCGATGGCGGTGACGACGCCGCAGGTGTGGCCGTCGAACCCATAGCTCTCGCGGTCGTAGCCGATGGCGCACACCGTCTCGCGTACCAGTTTGGGGATGTCGACGTAGGCCTTGGTGGTGATCTCGCCCGCCACCACGACCAGGCCGGTGGTGAGAAGCGTCTCGCAGGCCACCCGGCCCATCGGGTCGACGGTCATGATGGCGTCGAGAACGGCGTCGGAGATCTGGTCGGCCATCTTGTCGGGGTGGCCTTCGGTGACCGATTCGGAGGTGAACGTGTACGCCGTCACGGTCGACCAGCCTGGCCGATGGCGCCCAGCCGCGCCACTACGGCGTCGACCACGGCCCGCGCCACCTCGTCCTTGGACGCCAGCGGAAGTTGGCGGGCAGCGCCGTCGGCGGTGATCAGCACCACCCGGTTGGTGTCGTGCTCGAAGCCGGCGCCGGCGGCGGTCACGTCGTTGGCCACGATCAGATCGAGGCCCTTGCTGGTGAGCTTGGCCACGGCGTTGTCCCGCACGTCGTCGGTCTCGGCGGCGAAGCCGACCAACACCTGTCCGGGCCGCCTATGCCGGCCCAGCTCGGCCAGTATGTCGACGGTCGGCTCCATCACGACCTCGGGGACGCCGTCCTGCCACTTCTTGATCTTCGACGGCGCCGCCTGCTTCGGGCGCCAGTCGGCGACGGCGGCGGCCATGACCACCGCGTCGGCGGCGGCCGCTGACCCCACGACGACGTCCAGCATCTCGGCCGCGGTGTCCACCCGCACCACCTCGACGCCAGGTGGGACCGGACGGTCGACGGTGCTCACCAGCACGACCGCCGCCCCCCGGGCCGCCGCCTCCCGGGCCAGGGCGTGGCCCTGCTTGCCCGAGCTGCGGTTACCGATGAAGCGCACCGGGTCGATGGGCTCTCGGGTGCCACCGCTGGTGACGACCAACCTGCGGCCGGCAAGGTCACCATCGGCGGCGCCGAACGAGGTGGTGATGCGCTCGCATTCGGCCACGATCTCCTCGGGTTCACGCAGGCGGCCGGGCCCGTCGTCGCCGCCCGCCAGACGGCCCGACGCCGGTTCCAGCACGTACACACCCCGGCGTCGCAGCAGGGCGATGTTGTCCTGGGTCGACGGGTGCCGCCACATCTCGGTGTGCATGGCCGGGCACAGCAGCACCGGGCCCCGGGCCATCAGCAGGGTGGCCACCAGGAGGTCGTCGGCCAGCCCGGCGGCGTAGGCGGCCAGCGTCCGGGCCGTGGCCGGGGCCACCACCACCAGATCGGCGCGCCGCCCGAGCGTCGTGTGGGGCGATGGCTCGGGCCCGTCGAACAGCGAGGTGCGGGCCGGTTCGGCGGCCAGGGCCGAAAAGGTGAGCGGGGTGACGAAGCGGGTGGCGTCGGCCGTGAGGACCGGGCTGACGACGGCACCGGCGTCGGACAGGCGACGGCACAGCTCGATGGCCTTGTAGGCGGCAATCCCCCCGCTCACACCCAGGACGATCCGCCTGCCGGCCAGCGCTCCCACGCCGGCCGAGGTTAGGCCTTGCTCAGGCGACGGGCTCGGGCTCGCCTGGCTCGCCCTCGAGCGCCTCGGGGTCGATGCGGCGGTAGACGATCTTGGCCTCGGCCACCTCTTCGAGGGCGATGGACAGGGGCTTGCGGGACACCGACGCCACCTGGGGCGGCACGATGGAGCCGAGACCTTCACCCAACTGGTTGAAGTAGGCGTTGATCTGCCGTCCCCGCTTGGCCGCCAGGGTGACCAGGGTGAACTTGGAGTCGACCTTGTCGAGCAGGCGCTCGACCGGCGGGTCCATCATCGTGGGGCGACGCGTCACAGCCATCCAGTTGCCTCCGAGGGGGGTGGGGCCGGAAGACCCCGGCGGCGGGCCAGAATACCAGCCACCTCGGCCACGGCCCGGTCAAGGTCGTCGTTCACCACGATGGCATCGGCCAGGCGGCGGCCCTTGTCCTCCTCGGCATGGGCGATGGCCAGCCGGCGCTGCACGTGGTCCTCGTCGTCGCCCCGCTTTCGCAACCTGGCCTCCTGCTCCGCCGGCGTGGGCGCCACCACCAACAGCACCAGGGCGTCGGGATGGCGGGCCCTCGCCTGCTCGGCCCCCTGCACGTTGATCTCCAACAACAGGTCACGGTCCCCGAGGGCGCCGAGTCGGTCGAGGTCCGGCGCGTCGGGCATGGGTGTGCCGTACAGATGGCCGAGGAACTCGTCGTACTCGAGGAAGCCGCCGGCCGCCACCCGGGCCAGGAACGTCGGGGGGTCAACCCACACGTAGGCGCCGTCCGGCTCCCCCGGGCGCTGGGGCCGCGTGGTCCACGACCGGGACAGGACGACACCATCGTCGACCTCGAGCAGCCCCTTGACGATGGAGCCCTTTCCGACCCCGCCGGGGCCGGACAGGACGATGATCACCGGCCCCTCCCCGGCGGCACCGTCGGTGCCCGTGGCCCGTGGCGCGACGGTGCCTTAGCCGCCGGCGATCCTCTCGAGGAGGGTCTTGCGCTGGTTGGCACCCAGGCCCTGCACCCGGCGGGCGTCACTGATACCAACCTCCTCCATCAGCCGGCGAGCCTTCACCTTGCCGAGCCCAGGAAGGCTCTCCAGCACAGCGACGACCTTCATCTTGCCGACGATCTCGTCCTTGCCGGCCTGGTCAAGGAGCTCTGGGAAACTGATGGAGCCCATCTTCAGCTTCTCTTTCAACTCGGCTCGGGCACGGCGGGCCTCGGCCGCCTTCTGCAGGGCAGCCTGGCGCTGATCGGGTGAGAGCGACGGGGGCAGAGGCATGGCCGGAACGCTAGCCGCAAACGCCCACCCGAAGGCCGCCCGGACCTTGCCCGGCACCGGGCCGCTTCGGGAAATCCGCTCCCGGGATGTGGGTGGAGATCCCTACCGGGGCTTCGCACCCGCCCGACGAGCGGTCAGGTCATCCTTCGGCCTACTAGCGGCGATGTTCTTCACCCGCACGCTACGGGGGCAATCCTGCGTTCGTGGGCTGGCCGTCATCCTCGAACCCGACGCAGCCCTCCCACGCCGCCACGCCGTCAGTTCGACAAACCGAAGCGGCCATCACTGAACCTTGTCGGCGCGGCGTGGAACTTTACTCAATCGTGTCGGTTCCTAGGCGCCAAGCGCCAAGCGCCTAGCTTCGCTTGTCTGTGTCCCCGACTGGTGCGTCGGCGCTGCGTCAGGTGCCGCCGGAGCGGTCGATTCCCTGCACGCCGGCATCGGCCACTTCGTCGCTCCACCGGGTGCCATCCCAGTAGCGGTACTGGTGCCGACGCTCCGGATCGGGATACCAATTCGGCAGGGGCAACGGCGTCGGCTCGCCGCCCGGTGCCCCGGCGGGCCCGATCTGGGTGCCGGAGGCCGGCCACTGCGTCTCCACCTTCGAGGGCGGCCCGCTGGCCGGGGTGACCGCCATCCGTGGCCTGGCCCCGTCGTGGGCGCTGATCGCCGTTCGAAGCTGGCTCGACAGCTCGGCCGTGTCCCGGTTGAACAGCGCCAGCGCCGCCTCGAGCCGCAGACGCAGGTTCTGTTGGTGGGCGGCGTCGTAGGTGATCCCCGTCACCTTCTGACGGTTGCTCACCTGGATGGCCGTCCATGGCCGATTCTCGTAGTGCTGGATGGCGACCAGCTTGGTGAACGCCCATTCCACCGTCCGCCTGGACCCCATGAAGACCACCCGCTGATCGGTGACCACCGCAGTGCCGGTGTCGATGATCGTCGGGTTCTCGTCGCCCTGGACGAAGGTGCCACGCGAGGCACCGATGCGGTACCGCACGCCGGTGCTCCCGAGGGGGATGGAGAATCCCGAGCTCCGGCCGGCGTAGTGACCCGGGCCCCGGCGTGGCTCGAAAAGCCCGCCACCGGTGAGGACGAACACGGAGTGCTCAGCCTTCTTCAGGACCAGAGGGACCTCCACAGGACCACCTCCGTCAGGGCCGCCGCCCTTGGAGATCACCGATAGCAGCCCCTTGAGGGTGTCGTCCTCGCGTTCCCATGTGGCCACGGCCTCGGCGTACTCCTTGGCCGCCTTCTCCTGCCTGTGCTTCTCGAACATGGGGATGCCCTCACATGCGGCCTCCGGACCAACCGAAGGTCGGCTGGTGAGCGTAGGGGACCCCAGACGCTCGGCGTCGGCCGTCAGCCGAGATCGGCGACGATCCGGGCGGCCGCCTTCGCCGGGTCGTCGGCCGCGGTCACGGCCCGGCCGATGACCAGGATGTCGGCGCCTGCGGCCATCGCCGCAGCCGGGGTGGCCACCCGGGCCTGATCGTGGGTGTCCCCGCCGCCCATCCGGATGCCGGGCACCGCCGCCAACAACCCGGGTGCCATGTACTTCACCTCCACCACGTCGCCGGCCGCGCACACCACCCCGCTACAACCCGCCTCCATGGCGGTCTGGACCCGCTGGCGCAGCAGCGACGGCGGGGCATCGGGTTGCGACGTGAGCATGGTGACGGCCAGCACCGCAGGCGGCGATAGCCCGGCGTTGGACGCGCCCTCGGCCAGCCCTTCGACCGCAGCCCGCAGGGCGGCGGTACCGGCCACGGCCGGCACCGTCAGATAGCTGGCACCCAGCGATCCCAGCACACGGGCGGCCCTCCGGACCGTCGTCGGGATGTCGTACAGCTTGAGGTCGAGGAACACCCGGTACCCCGCTTCGAGCATGGCGGCGACGGCATCGGGCCCGCTGGCGCTGTACAGCTCCAGCCCCACCTTGGCCACGCAGAACCAGGGCCGTAGCTGCTCGGCCAGCCTGATGGCCGCCGACAGGTCGTCGACGTCCAAGGCGATGGCCAGCTCCACGGTCGGCTGCCGACGGTCGACCGGGCCCGGGCCTGTGGCGTTGGAATCAGGCATGGTGGGCCTGGCCGACGAGGTCGGCCACCCGGGCCGTGCCATGCCCGACGCACCAGGATCGCACCTCGTCCAGCACCCGGGCCGGAGCGTACGGGTCGGCGAACGTGGCCGTACCGACTTCTACGGCGGCGGCGCCGGCCAACATCAGCTCGATGGCATCGGCCCCGGACACCACGCCACCCACGCCGACGATGCTGGCCTGGGGGAAGGCGGCGTACACGTCCCATACGGCCCGCACCGCCACCGGATGAATGGCAGGGCCGGACAATCCGCCGCCCCCGTGGGCCAGAGCCGGTCGCCGGGTGCCGAGGTCGATGACCATGCCCAGCACGGTGTTCACCAGCGTGAGCGCTTCGGCCCCGGCGGACAGGGCGGCGGCGGCGATCTCGGTGATGTCGGTGACGTTGGGACTGAGCTTGGCCCAACGGGGCAGGCGGGCGGCGCCGGCGGCGTCGACGGCCTCGGCCGTGGCGTTGGCGGAGTGGGCGAACATCCGGCGGGCGTCCTCGAGGTTGGGACAGCTCACGTTGACCTCGACGGCGGCGATGGCCCCAGCCGGCGCCTCCCCCAGCATGGCGGCTGCCTTCTCGTAATCCTCGACGCACCGGCCCCAGATGCTGACGACGACCCGGGCCCCGCTCCGGCGCAGTAGAGGCAGTTCGTCCTCCATCCAAGCCTCCACCCCCGGCCCTTGCAGCCCGACGGAGTTGAGCATCCCGACCGCCGTCTCGTGCACCCGCGGCGGCGGGTTCCCTGGCCAGGCCCCGGCGCACAGCGACTTCACCACGACCCCCCCGAGGATTGAAAGGTCGAAGTAAGCCGACAACTCCGCCCCATGCCCCGAAGTCCCCGAAGCCGTAAGCACCGGACTGCCAAGCCCAACGCTCCCCACCCTGGTCGACAAATCGACGGAAGCAAGGGGCTTACGCCGCACGCGACAACCCACGGAGGCGCACCCCCCTTCGAACGGGTGGGTGGGGGGCGAGCGAGCGCAGCAAGCACCACCCGGGTCTTCCGCCGCAGGCGGCTCCAGCCGCCGCAGGCGGCCCCAGCCGGCGAGGACGGGCGCTCACAGCGCCAAACGCTCCTGTGACTCGGCGTGGAACTCCTGCAGGCTGCGGACCCGGAGGCCGGTCTGTGACCAGTCGGCGATGCCGCCGGCGGCAGCGCGGGCGGCGGCCACCGTGGTCAGGCAGGCGACGTTGTGGGTGGTGCAGGCCTTGCGGATGTGGGCGCCGTCGGCCCGCGGGCCGCGACCGCGGGGCGTGTTGACCACCAGTTGCACCTTGCCGTTGGCGATGAGGTCGACGGCGTCGACACCACCCGAGCGGTCGCCGACCTTGGCCACCACGGCGTCGACGGGCACGCCGTTGGCTTCCAGGAAGGCGGCCGTCCCCGCCGTGGCGTTGAGGCTGAAGCCCAGCTCGACGAAGCGCACGGCCGGTCCCAGCCCGGCCCGTTTGTCCCGGTCGGCCAGGGAGAAGAACACCGTGCCGGTGTCGGGCAGGCGGTCCCCGGCGGCGATCTGGCTCTTGGCGAAGGCCAGCCCGAAGGTGGTGTCAATGCCCATCACCTCGCCCGTGGAGCGCATCTCCGGCCCGAGCATGGTGTCGAAGTCGGGGAACCGGTCGAAGGGCAGGACGGCCTCTTTGACGGCGACGTGGGAGCCGAGGTTGGGCGGGCGCAACAAGCCTTCCTGGCGCAGCCCGGCCAGCGTGGCCCCGGTCATGACACGGGCCGCCACCTTGGCCAGCGGCACACCGGTGGCCTTGGCCGCGAACGGCACCGTCCGCGACGCCCGGGGATTGGCCTCGATGACGAACACCTGCCCGTCCTTCACTGCGTACTGCACGTTGAGCGGCCCCACCACGGTGAGGGCATCGGCGATCTGGCGGGTGTAGTCCTCGAGCACCCGCACCGTCGGTTCGGGCAGGTCGTACGGGGGCAGCACGCAGGCCGAGTCCCCGGAGTGCACGCCGGCCTCCTCGACGTGCTGCATCACCGCACCGATGACGACCTCGCCCGAGCGGTCACGGATGGCGTCGACGTCGACCTCGACGGCGTCCTCCAGGAACCGGTCGATGAGCACGGGGCGCTCGGCCGACAGGCCGCCTTCGCGGCCGAGCGACCCGAAGCCCGACAGCTCGTGCATGGCGTCGGCCAGGTCATCGTCGTCGTACACGATCGACATGGCCCGGCCCCCGAGCACGTAGGAGGGTCTCACCAAGGCCGGATAGCCGATGCGGGCGGTCACCGCCCGAGCCTCGTCGACCGTGGCCGCCGTGGCGCCGGCCGGCTGCGGGATGGCCAGGCGGGCGCACAGCGACCCCCACTGCTCGCGGTCCTCGGCCAGGTCGATGGCGGCCGGCGACGTCCCCATCACCAGTCCTTCGGGAAGCTGGCCGGCCAGCTTCAGCGGCGTCTGGCCCCCCAGGCTCACGATCACCCCGTACAGCCGGCCGTCGCCGCCCTCGGCGTCGATGACGTTGAGGACGTGCTCGAGGTCGACGGGCTCGAAGTAGAGGCGGCTGGAGGTGTCGTAGTCGGTCGACACCGTCTCGGGGTTGCAGTTGACCATGACCGTCTCGAAGCCGGCGTCGCGCAGGGCGAAGCTGGCGTGGACGCAGCAGTAGTCGAACTCGATTCCCTGGCCGATGCGATTGGGCCCGGAACCGAGGATGACCACCTTCGGCCTGTCACCCTGGCGGACGTCGTCCTCGTCCTCGTAGGTCGAGTAGTGGTAAGGCGTGCGGGCGTCGAACTCGGCCGCGCAGGTGTCGACCGTCTTGAACGTGGCGGCCACGCCGAGGCCGAGCCGGGTGGCCCTGACCGTCGACTCGTCCGTCCCCCACAGCCAGGCCAACTGGGCGTCGGAGAACCCGAGGCGCTTGGCCCGTCGCCATGCCCTGCGGCTCATGGCCGCCGGTCCGGCCGTCTCGGTCAGCCGACGGCGCTCCTCCACGATGAGGCTGATCTGGTCGAGGAACCACGGGTCGACCCGGGTGGAAGCAGCCAGCTGCTCGACGGTGATGCCCCGCCGCAGACAAGCCTCCAACTGGAAAGCCCGGTCAGGGGTGGCGACCGCCGCCCGGGCCAGGAGCGCGTCGTCGTCGACCCGGTCGAGCGCAGCCTCGCCGGGGTCGCAGTTGAGCCCCCAGCGCCCGTGCTCGAGCGAGGCCAACGCCTTCTGCAGCGACTCGGGGAACGTGCGCCCGATGGCCATGGCCTCGCCCACGCTCTGCATGCGGGTGCCCAGCACTTCGGACAGGCCGGGCAGCTTCTCGAAGGCCCAGCGGGGCACCTTGGTCACCACGTAGTCGATGGTGGGCTCGAAGCTGGCCGGTGTCTCGCCGGTGATGTCGTTGCGGATCTCGTCGAGGGTGTAGCCCACGGCCAGGCGGGCTGCGATCTTGGCGATCGGGAACCCGGTGGCCTTGGACGCCAGGGCCGAGCTGCGCGAGACCCGCGGGTTCATCTCGATCACCACCATCTCGCCGTCCTCCGGGTTGACCGCGAACTGGATGTTGGAGCCCCCGGTGTCCACCCCGATCCGCCGGATGCAGGCGAAGGCGGCGTCGCGCATGTGCTGGTACTCGACATCCGAGAGCGTCTGGGCCGGCGCTACGGTGATCGAGTCGCCGGTGTGGACACCCATCGGATCGACGTTCTCGATCGAGCACACCACCACGCAGTTGTCGGCGCAGTCGCGCATGACCTCGAGCTCGTACTCCTTCCACCCCGCGATCGACTTCTCGATCAGGATCTCGTTGACGGGGCTGGCCGCCAGCCCGGCATGGGCGAACAGCTCGAGGTCGGCGCGGCTGGCGGCGATCCCGGTGCCGGCTCCGCCCAGGATGAAGGACGGCCGGACGATCACCGGGTAGCCGATCTGGTCGCCCACCGCCAACGCCTCGTCCATGTCATGGGCGAAGCCGGAGGCGGGGACGGACAGGCCGATCTCGGTCATCGCCGCCTTGAACCGCTCACGGTTCTCGGCGGTACGGATGGCCTGCTCGTTGGCGCCGATCAGCTGCACCCCGAAGCGCTCCAAGACTCCGTGTTCGGCCAGGGCGATGGCCAGGTTCAGCGCCGTCTGGCCGCCCAGGGTGGGCAGGACGGCGTCCGGCCGCTCACGCTCCACGATGGCGGCCAGCACGTCGGGGGCCAGGGGCTCGACATAGGTGCGGTGGGCAAAGTCGGGGTCGGTCATGATGGTGGCCGGGTTGGAGTTGGCCAGGATGACGCGGTAGCCCTCGTCCTTCAGCACCCGGCAGGCCTGGGTACCCGAGTAGTCGAACTCGCAGGCCTGGCCGATGACGATGGGGCCGGAGCCGATCACCAGGATGGAGCGGAGGTCGGCGCGCCGGGGCATCAGAGCTCGAGCTCCAGCCCGTCCGTGGGACCGGCCCGCATGAGTAGCTCGAAGTCGTCGAACAGGTACCGGGCGTCGTGGGGCCCGGGGCCGGCCTCGGGGTGGTACTGGATGCCGAAAGCGGCGACGTCGGAGCATCGGATGCCTTCGACGACACCGTCGTTGAGGTTCACGTGGGTGAGCTCGGTCTGGGGGATGGAGCCCTCTACCAGTGCGTAGCTGTGGTTCTGGCTGGTGATCTCCACCGAGTTGTCGGCCAGGCGGCGCACCGGGTGGTTGCCGCCATGGTGGCCGAACTTCAGCTTGAACGTGGACCCGCCCAACGCCGCTCCCAGCAGCTGGTGGCCCAGGCAGATCCCGAAGACCGGTACCTCGCCCAGGAGTTGGCCGACGGCCTCGACGGCGTAGCCGAGGGCGGCCGGGTCGCCGGGGCCATTGGACAGGAACACCCCGTCGGGCCGGCGGGCGAGGACGTCAGCTGCGGTGGTGGAGGCGGGCACGACCTCGACGGTGGCCATGCGGCCCAGGTGGCGCAGAATGGTGCGCTTGATGCCGAAGTCGTAGGCCACCACCCGCAGCGGCCCTTGGCCGACGGTGTAGGGCTCGGTGGTGGTGACGCCGGCGACTAGGTCCAGGCCGTCGGTACCGGGTTCGGCCAGGGCGGCCGCCTTGAGCGTCGTTTCCGCCGCCGTCCCGAAGGCGCACGGCATGGAGCCGGCCTCGCGGATGTGGCGGGTCAGCCTGCGGGTGTCGATACCGGAGAGCCCGGGAACGCCGTGGCGGACCAGGAAGGTGTTCAGGTCCTCGTGGGCCCGCCAGTTGGACGGGCGCCGGCTGAGGGCACGCACGATCACGCCCCCGCAGAACGGGCGTCGGCTCTCGTCGTCGTCCACCGAAACCCCGTAGTTGCCGATGTGGGGATAGGTGAAGCAGATGACCTGTCCGGCGTACGAGGGATCGGTGATGACCTCCTGGTAGCCCGACATCACCGTGTTGAACACGACCTCGCCGGTCGCCACCCCGTCCGGGGGCTCGGCCCCGACGGCCTCGCCTTCGAAGGTCGTGCCGTCGGCCAGGACCAGCAGCGCCTCCCGTGGATCCTCGGGGTGCGGACGATGTGCTGGTGTGGTGGCGCTCACGTCGTCTCCACCACGGACGTCGGGCCGCTCATCGCTGGGCGCAGCCGTCGACGACCACGGGCTCGCCCCGCAGCACCGTGTGGCGGACGCGGCCGCGCAGGCGGCGGCCGGCGTAGGGGGTGTTGACCGACCGGCTGGCCAACCGGGCCGGGTCGACGACCCACTGGGCGGCGGGGTCGATGACGCACAGGTTGGCCGGGGCGCCGGCCTCCAGCGGTCCCCCATGCTCGCCCTCCAGCTGGGCGATGGCCGCCGGCTGCCACGACATCAGCCCCAGCACCCGCTCGACGGGCAGTTCGAGCTCTGTCAGGGCCAGAGCGAGAGCCGTCTCCAGGCCCAGCATGCCTGGCGGGGCCTGGTCGAAGGGCTGCTCTTTGGCCTCTTGGTCGTGAGGGGCATGGTCGGTGGCAATGGCGTCGATGGCCCCATCCGCCAGGCCGGCCTTCACCGCGGCCACGTCGTCGGCCGTGCGCAGGGGCGGGTTGACCTTGAACAGCGGGTCATAGCCGGCGACGCACTCGTCGGTCAGCGTGAAGTGGTGGGGTGCGGCCTCGGCCGTGACGCCCAGGCCGTCGGCCTTGGCCCCCCGCACCATGGCGACCGATCCGGCCGTCGACAGGTGCAGGAAGTGCACCCGTCCACCGGTCAGGCGGCTCAGGGCGATGTCCCTCATGACCATGAGCTCCTCGGCCTGCGCCGGGATCCCGGGC
>JBBSHS010000063.1:0-15585 GCA_038232515.1 Acidimicrobiales bacterium
AGAGCGGTGTAGCCGTCGGCCGGAATGCCCATGTAAGGGTGGTCGAAGTAGGTGTCGTCGTAGTTGAACCGCAACGGGAGCCGCTTGAGGATGCTGGCCGGCAGCTCTGCCGGATCCACCCCCCATTGCTTCTTGGTGTAGCCGGCGAAGAACGCCTCGTACAGCTCTTTGCCGACGAACCGCAGGCCCTGGTCCTCGAAGCTGACGGGCTCGGCGATGGAGGCATCGGCTCTGGCGGCGATGAAGACGCGGGCCTCGGCCGGCGACATGGTCGTCCCGAAGAACTGGTTGATAGTGAGCAGGTTCACCGGCAGCGAGTACACCCTGCCCAGGGCCCTTGCCTTCACCTTGTGGCTGTAGGGCTCGAAGCGGCCGAAGCGGTTCACGTACTCCCACACGTGGCGCCAGGCGGTGTGGAAGATGTGGGGCCCGTAAACATGGATCATCACGTCGGTTGCGTCGTCGCGGGCGGTGTGGCAGTTGCCGGCCACGTGGTCACGGGCGTCAAAGACCTCGACGCGGTGCCCGGCCTCGGCCAGCTGACGGGCCACGACTGCGCCCGAGAAGCCGGCGCCGGCGACGGCGATGGCCACCGTGACGCCCTATCGCTCTGAGGCGACGGTCGGCGCCGCATCTTCGCCGAACTGGCGATGCCAGTAGTCGTCGCCGGTGAGGGTCGGGTACGCCGCCCGGTATTCGCGCTTCAACCGGTCGAACTGACCCGGGATCTGAGCGGCCGTGCGGGCCATCTCGTCCATCAGGGCGAAGAAACGCCTGCGGTCCCTCCGGGCCACAAAGCCCTCACCGGTGGCTTCGTAGCGGTACACCACCTCCTCCCGGCGCAGCACGCCGAGCGGCGACCAGGCGGCCAGTTCGAGCCCGACCGGCGGTCGGCGGCACAACCGGGCCGGCAGGGCGTGCCCGGACAGGACCAGGGTCGACAGCGCCCCGCCGACCAGCGTCACCGCCGGCCACCTCGGCTTGAAGGCCGGGACCCCGAGTGAGGCCCGGTCGAGCGGCGCCGGGCGTTCACCGGCGTGTTCACGGATGTCGCGGTTCACCTGCTCGTGGTCCAGGGCCAGCCACGCCTCGGGACCGGCGAGGAACTGGCGCATGCCGTCGATGTCGGCCGACGCCGTGTCGTATTTCATGGCCAGCGCCATCCGTGTCGTGTGGCAGACGAAGCGGCGGGCCAGATGGAACGCCGAGAAACGGTCCGAGGCCAGGACGCTGACCAGCGACAGGTTGCGGGACTCGTAGTAGAACGCCGCAGGACCGTTCTTCTGTGCGAAGTTCTGGTGCCAGACGCCGATCCCGTTCATGGTCACGGTGTGCTGGCCGGTGTGCCGCAGACCGAAGCAGATGTCGTCGCCACGTATGAAGACGGGTAACGGGTTGGCCTCGGCCAGGGCCAGCGGGAAGGCGTAGTACCACCAGGCGCCGTACCCGGCCGGCCGCTCCACGTCGTTGTCCACGAGGTTGCGCCACTCGCGCAGATCGACGTGGCTGCCGATGGCACGTAGCGGGCGCACCGACTCACTGCGGAAGGAGGCCCCCGATTCGAACTGGACGTAGGGCTCCTCCTCCATCAACATGGCCCCGGCCAGGCACAGTTGCGGGTCGCGCGCGTAGGAGAGCAGCTCCATGGTGCGGAAGACCACCTCGGGCTCGAAGCTGATGTCGTCGTCCATGAAAAGGACGTGGGTGACCTCGCCGCCGTCGCGGAAATGCATGAGGCCCCGGGCGAAACCGCCGGCACCGCCGAGGTTCTTGTTGGGCAGCACCGTGATGGGCAGCGTGGCCGGCAGCGCCACATCGAGGTTGGCGCCGTTGTCGACCACCAGTATCTCGAGCCGGTCGGCGTAGCCGGGCTCTTCTTTCAGGGCCTCGCCCAGGCGGACCAGGTTCCGCCCGATGTAATCAGGCCTGTTGTAGGTGGTGATGACGACACCGAGGCGGACATCGCGGGCCGGCTGGTCGTCGGTGGTGACGCTGCCGGCGAACACCACGGTCTCGGGGCCCAGCCCGCGGATCTTCAGGTAGAGCTGGCCGTCGCCCAGCTCGGCCAGCGGCGGAGGCTCGAGCTCGAACCAGGCCCGGCCCTCGGACCGGTAGGCGGCAGCCGCCACCACACGCGACGCATGGTGGGCCTCGTTCAATACCACCTCGGCCTCGAAGTCGCCTTGGGCCTCGAAGCGCCACACGACGCGGTCGACCTGACTGTGCCGACGCCACTTCCCGACGCTGAAGGCGTTGAAGTAGGTGTCGAAACGCACCGACGCGCCCCGGAGGAGGCGAACGTCACCGGTGGCGTAGGAGAACCAGGACCTGTCCACGCAGTTCAGGTACATCTCGGATTGCGGGCACAGGTCGAGCTTGGGCAGCAGCAGTCGCTGCAGCGTCGTCACCGTGCGCTCATGGATCTGGGCAGCCCATACACAAGGTGACGATGGTACCGGCCTGGCTGATGCCCACCGGAGAGGCCCGCCAGCCGGGGCTCCGAACCGGCGACGCGTCAAGACGACGGCAGGACGGCGCCATCGGACAACGGCATTGCGGTAAGTCCCCGGAGCGGCGACCATGGAGAGGTGGCTGGTACCTGGGCACCCTCGACGTGGCGCGACCACCCGGCCGCCCAGCAGCCCGACTGGCCCGATCTGGCCGCGCTGGACCAGGCCTTCAAGCAGTTGAGCGACCTGCCTCCGCTGGTCTTCGCGGGCGAGGCCCGCCAGCTCACCAGTGCCCTGGCCCAGGTGGCGGAGGGCAAGGCCTTCCTCCTGCACGCCGGCGACTGCGCCGAGAGCTTCGCCGATTTCTCGGCCGACGCCATTCGGGACAAGCTCAAGGTCATCCTGCAGATGGCGGTGGTGCTCATCTACGGGTCCGGGGTCCCCGCCGTCAAGGTGGGCCGCATCGCCGGCCAGTTCGCCAAACCCCGATCGTCGGCCACGGAGATGATCGGCGGCGTCGAGCTGCCCAGCTTCCGGGGCCACATGGTCAACGGTGAGGCACCCACGGCCGACGCCCGGACGCCCGACCCGTCCCGGCTCGTGGCCGCCTACCACCAGTCGGCCTCCACCCTGAACCTGGTCCGTGCCTTCACCAAGGGCGGCTTCGCCGATCTCGCCCAGGTCCATACCTGGAACCAGCAGTTCGTGGCCAGCAGCCTGCAGGGACGGCGGTACGAGCAATTGGCCGGTGAGATCGAGCGGGCCCTGCGCTTCATGGCCGCCTGCGGCATCGACCTCGACCACGAGGCCGGCTTGCACCAGGTCGACTTCTGGACCTCGCACGAAGCGCTGCTCCTGGGCTACGAGGAGGCGCTCACCCGGCGCGACTCGCTGACCGACGACTGGTACGACTGCTCCGCCCACCTGCTCTGGATCGGCGACCGCACCCGCCAGCTCGACGGCGCCCATGTGAACTTCCTGTCCGGCGTGAACAACCCCATAGGGGTCAAGCTCGGCCCCACCAGCACGCCCGCCGAGGTCCTGTCCCTGTGCGAGGTGCTCAATCCGGGTCGGGTGCCAGGGCGCATCACGCTCATCATCCGCATGGGCGCAGGCCGGGTGGCCGACCGCCTGCCGCCGCTCCTGGAGGTCGTGACGGCCGCCGGCCACCCAGTGGTGTGGGCCTGTGATCCCATGCACGCCAACACCATCACGTCGACGTCAGGCCGCAAGACCCGCCACTTCGACGACGTCATGGCCGAGATCCACGGCTTCTTCGCCGCCTGCAGGGCGGTCGGGGTCTGGCCCGGCGGCGTGCACTGCGAGTTGACGGGCGACGACGTCACCGAGTGCCTGGGCGGGGCCGAGGAGATCCTCGAGGACGATCTCGGCGTGCGCTACACCACGACCTGCGACCCGCGCCTAAACGGCCGCCAGAGCCTGGACCTCGCCTTCCGGGTGGCGGAGCTGCTGAGGGGGTGAGCCCGACGGCCACGAGGCGGACGGCGGTCGCCGGCGGTCTGGAAGGGCGAGCGGCACGAAACCAGGAAAACTTGATCAACCGGGTCGGGTATGGTTGACTGACACGGTGTCCACGACCGCCTTTATCGATGCCGCCGAGGCGCACATCGCCAAGCTGGAGAGCGAGATAGAGCTCTACCTGGCCGGCCAGCTCGACGATGACGTCTTTCGGATCTGCCGCCTGAACATGGGTATCTACGGGCAGCGCCAAGGCGGGCACCATCAGATGCTGCGCTGCAAGGTGCCCTACGGCGGCGTCTCCGCCGAGCAGCTCGAAGCCCTGGGCCGGGTGGCCACCGAGTTCTCCCGGGGCTGGGGCCACCTCACCACCCGCCAGAACGTCCAGTTCCACTACGTGCCGCTGGAGCGGGTGCCCGAGGCGTTGCGCGTGCTCGCCGCCGTCGGGTTGACCAGCCGTGAAGCCTGCGGCGACTGCGTGCGCAATGTCACGGGCTGCCATCTGGCCGGCGCCTGCCCGTTCGAGGTCCTCGACATCTCGGCCTGGGCCGACGCCACCTTCCAGTGGCTGCTGGGCCATCCCTACGCCCAGCGCCTGCCCCGCAAGTTCAAGGTCAACTTCTCCGGCTGCGTCACCGACTGTGGCCAGGCCATGTTCAACGACGTGGGTGTTGTCGCCGTCAGCCGGCCCCGGGCCGACGGCACCGTCGAACCCGGCTTCCGGGTCTTCGTCGCCGGCGGCCTGGGAGCCAACCCGCATGCGGCCCAGGCCCTCGAGGAGTTCACCGCCCGCGAGGACCTGCTGGCCACCATCGAAGCCTGCCTGCGAACCTTCGACCACTACGGCAACCGCGACAACAAGCTGCGGGCCAGGATGAAGTGGCTGGTCGACACCCTGGGCTGGGACGAGCTGCAGCGCCGGGTGTTGCGGGAGCGCACATACCTGCGGGCATCGTGCAGTTGGCCGGGCGGCATTCCCGAGATCGTGCGGCAGCGGGGCGACGCTCCTGCCGGCCTGGGGCAGGGCCCCGTCACCCCGGTGGGCCAGTCCGTCACCTTCATGGGCCGCAAGCTGGCCGACACCGGTCAGGCCGACCCCCTGGCCCGCTGGGACCAGGCCAACGTGGTCCGGGGCCGGGCCAACGGCACCGTCTCGGCCATGGCCTGGTGCCGGTTGGGGGACATCACCACCGCCCAGTTCAACGGCTTGGCCGCGCTCGTGCGGGAGGTGGGGGCCGACGTCCGCATCACCAACCGCCAGAACTTCGCCCTGCGGGACCTCACCGAGGCGCAGCTGCCCCTGGTGCACCAGCGCCTCGACGCCTTGGGCATGGCCCGGCCCGGTGCCGAACTGGCTCGCGACGTGGTGGCCTGCCCGGGCGCCGACACCTGCAACATCGCCGTCACCCAGAGCCGGGGCCTGGCCGACGACATCGGCCGCGCTCTGGAAGATGCGGGCCTGGCTGAGGTCGGCGGGGTGCGCATCAACATCTCGGGCTGCACCAACAGCTGTGGGCAGCACCACACCTCCGATATCGGTTTCCTCGGCGTCGAGCGCCGGGCCCACGGTCGCCCCGCCCCTGGCTACGCCATGCTGCTGGGTGGTCATCTCGGCCAGACGCAGGTGGAGTTCGGAGAGCGGGCCCTGCGTCTGCCGGCCAAGCGGGCAGCCGACGCGGCCGTCGCCGTCGTGGGTCGCTTCGCCGAGGAGAGGCAGGCGGCAGAGGACTTCCCGGCGTGGCTGGCCCGGTCCGGCGGGGCCAAGACCGTGGGCAAGGACCTGGCCAAGTTCGACGAGTTCCCGACCCCGGAGGAGGACCCGTCGTTCTATGTCGACTTCGACGAGACGGGCCCCTACGTCGCCGACGTCGGCGTGGGCGAATGCGCCGGGGCCTGAAGCGGCAGCCGTGAGCGTCGCCACCTCTGCCCACCTGCACGCCCCCGAGCTCACCGCCCAGGACGTGCGGGAGCTGAATGCCGAGTTCGAAGCGGCGCCGGCGTCGACCATCATCGGTTGGGCCGTCGAGACCTTCCACCCCCATCTGTGCCTCAGCGCCTCGATGACCGACGCCGTGCTCATCGACCTGGCTGTCGCGGTCGAGCCGTCGATCGAAGTGGTGTTCATCGACACCGGCTACCACTTCCCTGAGACCCTGGAGACGCTCGAGGTGGTCCGGCGCCGCTACGGGCTCAACCTGCGGGTCATGACCGTCGCCCCCCAGGCCGAGCAGTTGTGGCAGACCGACCCTGAGAACTGCTGCTCGGCGGTCAAGGTGGGACAGCTGGACCGGGCTCTGCAGGGCAAGCTGGCCTGGATGAGCGGCCTGCGCCGGGCCGAGGCGCCGACCCGGGCCGCCGCCCCCATCGTCGGCTACGACCTGCGGGGGCTGGTCAAGATCAACCCCATCGCCACGTGGTCCGACCTCGACGTGGGGGGCTACGTGAAGGACCACGACGTCCCGGTCAACCCGCTGCTGGAGCTCGGGTACCCCTCGATCGGTTGCATGCCCTGCACGCGCCCGGTCGAGAGCGGTGACGACCCTCGCTCTGGCCGCTGGGCCGGCCCCCAGAAGACCGAGTGCGGCCTGCACCGCGAGTTTGGCGGCACGCCCGGCAACGGCTCGGACCTGGTCGGGTCCGAGCGTGACGTGCTGAACCCGGGCGAGGACGAAAAGGACTCGCTGCGGAGGATCATGGCCCACATGATCGAGGAGACGGCGCCACACGCCGGTCAGGCCGACATCCCGGGCGAGCAGATCGACGGCGCCACCGACCTGTGAGCCGTTGGGCGCCGTTCTCGGACAAGACCAGGCCGGCGACGCTTTACGAGCTCCTCGGCCCGGTCCCGGCTGAGTAAGTGGCAGCACGCGCGACGATGCTCGATGTGGACGACGCTGCTCCGACACCGGCCCGCATGTTGGTGCGGGGGCTCACCCGGCGCTGCCCGTTGTGCGGGGCCCGGCACCTGTTCCACCGGTGGTTGGCCATGGAGGAACGGTGCCCAGGGTGCGGTCACCTGTTCCAGCGACGGCTCGAGGACGGTTTCTTCCTCGGCGCCTACATGATGAACCTCACCTTCACCTTCGTCACCCTCGCGGTCGTGCTGTTCCTTGACGTGGCCCGGGAGGCGAAGTTCGTGCACCTGCCCTTCTGGGCGATCCCGGCGCTCGGCCTGCTCTCCGCCATAGGCGTGCCATTGGTCGGTTACCCGTTCTCCAAGACGACGTGGTCGGCCATCGACCTGGCCATGCACCCGCCTGACATCGTCGAACGGGCCGACGCCGCCGCCCACCACCAGGACTGACCGGCCGGGTCGGCGCCTGTGGCGCTGGGATCAGGCGTGGTCCCAGCCGTCGAGGTGGGCGGTGTCGTTGTAGCGGTCGAGGCGCCAGCGGTCGCCGACGTCCCCGTTGGTCGACCACACCGTGAGCCCGGTGTTGGCCGGTTCGAACCGGGCCGGGCGGTCGTCGGGGCGCACGCCCCCGAGCGCGAACATCGACTCGACGATGACCCCGCCGTGGCAGGCCATCACCACCGTCCGCCCCGGATGGGAGCGGGCCAGCCGCCGGAGCGTGGTCGACACCCGCTCACGGAAGACCAGCATCGACTCGCCGCCCGGTGAGAGGGGCACGTCCGGGTCGGCGTCCCACCGGGGCGTGCCGTACCGGGCCTGGAATTCTGTCCACGTCAACCCGTCGCCCTCGCCGGGGTGGACCTCGCACAGGTCACAGTCCTGGGCGATGTCCAGACCTCCGTCGCCCACCGCCGGCCCGATGATCTCCGCCGTCTCGATGGCCCGGGGCAGCACGGAGGTCAGCAGGACGGTGGCGTGGCGGAGAAGACCGGTGCCGGCCAGCCGCTGGCGCAGGGCCTCGGCCTGGCGCCGGCCCAGGGGCGACAGCCCGGTGCAACCCCCGTGCCCACCCACCACCTGCTGCACGGTGGCCTCGGACTGGCCGTGGCGGACCAACACGAGGCGGGTGTAAGTCACGAGCCGAAGCTACCCGCCGGGCCTGAGGTCGCGACCGGGCCACATCCGACCCGATCCGTCGAAACCTCAGCTCAGCATGTCGACGAAGCGCTCGAGCTGACGGAGGTTGCGGCACTCGTAGGCTCCGTCGGTGTGGGCCGCGTACTCGCTCACGATCGAGTCGCCGGTGTCCCAGTAGGAGCGAGGCTCGGGGTTCAGCCAGTAGACGTGGTCGGCTTTGGCGCCCATCTCCTTGACGACCCAGGCGTTGGCCGCGTGGTAGTTGTTGCGGGCGTCGCCGAGGAGCAGCACGGTGGTCTTGGAGGTGATCTCCGGGCCCCACCGCGGCCAGAACACCTCCAAGGCGTGGCCGTAGTCGGAGTGGCCGTCCACCCACACGACGTCGGCCTCGGTGTTGACCCGGTGAACGGCCTGGGCGATGTCGTCGGCATCTTCGAAGTACTCCGTGACCTCGTCGATGCCGTCGATGAAGACGAACGACCGGACCTTGGAGAACTGCCCGGAGATGGCGTAGACGAGTTGCAACGTGAATCGGGCGAATGCAGCCACCGAGCCGGAGATGTCGGCCACGACCATGATCTCGGGTTTGGCCGGGCGGGGATGGCGGAACCTGGGCTCGGCCGGCACCCCGCCGTAGGACAGCGAATGGCGCACGGTGCTGCGGAAATCGAGCGCTCCCTTGTGGCCGTGGCGACGCCGCCGGGCCAGCCGCACCGCCAGCTTGCGGGTGAGAGGGACCAGCGCCCGCCGTAGAGTCGCCATCTCGTCGGCGGTGGCGTGCATGAAGTCGATGTCCTCGGGCAGCGGCTTGCGCAGTGTCCTGGCCATGGCCTGGGCGCCCCGGTCGGCCACCAGGCGACGGCGTATCTCGGCCTCCACCTCCTGGCGGACCTCTTGGATTCGTGCCTCGTACTCGTCCCTGGCCAGCCGGCCTTGGAGCGGCGTGAGGTCACCGTCGCTCTGGTCCTGCGCCTGGGCCAGCAGGCGTTCGAGCACCCCCTCGAGGTCCAGGTTGCGCAGCGTCCGGTACAGGTAATAGGTGCCGCCCACGGGCCGACCGGGTTCCATGCCGCTGAACCGGGTGACGGCGTGACGGGCCAGTGCCCGCAGCATCACTTCCTCGTCCTCCATGAGGGCCCGGTACAGCATCTTGGCCAGCTCCTCGGGCGTCATGGCTTCGAGGCCTCCGCCGCCCTTGTCGCCCTTGTCGTCCTGGCGCTCGGCCTCCAACAGGGCGGCGATCATCTCGTTGCCCGGCTGGTTGTCCTCGTCGAAATGGAATTCCGGGCCCCGCAGCGAGAAGTAGACCTCGAAGACCGTCTCGAACGCCCGCCAGTGGGCGTGATTTTTCACCAGGGTGGCGGCCAGCGCGTACTTGAACGCCTCCCGGTCGTCGATGGGCGTCTCCTTGACGGCGGCCATGGCGTCGATGTGCTCGGTCAGGCTCACCGGCAGCCCGGCCGCCCGCAGCTCGACGACGAAGCCGTGCAGGAACTCCAGCAGACCGGTGCCCGACCGCTCCACCCGCTCAGAGGCCCGCTGGGGCCCGGCGGGCGTCATCACTTGACCGGGTTCACGCTCAGCTCCTTGGCCGCCTTGGCGATGTCGGACTGGTACTTGAGCAGGATGTGAAGGGTCTCCTTGGCCTGGTCGGCGTCCACGTCGTCGATCCCCAGCAGCAGCAGGGTTCGGGCCCAGTCGAGCGTCTCCGACACCGAAGGATGCTTCTTCAGCTCCAGCTGGCGGATGGAGCGCACGATGCGCACCACCTGGTCGGCCAGGTGCTCGGAGATGTCGGGCACCCGGGTCGTGACGATCTCCTTCTCCCGGGCCATGTCCGGGTAGTCGATGTGCAGGAACAGGCAGCGCCGCTTCAGCGCCTCGGACAGCTCGCGGGTGTTGTTGGAGGTGAGGAACACCAGCGGCACCTGCCGGGCCACCACGGTCCCCAGCTCGGGGATCGACACCTGGTAGTCGGACAGCACCTCGAGCAGCAGGGCCTCGGTCTCGACCTCCACCCGGTCCACCTCGTCGATCAGCAGCACCACCGGCTCGTCGGCCCGGATGGCCTCGAGCAGCGGCCGGGTGAGGAGGAAGTCCTCGGAGAAGATGTCCTCGCTGATGTCGTTCCAGCCCCGCGACTCCGGGGAACCGTCGTGGCCGCCCGTACCTCCGCCGTCGCCATCGGCGTTGCGCTCGGCCTGGATGCGCAACAACTGCTTCTTGTAGTTCCACTCGTAGAGAGCCTTGGACTCGTCCAGGCCCTCGTAGCACTGGAGCCGGATGAGACGGGCCCCGCTCATGGCCGCCACCGCCTTGGCCAGCTCGGTCTTGCCCGTGCCCGCCGGGCCCTCCACCAGCACCGGCTTGCCCAGGCGCTCGGCCAGGTAGACGACGCCGGCGATGCCCTCGTCGGCCAGGTAGGCGACCGAGCGCAGGCCGTCCCGGACCGCAGTCACGGACCCGAAGCGGGGCCGGAGCGGCTCTGTGGCCGCGGACCGTGGCCCGCCGGCGGGGGTGGTGGTCACGTGCGGATCTGCCCGGACCCGTTGATGAGGAACTTGAGGGTGGTGAGCTCGCGTACGCCCATGGGGCCCCGGGCGTGGAGCTTCTGGGTGCTGATGCCGATCTCCGCTCCGAAGCCCAACTGCTCGCCGTCGGTGAAGCGGGTCGAGGCGTTGACGACCACAGCGGCGGCGTCGACCCGGCGCTGGAACGCCTCGGCGGCGTCGAGGTCACGGGTGACGATGGCTTCGGTGTGGCCGGTGCCGAACCTCGCGATGTGGTCGACGGCGGCGTCGAGCGACGGCACCACGGCCACACTCATCTTCAGGTCGAGGAACTCCCGGGCGAAATCGGCCTCGGTGGCGGTCCCGACGGACGGGGCGATGGTGCGGGTGGCCTTGTCGCCGACCAGCTCGACGCCGTCGAGGGCGCCGATGACCAGCGGCAGGAAGCGCTCGGCCACGGCCCGGTGCACGATGAGGCTCTCGGCCGCGTTGCAGACACTGGGGCGCTGGGTCTTGGCGTTGACCACGATGGCCACGGCCAGATCGAGGTCGGCCGACTCGTCGACGTACACGTGGCAGTTGCCGTCACCGTCGATGACGTAGGGGACCGTGGCGTGGTCGAGAACGGCCTGGATGAGCGACGGGCCGCCGCGGGGGATGAGGCAGTCGATGTGGGCCCGCAGGCGCATGAACTCGGTGGCCGCCTCGTGGCTGGTGTCCTCGACCAGGACGAGGGCGTCGGGCGGCAGACCCGCTTTGCCCACGCCCTCGCGCAGCGTGGCCGCGATGGCCCGGTTGGACGAGATGGCGGCGGCCGACCCCCGCAGGAAGGCGGCGTTGCCCGACTTGAGGCACAGACCGAAAGCGTCGCTGGTGACGTTGGGCCGGTTCTCGTAGATGACGGCGACGACGCCCAGCGGCACCCGTACCCGTCGGACCCGCAAGCCGTTGGGCCGGACCCACCCGTCGGTCACCTCGCCCACCGGATCGGCGAGGCCGGCCACCTGGCGGAGGCCGGCGGCCATGGCCTCGACCCGGCCTGGTGTCAGGCGCAGGCGGTCGACAACGGGGGCGGCCGTGCCCGCCTTCTCGGCCCGTTCGACGTCGACGGCGTTGGCGGCCAGGATGCCGTCCCTGCGGTCGACCAGAAGGTCGGCGGCGGTATGAAGGGCGGCGTCCTTCGTCTCGGTGGATGCCTGGGCCAGCACCGCAGTCGCGGCGCGGGCCCGCCGTCCGAGCGCCTCCATGGCTCCGACGGCGGCGGATTCGGGCACCGGAGCAGGATACCGGGCTCCCTGACGGCTGGCCCCAAGATCCGCACGAGATACCAACCCCATTACACTTTGCCGGCGGCTCGATGATTGGAACGGAGACACATGACCGACCCAGATTGGTTTCCTGACCCGACCGGGCGGCATCAGCTCCGGTACTTCGACGGCGACCGTTGGACCGACGCCGTGTCCAGCGACGGCCGACAGGCCACCGACGCCGTCGACCATCTCCCCGCCCAGCAGTCCACCGGCGGCCCACCGGTCCTGGTCACCGTGGGCGACATCGCCTGCACCCAGACCGAGGTCATCACTCCAGCCGGGACGTTCCCCCTCGCCGGGACCGTTTGGATGGTGTCCAACAACACCCAGGCCACAGAGTCCATCCCCACCTACGCCATCGTCCTGGCCATCATCTTCGTCGTCTTCTGCCTCGTCGGCCTGCTCTTCCTCTTGATAAAGCAACGCACGATCCAGGGCTATGTGCAGGTGAGCGTCCAGGGCCCCAACCTCTACTACGCCACCCAGTTGCCCATTGTCGCCGTCCCCCAGATCACCGACATCGAGCAGAGGGTCAACTTCATCCGGTCGCTCGTCGCCGCCTCGGCCTGAGGAGCGGCGCCAGGACTCTGCAGCATCCGCAGCTATGGCGAGCGGTGGCCCGGGATGGGGTCGAGGGCGGTCAGCTTGGTGCCGTCGTAGCGGAAGCGTACGGACTGGGGCGGTTGGGAAGGCGACCCCAGAGGGTCGCCTGGCGCGTAGATGGCGTACTGCAAAGTGACGGTGTCGTTGGTCTGGTCGGACAGGCTGATGCCGGCCGACGGGTCCTTGGTGTCGTTGCCCAGGTAACGGCTGTCGGCGAAGAAGAAAGCCCGTTTCTGATAGCCGTCGGCCGACCCGGTGGCGGTGGCCAGGATGACCTTCAAGACGTTGTCGTTGGTGAAGCCGTCGGAGTTGGCCGTCGCGTAGCCCTGGGAATGCACCAGTGACTCGGCCTGGCTCAACGTGACGATCTGGTCGCCGGCGGGCGCCGTGGTGGACGGGGTGGCGGTCGTCGTCACCGGTCGGGTGGTCGTCGTCGGGCGTGTCGACGAAGTGGTCGTGGGCTGGGTGGTGGGTACCTCGGTGGACGTGGTGGTGACCGACTGCAGACTGGTGCTCTTTCCCCGGTTGGCCAGCACCGCTACGAGGACCACGAGGAGCACCAGCAACACGGTGGAGACCACCGCCGGCACCAGCCACCGCGGTGGGCCGCCCGGGCGGACCGGCGGCCCCGGTGGGCCGGGTGGGCGAGGCGGAGCGGGTGGGCCGGCGGGCGGGATCGGTGGGCCGGACATGGGCATGGCCGCCGTCGGCTCGGCGGGTGGCGGTGAAGCGACCGTGGTCGGCTCCCCGCTCCAGGGCCCGTCGCCCTGCGGCAACGGTCCGGCGGCGCCCGCCCCTTCCACCAACCGGGAACCGCACGTCGGACAGAATCCTCCGGGACCGACGCTCACCTCATGGCCGTTGGGGCAGCGCATCATCGTCACACCTTCGCGCCGGGCGGGTCCCTTCATGGTGCACCGTGCCGGTGGCATGGTGCCCAGTGCGCGGGTGGTGCACACTCCCCGTCGTGATCGCCGTGCGCCGCGCCACCCCCAGCGACACCCCGGTCCTGGCCGCGGCGTTGGCCAGGGCCTTCGAGGACGACCCGCTGATGGTGTGGCTGGTACCCGACACCGGGCGCCGAACCCACCTCCTGGCCGAGTTGTTCGTGGCCACACTCGAGGTCCTGGCTCTGCCCGCAGGCGAGACCTACACGACGCAGGAGTGCTGGGGGGGAGCGCTCTGGCTGCCGCCGGGTCGGTGGCGTCCCCGACGGCTCGACCAGCTCAAGCTCCTGCCCGCCACCTGGAAGCTGTTGGGCCGGAGGCTGGGCAAGGTGGCGTCGGCTCTGCGGGCCGTCGAGCAGCACCATCCCGAGGAGGCCCACTGGTACCTGCACTCCCTGGGCATCGATCCCGTGCACCAGGGGCGAGGGGTGGGGCGGGCCATTCTCACCCCGATACTGCAGCGCTGCGATGCCACCCGCTCTGCCGCCTACCTCGAGTCATCCAAGCCGCGGAACCTCGCCTTCTACGAGGCCGCCGGCTTCGTGGCGCGGGCGCCGGTCGAGCTGGCCGACGGCCCGACCCTGTGGCCCATGTGGCGGGACCCCAGGCCGTGAGGCCATGAAGGTCGACGCCCTGGTCGAGCCGGTCGACTCCTTCGTGGGGGAGGTGGGCGACACGCTGGTGGCCCTGGCCGGCACCGTCCCAGGTCGGGCCGCGCCCGATCAGCTGAGGGCGGACGTCGCCCTGGAAGCGTTCCGCATCGCCGCCGCCATCGTCGACGCTGACGGGCGCCACGGCGACGCCGAGTTGGCCGCCCTCATCGTCGCCTTCGCCGCCCATCTCCCGGCCAGGATCGGCCTGGCCTCGCCCACGTCCCTGAGGCAGGCGGGGCTCGTCACCGGCGCCCGGTCCTTCGTCGAGCGGCCCTCGACGCTGTTCGAGATCCTGGCCGGCCACGACGCCCGAGAGGGCCGGCGAGACGCCTGGCGCTACTACGACCTGGCCACCCGCATCGCCCACGTCGCCGCCGCGTTGGACGACCATCCGAGCAGCGACGAGCTGGCCACCATCGACCGCCTCCGGGCCACCCTGCTCGGGGCCATGGACGACGCTGCCCAGCTGGCCGCAGCCACGCCATCGGCCGTGGCCCGAGGGGGTTCACCTCAGGCGCAGGTCGTCACGGCGGCACCTTCGGCCCCGGCTGCCCCGGGAACTGAGCTGCCGCCGGTCCGGCCCGTGGCCGAGCTGTTGGCCGAGCTCGACCGCCTGACCGGCCTGGCCCCGGTCAAGGCCGAGGTCAGGCTGGTGGCCGACCTGCTCCAGGTGCAGGGCATGCGCCGCCAACGCGGCCTCCCCGTCCCCCAGACCAGCCACCACCTCGTGTTCACCGGCAACCCGGGAACGGGCAAGACGACGGTGGCCCGGCTCGTGGCCCAGATCTACCGCAGCCTCGGGGTGGTGAGCCGGGGCCACCTGGTGGAGACCGACCGTTCCGGCCTGGTGGCCGGCTACGTGGGCCAGACGGCGCAGCGGGTCACCGAGGTGGTCACCAGCGCGCTGGGTGGCGTCCTGCTCATCGACGAGGCGTATGCGCTGGTGCGCGGGGGCGGGTCCGACTTCGGTCGGGAGGCCATCGACACGCTCGTCAAGCTCATCGAGGACCACCGCGACGATCTGGTGGTGATTGCCGCCGGCTACCCCGAGGAGATGGTCGAGTTCATCGAGGCCAACCCCGGCCTGCGGTCCCGCTTCCCCCGCACCATCCACTTCCCCGACTACACGACCGAGGAGCTGACGGCCATCTTCGTCTCGTTGTGCCAGCGGGACGCGTACCGGCCCACCGACGAGGCCGTGCGTGCGGTCCGGGCCTTCTTCGACGCCCAGGTACGGGACAAGGGTTTCGGCAACGGTCGCCTGGCCCGGAACCTGTTCGAGGCGGCGGTGGCCCGACAGGCGGGGCGCATGGTCGATCTGACCGAGACGGGCGCCACCCCTTCCGACGACCAGTTGTGCGGGCTGGAGGCCCTCGACATCGGGCCGTAGTGAGCGGCGGGAGCTGCGGCCTTCTCCTCGCTAACCTGGCCCGTCATGATCAAGCTGCTACGCCGGATGAAGTCCTACTTCACGGCCAAGGCCAACGCCTCGTTCAACGAACACGCCGACCCGAAGGTCCAGCTCGAGCAGGCGATCATGGAAGGCCAGCAGCAGCATCGACGCCTCACCGAGCAGGCGGCCAACATCATCGCCAACCAGAAGCAGACGGAGATGCGCCTCAACCGTTCGATGCAGGAGCTC
>JBBSHS010000064.1:0-15478 GCA_038232515.1 Acidimicrobiales bacterium
GAAGGAATGGCGAGCGCAGCGAGCTCCACAAGCGGGAGGGGGCTCGGGGGAGGGGGCTTTGGCCCCTCCCCCGACTCACCCATTCGCCAGCTGCCAGGCCCGCTCGTCGGCCATCAACGCATCGGTGACGGGATCGAGGTCGCCGGCCAGGACCTTGTCCAACGAGTGCAGCGTGAGGCCGATGCGGTGGTCGGTGATCCGGTTCTCCTTGAAGTTGTACGTCCGGATCTTCTCGCTGCGGCCACCACCCCCCACTTGGCTGCGGCGCTGGACGGAGGCGTCGGCCGCCTGGCGGTCCTGCTCCGCCTTGAGCAGGCGGCTGCGCAGGACGAGCAGGGCCTTGGCCCGGTTCTGGATCTGGCTCTTCTCGTCCTGCATGGCCACCACGATGCCGGTCGGAAGGTGGGTGATGCGCACGGCCGAGTCGGTGGTGTTGACGCTCTGGCCGCCCGGCCCGGTGGAGCGGTAGACGTCCACCTTCAGGTCGCCCAGGTCGATGTGCACGTCCACCTCCTCGGCCTCGGGCAGCACCGTCACCGTCGCCGAGCTGGTATGGATGCGACCCTGGCTCTCGGTGACCGGCACCCTCTGCACCCGGTGCGGGCCGCCCTCGTGCTTCATGCGCGACCACACGCCGTCACCGGCCAGCTTGAAGGTTACGTCGTTGAACCCACCCATGGGTGACAGGTCCGAGCCGAGCAGTTCGAGCTTCCAGCCGGTGCGCTCGGCGTACCGGGAGTACATGGCGAACAGGTCGTGCGCCCACAGGTTGGCTTCTTCGCCGCCCTCTGCCCCTCGGATCTCGACGATCACGTCCTTGGCGTCGTTGGGGTCCTTGGGCAGCAGCAGTACCTTGAGCTCCGCTTCGAGGCGCCCCATGGTGGCCTCGGCCTCGTCGATGTCGCGGCGCAGCGACACGGTCTCGCCGGCGTCGGCCTCGGTCAGGAGCTCCTGCGCCGTGCTCACCGTCTCGGCCGCCGACCGGTAGGCCTGATAGGCGGCGACGATGGGCTCGAGCTCCTTGGCCCGCCGGCCCGTCAACCGCTGGGCCCGTTGGTCGGCCAGAACCTCGGGGTCGCTCTGGCTACGCACAACCTCGTGGTACTCCGCCTCCAGGCCTGCCAGGCGGGCGAAGCCCCCACCGAGCGATGCACTCCGGTCGCCGGTCGGGCTCGTCTCGGGCACGACCCACCAGGTTACTTCCCGGCAAGTGGCAAAGACCTGCCGGGGTGGTTGTGCGCACATCGTGCCATCGAGGGGTCGTGGCTCAGCGGGCGGAGGGCTCCCAGGGCGGCACCACGGCAACCACCGACGCGGGCGCGGCCAGACGGTGGGCCAGCTCACGCGTCACGGGAACGTCCGAGCCGATGGGAACGACCAGCACGATGCGGGCCGGCCGGCCGGCGGCAAGCCAGGCGTCGGCCGCGACGGGGACCAGGTCGAGGTCGATGCCGGTCGAGCAGACGACGACGACGCCGTCGCCGGCGGCCGCCGCCGGACGGGGCTGGCGTAGGTCGACGGCCGGCTCAGCCTCGGGAACGGGCCACACCGGAGGCAGGCCGACGGCTGTCGGGGCGGCGCATACGGCGTGGCGCAGCCACCGTTCACGGGCCATGAGGCTGGCCGGCCCCGGCATGGCCCCGGGCCGCCGGGAGGCTCTGATCACCTCGGCCGTGCGGACCAGCGCCTCCTGGGTCGGGGCGCCGCCGAACAGGTCGTCGTTGGCCTCGCGGTCGTGATGCCCGACGCCCACCCCCAACCGGGCGCCGCCCTGGGGGGCGACCACCGCCCGGCCCACTTCGAGCCCGAGCACCTCGAGGCTTATGGCGTGCCGGTGGGTCACCACGTCCACACCCGCCGCTTCAGCCATTCGGGCGTACACCTGGCAAGCCGCCGGCACCGGGTAGGGCCCGGTTTCCACCGGCAGAGGGGCGGCATCGTTGACCGCGGCCCCGTCGACCCACCAGATGGCCGGGGGATCGGCCAGACCGTCCGCCCGCCGGGCCAGCAGGGCGGCCGCCTCGGCCTGTGGCTTCCCGTCGGGCCGGACGTCCAGCACCACGGTGAGCGGCTGGGCACCGGCACCGTCGCGCACGCTCCAGGCCAGCGCCATCCCGAGGCCCCGCTCGGCTCTGTCCTGGACCAGCACGAACCCTCCGGCCGGGCTGCGAAGCGTGGCTCCGCCGGGCAACGACCCGAGCCGACCGCCGCATCCATGGGCGCCGGTGCGGGCCTTGACGACGCCGGCCAGCTTGGCCCCGAAAAGAGCCGACCGGCGATCGACGGTGAGGCCCAAAGCCCCTCCCCCGCCGGTGGTTACTTCGGGTCCTTCTTGGTACGACGGCCGTAACGGCGCTCGAAGCGCTCGACGCGGCCACCGGTGTCCACCAGCTTCTGCTTGCCGGTGTAGAAGGGGTGGCACTCATTGCACAGCTCGACGGACAGCGTCGGCTTGGTCGAGCGGGTGACGAACGTGTTGCCACACGAGCAGTGCACCCTGGTCTCCATGTACTGCGGGTGAATGTCGGTCTTCACAGTGACTCCAGTCTCATCGCCGGCGGACGTACAACGCCAGCCGACCGCTCTGTGTTCCTCGTTGGCGTTGACGCCAAGAGGCCGGCTGGGCTATTCCCCACGTCAGTGGACCGGTGCCGGCGTCTTGGCGATATCGGCCAGGAAGTCGACGTTGGTCCTGGTGGTCTTGATCCTGTCGATTAGCAGTTCGAGGCCGTTGGCACCTGAGCCCTCAGAACCGAGGGCGACGAGAACACGGCGCAGCTGCCAGACCAGGCGGAGCTCGGCGCGGTCGAACAAGAGCTCTTCGTGGCGCGTGGAGCTGCCCGGGATGTCGATGGCCGGGTAGATGCGGCGCTCGGCCAGCCGCCGGTCGAGGCGCAGCTCCATGTTGCCGGTGCCCTTGAACTCCTCGAAGATGACCGTGTCCATGGTCGACCCGGTCTCGACCAGGGCGGTGGCCAGAATGGTGAGGCTGCCGCCTTCTTCGATGTTGCGAGCCGCCCCGAAGAACTTCTTGGGCGGGTAGAGGGCACCGGAGTCGACGCCGCCGGACATGATGCGGCCGGTGGCGGGGGCAGCCAGGTTGTAGGCCCGGGCGAGGCGGGTGATGCCGTCCAGGATGATGACGACGTCGCGGCCCAACTCGACCAGACGCTTGGCCCGCTCCAGCGCCAACTCGGCCAGGTGGGTGTGCTCGTCGCTGGGTCGGTCGAACGTGGACGCCACCACCTCGCCCTTGACCGACCGGCGCATGTCGGTGACCTCCTCAGGCCGCTCGTCCACCAGGAGCACCATGAGGTGGACCTCCGGGCTGTTGGACTCGATGGCGTGGGCGATGTGCTTCATGATCGTGGTCTTGCCGGCCTTGGGAGGCGACACGATCAGGCCCCTCTGGCCCTTGCCGATCGGGCAGACGAGGTCGATGATCCGGGCGGTGGTGTTGACCGCGTCGCCGGACCTCTCCAGGCGCAGCTTCTCGTCGGGGAACAGCGGCGTGAGGTCCTCGAAACGTGGACGCTGTCGTGCCTCTTCCGGGGTCAGCCCCGAGACCTTGTCGATGCGCAACAGGGCCGGGAACTTCTCCTGGTTGCCGGCCGGGCGGCAGGCGCCCTCGACGTGGTCGCCGGCTCGCAGTGCGAAGCGGCGGACCTGGCTGACCGACACGTAAACGTCGTTGGGCCCGGGCAGGTAACCCTTGGTGCGCAGGAAGCCGAAGCCTTCGGGGCGCAGCTCGAGGAGCCCGGCGACCTCGACGAGGTCTCCGCTGTAGGGCTGCTCGACCCCGTCGGGCTGGAAGTCGCGGCCGGCCGGGGTGCTCCGGTCGCGGCCTCGTCGACGGCGGTTCCGGCGGTTGCCGGCGTCGGCTTCCCACGCCGCCTTGGTCTGAGGTGCGCTCTGGCCGCTCGGCGGGCCGCTCGGGCCCGCCTGCCCGCCACCGTGGTTGGCGTCACCCTGGTTGGCGACGGCAATGCTGGCTGAGCGGTCCGCCTGCGCCCGGTCGGCTCCGCCGGGCTCGGATGTGGAGCCCTCGGCCGGATGGCCGTCAAAGGGAGCCAAGATGGATTGACCAGCTCGCCGCCCAGGAGCGTGGCCCGTGGCGGACTCGTCGGTTGGCCGGTCGATGGGCGTGGAACCGTGGCCGTTGGCGGCGGCCGTCCCTTGGTCGACGCTCTTGCCCCCGGCGACGACGCCGGAGCGATCCGTGCCGCCCACCACATCTGTCCTGGCGGCCCGGTCGCCGAGGTCGGTCTCGGGGTCGGCCTCAGATCGGGCCGATAGGACCGACTCGGCCGGAGGCTCAGTCCCAGCTTCTCCGCCGTCGGCGCCGTTCCTGGTGGCCGAGGCCCGGGCACGCGGGGTGCGGGCCCGCTTGGTGCTGGTCTCAGCCTCCGCCTCGGCCGCCACCGTCTCCACCCCGGTCGCCTGCAGGATCGAGTCGACCAGATCCGCCTTCTTCGTCCGGCTCCCGGGCTTGAGGCCCAGCGCGTCGGCGATGGTGTAGAGCTCATCCCGCTCTTTGGCCTCGAGAACCGAGCGTTCGAGCTGGGAGCCGGGGCTCATCGGTGAGCTCCGGACCACTTCGCGCTCATCCTGGCCCGCTGGCCTCTGGCTGCGATCATCGGTGGACCTACCTTGCTTGGGCGCTTTGGGTGGAGGCCTGCCGCCGGCCTGCATTCGGGAAAAGGAAGGTGCTCGCGGCCGGCATCGGCGAGCCGGCGACCGGTAACTCCGAGGGAACCGATCGTCCGGGCGGGCTGTTCCTGGCGGCCAGGACGGCTCGCAACCCGGAAAGGATCTCGATGGGCAACCTACAGGCTGGAACCCCAATGGGCAAGCCGACGTCGGGCACCGAGGGCGCAGCTACAGACCCAGCTCGGCGGTGATGGCTGCGTAATCGGCGTCGACGGTGTCGGGTACGGCGATCTGGCCGATTGCCGTGTCGGGGTCCTTGAGGCCGTTACCGGTGAGAACGCACACCACGGTGGAGCCGGCGGCCACACCTTCCTGCAGCAGGCCGGCCACCGAGGCCGCCGAGGCCGGCTCACAGAACACCGACTCCCGGGCCGCCAGGAAACGGTAGGAGTCCATGATCTGCTCGTCGGTGACCGACGTGATGCTGCCTCCGGACTCGGCCGCCGCGGCCGTGGCCCCGTACCAACTCGCCGGGTTGCCGATCCGGATGGCCGTGGCCACCGTGTCCGGGTTCTCGACGGGATGGCCGAGCACGATGGGGGCGGCACCAGCCGCCTGGAAGCCCACCATGCGGGGCAGCCTGGTGCTGTGGCCGGCTTTCCGGTATTCGAGATACCCCTTCCAATATGCGGTGATGTTGCCGGCGTTGCCCACCGGGATGCAGTGCACATCGGGGGCCTCACCCAGTGCATCGACGATCTCGAAGGCTCCGGTCTTCTGACCCTCGATGCGGAAGGGGTTGACGGAGTTCACCACCGTGATAGGCGCCCGCTCCCCCAGCTCCCGCACAATCTCCAGGGCCCGGTCGAAGTTGCCCCGGACCTGAAGCACGCGGGCGCCATGAATGAGGGCCTGGGCCAGCTTGCCAAGGGCGATGTAGCCGTCGGGGATGAGCACCACGCACCTCAGCCCGGCCCTGGCCGCGTAGGCGGCTGCGCTGGCCGACGTGTTGCCGGTGGAGGCGCAGACGACGGCCTTCGCCCCATCCTCGACGGCCTTGGAGATGGCCAACGTCATGCCGCGGTCCTTGAACGACCCGGTCGGGTTGGCTCCTTCCACCTTCAGGAACACCCGGGCCCCGGTCCGCTCTGACAGGGCCGGGGCGGGGACCAAGGGGGTGGCACCCTCCAGGAGGGTGACTACCGGTGTGGCGTCGGTGACCGGCAGATGGTCGCGGTACTCCTCGATCAGCCCCCGCCAGGCCGGAGCCGGCACTAAGAAGCCTCTATGACCCGCACCAGGCCTCCGATGCGGTCGACGACGTCGAGGTCGGCCAGGGCCGCCATCGTGGCCTGCACGTCGCGCTCTCGGGCCAGGTGGGTGATGAACTCGATGCGGGCCTCGCCGCTGGCGGTGTCGATGGCCTGCTCCATGGACTTGATCGACACGCGATGCTGGCCGAACAAGCCGGCCACGGCGGCCAGGACACCGGGCCGGTCGGCCACCAGCAGCGACACGTAGTAAGCGGACTCGAGCTCGTCGATGGGCCGGATCCGGGCCCGGCCGCGGGCCGGCAGCCGGCCCGGAGCGCCCGTGCGCAGCCCGTGGGCGGCGTCCAGCAGGTCTCCCAGCACGGCGCTGGCGGTGGGAAGGCCGCCCGCTCCCCGTCCGTAGAACATGAGCTGGCCGACGGCGTCTCCCTCCACGAAAACGGCATTGAAGCTGTCGCGGACGCCGGCCAGGGGATGGGTGCCGGGCACCATGGCCGGATGGACGCGCACGGCCACCTGACCGTCGTCGCCCTGCTCGGCCACGGCCAGCAGCTTGATCACCAAACCGGTGCGGGCGGCGAAGGCAATGTCGGCCGGGGTCAACCGGCTGATGCCCTCGCGGTAGACGTCGCCGGCCACGATGCACCGCCCGAAGGCGATGCTGGCGATGATGGCCGCCTTGGCCGACGCGTCGTACCCCTCGACGTCGGCGGTCGGGTCCCGCTCGGCCAATCCGAGGGACTGGGCCTCGGCCAGGGCCTGGGCGTACGAGGCGCCGGCCTCGGTCATCCGGGTGAGGATGTAGTTGGTGGTGCCGTTGACCACGCCCATCACCCGGCGCACCCGCTCCCCCGCCAGGCTCTCGCGTAGAGGCCGGATGATGGGGATGCCCCCGCCCACGGCCGCCTCGAACAGCAGGTCGACACCGGAGGCTTCAGCGGCCTCGAACAGCTCTGAGCCAAGGGTGGCCAGCAGCTCCTTGTTGGCCGTGACGACGGGTTTGCCGGCCTTGAGCGCATCGAGGATGAGCGAGCGTGCGGGCTCGATGCCGCCGATCACCTCGACCACCACGTCGACGTCGTCGCCGACCACGACCGACCCGGCGTCGTGGGTCAGCACCCCCTCTGGGAAGAACACCGACCGCGGCTTGGCCGTGTTGCGCACCGCCACCCGGGTCACCTCGATGCGCTCGCCCGTGCGAGCCGCGATCATGTCGGCGTCACGGTCCAGGAGCTCGAGCAGGGCACCGCCCACGTTGCCGCACCCCAGCAGCCCGACTCGGACGGGGCGGCCCATCTCGTTCGCCTCGTCGGTCACGCTCTTCGAGGGTAGCCGGGGCCGCTCAGGCCGCTCAGCCGAGGTCTTGGGCCAGGAGGTCGTCGAGGGTTTCGCGACGCACGACCACGCGGGCCCGACCGTCGGCCACGAACAGCACCGCCGGTCGGGGCACCTTGTTGTAGGTGCTGGCCATCGAGTGGCCGTAAGCACCGGTGACGGGGGTGGCCAGGACGTCGCCCACGCGCAGGTCAGCCGGCAACGACGCGTCGCGTACCAGGAGGTCGCCCGACTCACAGTGCTTGCCGACCACGTTGGCCGTCAGCGGGCGGTCGGCTCCCGTGTCCCTGGGCAGGAACGCCTCATAGCCGCTGCCGTAGAGGACCGGTCGGGGGTTGTCGCTCATGCCGCCGTCGACGGCCACGTACGTGCGTACGCCCGGGATCGCCTTGATGGTCCCCACCGTGTAGAGGGTGACGGCGGCACCGGCCACGATGGCCCGGCCCGGCTCGGCGGTGACCCGCACGCCCCTCGGCAGACCCGCGGCCCGCAGGCCGGCCATGGTGGCATCGGCCCATTCGCCGATCGTCGGTGCCTCCTCGGTCTGGACGTAGGCCACACCCAGGCCGCCACCGACCACGAGCTCGGGCAGCGCCAGAGGAGTGAAGAAGTCGGCGAGGACCTCAGCCGCCTTTTCGAAGGACGACAGCAGGAAGACGTTGGAGCCGATGTGGGCGTGTACCCCCACCAGCTCGACGCCGCTGTCGGGCCTGCGCAGTCGCTCGACCGCCTCGGCGGCCGCACCGGTCGACAGTGTGAAGCCGAACTTGGAGTCGTCCTGGCCTGTGCTCACGTATTCGTGGGTGTGGGCTTCGACCCCGGGCGTGATCCGGGCGAGGACCTTGGGCCGCACGCCCATCTCGGGCCCGAGCCGTCGCAGCCGGTCAGCCTCGTCGAAGCTGTCCACGACCAGACGGCCCACCCCCGCCCGCAGGGCGGCCCGCAGCTCATCCTCGGACTTGTTGTTGCCGTGCACCACCAGGCCGGACGGATCCACACCACCGGCCAGGGCTACGTGCATCTCGCCCCTCGAGGCCACGTCGATGCACATGCCCTCGGCCGTGGCCAACGCGGCCATGGCCCGGCACAAAAAGGCCTTGGCGGCATAAGCCACGCCGCCACCCCAGGCCGCCACCGCTTGGCGGCACCGGGACCGCAGATGGGCTTCGTCGTAGACGAACAGCGGCGTGCCGTGGTCGGCGGCAAGGTCGAGCAGATCACAGCCCCCGATCGAGAGCCGGCCCTCGGAGCTCACCTGCGAAGTGTCCGGCAACAGTCCCAGCCGGAGGGGACCGGCCGCCATCAGAGCCGGGCGGAGCCGAGGAGAACGGCGACCCGCTCCAGGAGCTCTAGCGGGTCGAACGGCTTGGTGACGTAGTCGTCGGCCACGTCCAGGCCGGTCTGCACGTCGCTGGACTGCGCTTTGGCCGAAAGCAGCACCAGCGGTATGGGCTGCAGATCGGGGTCGGCCTTCAATTCCCTGGCGAATGCGATGCCGTCCATCGTGGGCATCATCACGTCGCTGACAATGGCATCGGGCCGGTGCGACCGAGCCGCTTCCAGCCCTTCCTCACCGTTGCCCGCCGTCATCACGCGGTACCCCTCCATCTCGAAGTTGACCCTGAGAAGCTTGACGATCACCGGGTCGTCGTCCACCACGAGGATGGTCGGGTCGACGGCCATTCGCGTCATGGTACGTGCGCGGCGCTGGCCCGTCAGAGGGCGCGCTCGCGAGATTGGGTCGTCCCGTGGCCTTCAGCGCCGCCGCCCGGTCATGAAGGCCACGGCTGGACCCAATCTCGGAGTCGACGTCACATGCGCTCGGGGGCGGCGATGCCGATCAGGTCGAGGCCGAGGACGAGCGCCCGTGACGTCAGGTCCACCAGGGCCAGACGGGAGAGTCGTTGTCGGGCGGTCGGGGCTTTCAGCACCGGGCAGGCGTCGAAGAACGACGTGAACGCCTTGGCCAGATCGAACAGGTGCGTGCACAACCGGTGAGGCTGCAGATGCTCGGCCGCCGCCCGGACGGCGCCATCGAGCTGCAAGAGCTTCAGCACCAGCGCTCTCTCCGCCGGTTCGCTGACCACGATCGCCGGACCGGGGGCCTCCGCCGCCTTGCGCAGAATTGACCGGCACCGGGCCGTGGCGTACTGCAGATAGGCGGCGGTGTTGCCGTCCACGGCCAGCATACGATCGAAATCGAACACGTAGTCCTTGATCCGGTCGACGGAGAGGTCGGCGTACTTGATTCCACCGATCCCGACCGCTTCGGCCACGTCGGCCTGCTCCTGCTCCGACAGATGGCGGGACGACGACGCCACAATGGCGCGGGCCCGGATGACAGCCTCGTCCAGGAGGTCGACGAGCCTGGGTGGTTCTCCGCTCCTCGTCCGCAGCACGCGGCCGTCGGGGCCGAGGACGGAACCGAACCAGGCGTGGACGGCATGGGCGCGGTCAGGGCCCAGCCATCCGGCCATCTCGCCCACGGCGAACAGCATGGCCAGGTGCTGGCCCTGCGGGGACCCGACGACGTAGACGACCAGTCGTCCGCCGAGGACCTCCACCCGGCGGCGCAGCGCGGCCACATCGGTGGCGTCGTAGCCGTAGCCGCCGTCCGACTTGCGCAGCATGACGGGCATCGGGCCGCCGTCGCGGCCGGTGAAGCCAGGTGGGAAGACACACAGCGCCCCGTCGCTCACGGTGGCGATCCCGAGGTCCACCAGCTCCTGGCAGGTCGGGCCCAGGTCGTCGTTGTACATGCTCTCGCCGGCCAGGTCGGCATCGGTCAGGAGCACTCCAAGACGCCGGTACACCATGTCCATGTGACGGACCGACTCCTCCATGAAGAGCCGCCACAGATGCATCGTCGCCGGGTCGGCGGACTGCAGCAGCAACACCCGTTGCCGGGCCCGCTCGGCAAAAGCAGCATCGGCGTCGAACTTCTCCCGAGCCTGTCGGTAGAAGGCGTTGAGGTCGCTGACGGACAGGTTGTCGGCCACGCCCACGTCCAGGAGGTGCTCGATGAGCATGCCGAACTGGGTCCCCCAGTCGCCCACATGGTTCTGTCGGACGACGTCGTGGCCCAGAAAGCCCAGAAGTCGGCAGATGGCGTCACCGATCACCGTGCTGCGGAGGTGGCCCACGTGCATCTCCTTGGCCACGTTGGGCGACGAATAGTCGACCACCACCCTCACGGGGACCGCAGCGGGGGCCACTCCCACCCGGTCGTCGTCCAGCAGCCTTGTGGCCTCCGCCGACAACCAGTCGTCCGTCAGCCGCAGGTTGACGAAACCGGGACCGGCCACTTCGGCCGGATGGGCGACGCCCTGCAGATCGAGGTGCTCGACGATGGCGGCCGCCACCTCGCGAGGATGTCGGCCGGTGGCCTGGCCCAGCGCCATGGCCGCGTTGGACTGGTAGTCGCCAAAGCGTGGATTTCCGGCCGGCCTGATCACGGCATCGGCCCCGGTGTGGGCGGGAAGAGCAGCGGCGATGGAGGCGGCGACACGCCGTTCGAGCTCCAGGGCGGGATCAGCCATGTCCCGGTGATCGTGGCCCAGCGCCGGTCCCGGGCGCCAAGCGGTACGCTCCCGGGCTCAGCCCTCGTAGCTCAGCGGATAGAGCATCGGCCTCCGGAGCCGTGTGCGCAGGTTCGAGTCCTGCCGAGGGCACGAGCGCATTGACCTCTGCTGCCGACCACGGAGCTCACTGGGGCGTCGGCTGGGACGCCTTGAGGGTGGCTATCACCTGGTCGAGCTCGGAGAGATAGCGATCGGCGAAGCGGCCGGCGGCGGGGGCATCGAAGAGCCGGCGGCGGTAGCGCACAGCAAGGTGCAGCCGCCCCGACGCGGTCACGGTGCCGATGGCCAAGCCCGTAGGCATTCGCGCCGGGGGTGAGAACCACATCTCGACGGTACCGCCGGCTTCGGCGCCGAAGTCGGGCGGGTCGCTCAGCTGACCGAGGTCGGACAACAGGGCGCTGTCCACGAGGCGGTAGTCGGTCAGGGGCAGGAGCATCACCATCACCCGCTTGGCCCACACCGGCAGCGCGTCTGAGCGACCCAGGACCTCGAGGACGGCCATGCCCGCGCCCGTCCTGTTCTGGCCACGGGTCTGGGCGGTCAGCGAGGACAACGCCGAACGCGGGGTGCGCCGGCTGGCAGCAGTGGTCGACGTCCGGGCCGGCAGGGAGAAGTTGCCGACCACGTCGCCGGCCCACTGGTCGGGGCGTAGGTTGGCGGGCACCAGCACGCCGATGCGGCCGCAGCGCTTGCCGTGTTCCGCGTTCCATCCGGCGATGGCCAGGTGAAGCGCCGCCAGCAGGACGTCGTCAGTTGTTCCATCGTGGCCGAGCCTGACCAGCGCCTCCGTCTCGGCGACTGTCAGCGCCACGTGGTGGAAGCCGTAGCCCGCCTCTTGGCTGGCGCCGTCAGCGGCCAGACGGGCGGGGGGCACGACGAGGTCCCGGAGCTTCTCGACCAATGCGAGGTAGCGGCGCAACCGGGTGGTGACGTCGGCGGCTGACGCCAACCGCACCGGCAGCCCCCTCGCCTCGATCGGGTCCAGAGTGGACGGCGGGTCGGGGGTGCCGGTGTAGGCCCTGGCCACCGACTGCAGTACCCGCAGGGCGGCGAAGGCGTCCATGGCGGCATGGTTGACGCTCAGCATCAGCACATCGCCGTCGGGGTGCCGGGCCAGGCGGGCCCGGAACGGCGGTGACTCGGCCAGCGGGACACCGACGCTCTGCAGTTCCGCCCGGGCGGCGGTCAGGTCGTCGTCGTTGACGCAGTCGACGACGCGCAGAGGGTCGACGTCGGCCACGGCCGGGATCACCCAGTGGTCGTGTTGCCGGAAGCGCGGCGAGGCCTCCTTGCGGGCTCGGGCCATCGGGTGCAATGCCATGGCCCGGGTGAGTGCCTGGCGCAGACGGGCCTCGTCCAGGGCGCCCGCCACGCGGATCTCCAGCTGGATACTCCACGGCGCGGCGTCGGTATCGAGGAGGAGGATGGCCTCGTCTATGAGCCCGAAGGGAACCCGCAAGGGGCCCGGGCGGATCGGCTCCTTCGGACGGGCGGCGTCCAACCGAAGCTCGTCCAGCAGGGCAGGCACCACATTGTCGGCCAGCTTGTCGTCGACCCAAACCGCCTGACATTTGAGGTTGCAGCGCTGGTGGCCTTGCATGCCCTTCAGACGGCGGCCGAGGTCGGCCACGCTGCCGGCCACGTTATGGGCCAACACCCGCGACCACGAGTAGCGGAATGAGCCGTCCGGCCGGCACCGCAATGGTGAAACGTCGTCGATGTGGACGGACACGCGGTCACCGTCGAGGATGACGTGGAGGCTGTCGGTAGGTGACCGGTCGCGGAAAGATATCTTTCCGTGGTGGAAAATCCCGCCGACGCGGGAGTCACGATGGAAGCGGTCACTGGCCTCGAGCGCACGGTAGAGGCTGAGCGGCTCGGCCGCCGTGGGAACGGCGGCATCGTCGCCCCCCTTGGGCGCGGTCGCTCGGTGCGGCCCCCCGTCTGACTCACTCGTCCCCTCGATCGCCTGCGGGAGCGAAGCGGGAGACGGGTGGGGTTCGGACATGGGTCCTCCTGACGATCATCGGCCCTCTCTTTGGGTTCTACGGACCTGACTGGCGGTTCGGGTGAGTACCGCAACTTGGGCGTGGCAGATCTGGGAGGCGACCCGGCCTGTTGGCTCGAGCGGGTGTGCGAGGGCTGCGGGCAGTTCGTCGAAAAGAGGGCCGAGCACCACTGTGTGGCCGTAGGCGAAGAAAGCGACGGCATGGGCCCTGCACGTGAGCCGACCACCGACCCACGCTCGGGGGCTATCGAACGCCATGCCGCTGACAAGACGCCCCGGTCAACATGAAGTAGCCGTGCCGAGTGAACCGAACGCAGATCGAAGCACCTATTCGGTGCCTCACTGACAAGCTGGGCATCACTCCCGATCAGTCATGACGATCCCGACTTGATGAGCATGGTGCACGCTGTGCCCGCGGCTTAGTGCTACATTCCGCCTAACTACCCAGTGCAAGGAGCACCCATGCCCAGCAAGGCCACGCCGTCACCTGTCGAACAGGTAAACGCCGACAACGACCAACTTGTGAACATCCTCAACGCCGCTCAGAACGCCTCGACCTTCGATCAGGTGCGGACGACCTTGAAGTTGGTGCCGAGCCTTCTTGCCAACGCCGGTGAGGCCATGGACAGCAAACCGGCCAAGGCCGCCGACGAGCTGATGAAGTGGGTGGAGGACCACACCACCACATTGGTACTGCGAGACGGCAAGACGTTGTACGACGACCTCAGATTGGCGATCGGCAACAAATACCTCGACCTCGACGAAGACCTGAGCGCAGCCGTCCAGGCCAACCTCCGCACCTACGAGCGGGTGGCAGGGGCCAGGCCTCTACGCAGCAGGCGGGCGGCACCCAGAAGCTCGCCCAACTCCAAGGCCGAGTTGCAGGCCATACGCGCTTGGGCACAGTCCAATGGCTGGAAGAGCAGCAACGGCAAAGGGGTCACCAACCGGGGCCGGGTATCGGGCGAAGCCCGGGCCGCCTGGGAGGCAGCCGGGTCCCCGATGTAGAGGCCAGGGCCCCGATCGACTCGCCGACGTCCACCGCCACCGCCAGACTCTTGGGGGCGACGTCCCAGCGGCGCGCTCCGCTCCGCACCACATTCATGGTGCCGGATGGGCGTGCCGGCCCTGCTGTCGGCCGGGTTGGCGGGCCCGACGGGCGGGTACCACAGTCAGGAGTGACCGCATCTGCGGGGCAAATGGAAGGAGCAGCAATGTCAGACGACGAGGGTGTCAAGACGGCCGCAGAGGTACCGGACCAGCCGCCGGAATTGCGCCAGGCACTGGACGAGATCGAGTCCGATCCTCCCGCTCAGCATCAGCCCAGGGACGACCGTGATGTCCGTGCCGAGGGTGACTCGGCCGCCCAGCGGGTGACTCGCGGCGGCAAGGAGACGATCGAGACCACGCATCCCGGCGGTGCGGAGCAGACAGGCGCCGGGGACAGTCTGCAGCAGGACCAGGGAAACGCAGGCTCATGAGTCGTCGCCTCTGGGCAACGATCCCCTGACCGATCGATGGGGCGAGGGCGGGAGGCCGCCCCCGCCCCATGTCCGTTCGGGCGGTGGCTGGCGACGGACATGTCCGCCAGCCTCGGCTCCCGGTCACCTTACATTTGGAGACCGGAGCTATTCGCGGGCGCCGGGCGTGTGCCTCCGGCTGCGTCGGCGTAGTCCTTGAGGTTCTCCGGCATCGACTCCGGATGGGTGGCATCGGCATTGGGCATCGGTGTCGTCCACTTGGCGTCCGAACCCGTTGGCATCCCTCCGCTCATCGTGACGCTCGCCTGCATGGTCTCCTCGTCGTCCGTCGGCCCTTCGTGCTCTTCGGTTCCCATATCAACTTCCTCCTGTTTTGTTCGTTGTGCCTCTCGAACCGCCGGCCGCGGGACGTTGGTCTGACAGAGGCTCCGGAAGGAGGGGCTCAGCTCCTTCCGTTGGACCGGCCGACGATCATGCCGCCGCCCGCTGTCGCCCTTCCGCCACTCGCAGCGCGTACCCCTTCACCGCCCATGCGATGATGTACTCCTGCATCTCCGCCCATGCCAGGCGGTCGACCGGGTCCCGTCCGTGGCCGAGGCGACGTTCGACCTGCCAGGCAACGAGGAGGTCGAGAGCGAGGAAGGTCACGCCGGGATCGCCCAACATGTAAGGCGCGGCATCACCGCCGAACAGGTCGGCGGTGATGGCGACGGTTTGATCGGCCAGAAGGTCATGCGCTTCCACCACCGGGGACACCCCCACGAGGTAACCGGCCTGTTGCTCTTCGACACGCCGCAGGCAATAGCCCCGGGTAAGCGCAGCCCGCGCCCACACGGCGATCCCGGTCGCCGGTCGACGGGCCCGCTCGTCCACCACGGCACGGTCGACGAACCTCTTTGCCTCCGGACTGAGGGGATGAGCCTGAGCCAGGGCGCAGGCACGGTACGCCAGCTCACTGGCGTCCATGCTCATGTCGCCGCAACCGGCCGGTACGCCTCCTGAAGGCAGGGAGGTCACTCCAGGGTGCAGCTGCAGGAGTTGACCTCACGGGTGATGACACCCTTGCCGGTGTCCATGTGGGTGGTGCAGGGCATGCACGGGTCGAAGCTTCGGATGGCCCGCAGGATGTCGATGCCCTTGACATCGTCGTCC
>JBBSHS010000065.1:0-14989 GCA_038232515.1 Acidimicrobiales bacterium
CCGAGCCGTAGATGAGGTCGAGGTCGAACCGTGGGGTCCGGAAGTTCACCACCGCGTCGGGGTCGTTGCGCCGCTCGAGGACCGAGGTGGGGTCGAAGGTGATGTCGTGGTCGACGAACTGGCCGACGTAGGTGTACCCGGTCGGGATGTCGGGGTTGTCGCCCGGCTGCACGGCCGGGATCGGGGACTCGGTGGGCATCGGGGCCGACGGCGGCGGCGCTGGCTGCGGGAACGGGCCCATCGAGTCGGCCAGCTTCCTGAGTACGTCGTCGTCGGGGGCGAAGGCGGGAAGATGGCGGAACATCCGGCCGTAGCGGCCCCGGTCGACGCTCGACCTGGGAACGCCCGCCAGGCCCCGTGGCGGGCTTCCACCGTGGCTGGTGGACGGCTCGGAAAGGTCCGGCGTGATCCGCCCCGGCGCGGCTCCGACCTCGCCGGGGTCCATGTCCGGACTCTATGTCGGGATGCGCCGTCCCGCACGGGCGGTGAGCGGCGCCGGCCGAGCCGGTGCCGGGTCGGCCCTCCTATGCTCAGTTCGGTGATAGCCGACATCGTGCCCCTGACCCGCTTCCAGCGGATGCTGATGGGCGCCGACGGCACCGTCACGCACATCCTCGAGGCCTACGCCGACGAGCCCATCGAGGTCGTCAAGCTCCACCAGGGGGTCGACGGGTCGAACGACGGCGATGTCGATCTGCAGCTGTCCCCCGAGGACGAGGTGTTGCGGCGGCGGGTGGTCCTCCGGGGCTGGCGCACCCGCCGGCCCCTGCTGTACGCCGAGGCCACCGTGGCGCTCGCCCGGGTCGATCCCGCCTTCCTCGACGGGCTGGTCGGAACGGAAAAGCCAATCGGGGTGCTCCTGGCCGAGAACCGGATCGAGACCTTTCGCGAGGTGCTGACCGTCGACCGGGAGCCGGCCGGCCCGTGCGGCACCCACTTCGGCATCGACCCGGCCGCCGAGCTGCTGTTCCGGACCTACCGCATCCTCGCCCGCCGGCAACCCATCCTCGTCATCACCGAGAAGTTCCCCACCAACTTCTTCCGGGGCCTGCCGGCCTGACCCCCCCGGACCATTGTTTCGAACCCGCGCTATGTGGAAGACTCCATTCAGAACGGCGAGAGCGCACCAGCGCGGGATGCGAGGAGTGACCACATGGTGAGACGTACGCATACCCGGAGGCTGGCCCTGACTGTGGCCGTCCTGATGCCCCTGAGTGCAGGGTTGATCGCCGCCGCCGGCCCGTCCAGCGCCGACATCACGGCTGTCAAGGGCAGCGCCTTCGGCGTGTCGATCCAGAACCTCACCCTGTTCGGTGGAGTGCAACCCGCGTTTGGCCCCGTCCCCTCGGTCACTCTGCCGCCGGGAGGATCGGCCAACCCGGTGACGGCTACCGCGCCGTCGGAAGTCGTAGCCAGCGGGCCGGCGACCTTCTTCGAATCGGGCACGGAGACCGTCAGCACCCAGGGCACGACCGGCCCGAGCGGATCGGTGACGAGTACGGCCACGATCAACAACATCACCGACGCCCATGGTGAGCAGTTCACCGCTACGCAAGTCTCCAGCACCTGTACCGCCGGCGCCACGGTGAGCGGGTCCACGACCGTGACCGGCGGCCGGCTCGTCACCGCCACCGACGCCAACCAGGTTCCGACGACCACGGTCGACGTGCCGACCAACCCGGCGCCTAACACCGCCATCAACGGCAGCTTCGTGCTCTCCCCGTCCGACACCGAGACCTATACCTATATTTTCAACGAGCAGACCGTGAACCCGGACGGGTCGATCACGGTGACCGCCGTCCATGAGATCCTCCGCGGACCAACCGCCAAGGGCGACCTCTACATCGGTCAGGTCACCTGCGGCGTGACCGGGACGGTTGCCACCACGACGACGAGCACTACCCGCCCGTCCACCACGACCACCAGTACGACGGTGGCTCCTACGACGACCACCAGCACGTCGACCACCACGCCGGGGACGACGAGCACGACCATGGCGCCCACGTCCACCACCAGCACGTCGACCACCACGCCGGGGACGACGAGCACGACCGTGGCGCCCACGTCCACCACCAGCACGTCGACCACCACGCCGGGGACGACGACCACCACGACGGTGGCCCCACCGTTCTCCATCTCCAGCATCGTGTGCCCGATCCTGCAGCAGCTCAACAGCATCGAGTTCCTGAGGCCGTTCATCGCCCCGTTGCTCGTAACATTCGGGTGTCAGTAGTCGCCCGTAGCGTCAGTTCGCAGTAATCGCTTCCCGACCGCCCGTCAGTCTCGAACTGACGGGCAGTCGCATTTTCTGGCGCTCGCCGTCCCGGTGCGCGAGATTCTGATCACCACTCGCGGAAAGGGCCGGACATATGGCGAAAAAGACTGAGTCGGGGGAATACGTTCTCCTCCCCCCGCACGGATTGCGGGCCCGGGCGGCCACGACGAGCCCTGAGGCCCAGGACTTCCTCCGCCGGGCCGGGGAGCCGGGCACCCACGCCCTGAACACGGATCGGGGGGAGGTCCCGATGCGGGTGGTCGACTCACTGGGGCCCGACGGCGCCAAGCTGGTGGAGATGTCGGCCGAGTCGGCCCTGATGGTGCGGGCCCAGCGGCCCGACCTGCGCCTCGTCCCCGTCGTGTACTACACGCCGGCGGTCGTCGCCCCCGAGCAGATCGAAAGCGGCTTTGCGCCCACGGGCACCAAGACGGCGGTCGCAAGTGCCATCACGTTGCAGGTGGTGTCCAAGAACGGCGCGGCGCCGGTGGCGAACGCCTTCGTCGTCGCCTTCGTGGACTACAAGGCCAAGAGCGGGGCCCAGGGGGTCACCGACAGCAACGGCAAGGTCAGTCTGGTCCTGGGCGGGTCGAGCGTCACCCTCGACCGTCTCTACGTCTACCCGCTCGACGCCCACTGGAGCATCATCAAGAAGAAGCTGGCGGTCAAGACCGGCGTCAAGGTCGTCCTCACCCCACTCGACCTCGGCTACACCGACGGGTTGCGTCACTTCTACGGCAACGCCGAGGACGCTGTCGGCACCGGCGTCACCGTCGGCGTCATCGACACCGGCGTCGCCGCCCACCCCGATTTGGTGATCGCCGGCGGCGCCAACACGGTGGTGGGCGAGAACCCCAAGGACTTCGGCGACAACGGCAAGTCGCACGGGACCCATGTGGCCGGCATCATCGCCGCTCGCGGGCGGCCGCCCACCGGCCTGCGCGGGGTGGCGCCGGGCGTCAAGCTCATGGCCTACCGGGTTTTCGGAAAGGACCAGGGCAGCGCCTCGAGCTTCGCCATCGCCAAGGCCATCGACAAGGCGGTGGCCGACAAGTGCGACCTTCTGAACATGAGCCTGGGCGGGGGGCCGTCGGATCCCGTCCTCAAGGCCGCCATCGACGATGCCCGAGCCGCCGGCAGCCTGTGCATCATCGCCGCCGGCAACGGCGACCGGGCCCCCATCAGCTTCCCCGCTTTCGAGGACACCGCCCTCGCGGTGTCGGCCACCGGGCGCAAGGGCACGTTCCCGTCCAGCGCCGCATCCGCCGACGAGGTCGCTGCGCCCTACGGCACCGACAAGGCCAACTTCGTCGCCGCCTTCTCCAACGTGGGCCCCCAGATGGACCTCACCGGTCCGGGGGTGGGCATCATGTCCACCGTTCCCGGGAGCTACGCCGAGATCAGCGGTACTTCGATGGCCTGCCCGGCGGCGACCGGCGCCGCCGCCCGGGCCATCGCCGGCTCCAAGGTGATCAAGATGAAGCGTGACGCGAGACGGTCCGAGGCCATGGTCAAGGCCGTGCTGGCCTCGGCCACCCCGCTCGGTTTCGGCCCCACCTTCGAGGGCCACGGACTTCCCCAGCCGGGGTAACGTTCGGCATGGCCAAGGCCAGGTTCATTCTGCGCTACCGCGGCGAAGGGGCGACGCCCGATAGCGATGTTGCCCAGGTACAGGATCTGGCCGACGCTGTCGTGGTGGACTCCTCGGCGCGGATGCTGCTGGTCGAGTCCCATGCTGAGCCGCTGCGCCAGCTCGTCGACACGCTCCCCGACTGGGTGTTGGCGCCCGAGCAAACCTATGCGGTGCCCGACACTCGGGAGCGGATCGAGCGGCCACCCGCGTAGTCGCGCTAGCTTCGGGTGAACAGCACTCGACAGAAGGAGTGGCGGATGCCTGGAAGCGGCGAGCTCTACAAGGGAACCGACGGCCTGTGGGCCTTCCGGGTCAAGGCGTCCAACGGCAAGGTGGTGGCCATCGACAATGGCCCCCCTGGCTACAAGGCCAAGTCAGACGCGCGAGCCGTGCTTCAGAAGCTGCTGAACGGCGATTACAAGGGCCCCATCCGTGAGGCCGCCACCCTGGGGTGCGGGCAGGAGATCACCACCAACACCACCCTCACCGGGGATCTGATGTGCACCGACGGCCCTGCGCTCATCGTCACCGCCGACAACGTCGTCCTCGACCTCGGTGGCTTCACCGTGTCGGGCCACGGGGCGGCCAGCACCGCCGTGCCTGGCATCCTGTTGCGCAACGTCAAGGGTGTCACGGTGCGCAAGGGCACCGTCCAGCACTTCGGGGCCGGGGTGGCCATCGCCGGCGGCGCCGACAACCTGGTCCAGAACCTGACGGTGCAGGACAACGTCGGGGAGCCCGACGGTGACTTCGGCGACGGCATCACCATCAGCGCCTCGTCCGGCAACCGCATCCTGGCCAACACCGTCCGGCGTAACGGCCCATTCAGCGGGATCTCACTCGTCGGCGCCTGCACCGACAATCACATCCACGACAACGTCGTGAGCGACAACAACATGCTGCCGGGTGACCCCGCGGCCGGGCGCCAGGACATGGGCATCCGCATCGAGGGGCCGGCCGCCAACAACAACATGGTCGCCGGCAACACCGTCACCAACAGCGGGGCGGACGGCATCGTCGTCCTGGCCACCTGCGCCGATCCCCAGGGCGGGTGCGCAGGCACGCCGGGCAACGAAGGCAACGACATCTCCAAGAACATGAGCCACGGCAACGGCACCAGCGGCGCCGGGAGCGGCATCCGGCTCTTCGCCGTGGCCCAACCGGTGGCGCCCACCAAGACCACGGTCACCGAGAACGTGACCAACGACAACAAAACCCACGGCGTCGCCATCGACGCGGCCGGGAGCGCCACCCCGGGGCCGACCGAGCACAAGCTCAGCGGCAATAGCGGGCGCGGGAACGGCCAGTTCGACGGTTTCGACGGCAACACGCCGGCGTGCGGCAGCAACAAATGGACGGCGAACGACTTCGCCAAGGTCAACCAGCCCTGCATCTCGGCCAAGAAGGCCCCAACCGGCTGACGGGCCCGGCCCGGCCGGGCCGGTGATCAGGCCCGCCCCACCACTTTCTCCACCAGCGATCGCTCCAGGGTCTGGGGGAACTCGTTGCCGGGGCTCAGGAAGAACGTCCGGATCACGGCGCCGCCCTTGAAGACGACCAGGAGGTCCTGAAAGAGCGGGACCACCAGCTCGTCCAGGTTGACTGACGCGTTGATCCGCCAGGCCAGCACCTTCTGACCGATCGGCGCCACGTCGCGGGGCGTCACCTTCACGGCGCCGGGCTTGCCGCCATCGGGCTTGCTGCGGTCGAGGTCGGCGGCGAAGACGGTCATGAGGCATCCCTGGGACTTCGGCCCGGTCAGGGCGGCGGTGAGCGTGGCCGAGGAAGCATCGGAGGCGTACTCCACCGTCGAGCGCCCCTGGGTGGCCAGCCCCTGCTTGAAGGTCGGGGACGTGGCGATGCCGGAGCGGTCGGCGCCGCTGTCCACGCCCAGGCAACGGGTGAGCTCGCTCCACAGGGTCTCGAGGGCCAGCCCCTGGCCCGGCTCCTCGGGTTGCGCCTCGAACCCGGGCGGGAAGTCGGTGGCCTGGAAGACCGCCGCCTTCGCCTTCACGCTCATCGGTGAGTCAGGCTTCGGCGACGCAGTGGAGGTTGGCTGCCCCGGGGGCGGCACCGTCCTGCCCCCGGCGCTCTTGCCCCCGCTGCCTCCACAGGCAGCGACCAGGAGCGCAGGGACGATCAGGAACATGACGCCGCGACGTCCTCGCATGGTGATCACCTTTCAGCATCGGCCCCGGAAGCGGACCGGGGCGGCATCGAACGGGAAGCGTTGCCCACGACTACGTGATCGGGCGGATCTTGTTGCCGGTCTTCAACCCGGTCACGAAGAGCTGCTTATTGTCCTGTAGCGATGGGAACTGACCGGGGGTGAAGTACCACTGGTCGAGGACGCTCTTCCGGAACAGCTGCGTCGTCTCCGGGTAGAACAACGGGAGCACCGGGAGGTCGTCGGCCAGGAACTTCTGCATCTGGGCGACCATGGCCTGGCGAGCCGTCTCGTCGAAGGTGACACGCTGCTTGTCGGCCAGATCGTCGAAGGCGGGGTTGGCGTAGAAGCTGGCGGCCTGGAGCGAGGGCGCCACCTTCGAGGAGAACAACAGGCGCAGCACGTCGGGATCCGCGTTGGGCCCGCCGGGGCCGGGGCCCGGGAAGAACAGCACGGCCATGTCGTAGGCGCCGATCAGCTTGTTGCCGAACAGCTGGGGCCCGATCTCGACCGGCTTGGGCCGAAGCTCGACGCCGATCCGCCGCAGCGAGGCGACCAGGATCTCTGAGAGCGGCGCCTCGGCGTTGTTGATGAGGAGCTCGAAGCTGAGGGCGGCCCCGCCGGGCGCCCGCCGGACACCCCCGGCGCCGAGCCGGTAGCCGGCCCCGTCCAGGACCGCATTAGCGCCGGCGACGTCGAATTCGTATTGAGCCACGGGGGCGAAGAACGGGTTGGCCGGACTGAGGAACCCCGGGTTGCCGGGCAAGCCCCGTCCGGCGGCGAGGCGGTTCACGAGGTCCCGGCGGTCGATGGCCATGGCGCAGGCGCGGCGGAACCTCACGTCGGCCAGGGGGCCCTCTTTGCCGAGGTTCCAGTAGAGGGGTGACGTGGTCGAACCCTGCTCGGAGACCATGCCGAAGGTGTCGTTCTGGAACGGCGCCAGGGTATCGGCCCGCAGGCCCAGGCCCCGTGCGACGTCGGTGTCGCCGGCGGCCAGGCCGGCGATCGGATCCTCGATGGCCCGCTCCTCGATGCGCTTCACGTAGGGGGCGCCGAGGAAGTAGTCGTCGCGCGCCGTGTACAGCATGGCGCCACCGTCACCGTTGTACTCCGCCAGCCGGTAGGGCCCCGACCCGACGAGGATCTTGAGGTCGTCGGGTGAGGTCGGATCGGTGATCGACGACCACACGTGCTTGGGAATGATGGGCAGCGCGCCGGCCACCTGCTCACTGAAGGTGACGTACGGACTGCTCTGGACGATCTCCACGGTCCGGGCGTCCACCGCCCGCACCTTGGCGATGCCCTGGGGCGGCTGGATGATCACCGGCGGCGCCAGCGTCCCCTGGGCGGCGTAGTAGTCGAAGGTGAACGCCACGTCGTCGGCGGTGAGCGGTTGGCCGTCGCTCCACTTCAGGTTGTCACGCAACTCGAAGGTGTAGGTGAGGTGGTCGGCGGAGCTCTTTACGCTCTGGGCCAGCCAGGGCAGGAGCTTCCCACTGCCGTCCTTCCACAACAGGGTGTCGTAGAGAAGGCTCATCTGGTTGTAGCCGATGTCGGCGTTGGAGGCGAAGGGCGTCGGGAAGCCGGTGGCTCCCTGGGCCAGGCGTACGGTGGGACGACCCCCCTGGGCGGAGTTCGAGCCGCCGGTGCAGGAGGCGAGGGCGAGGGCGCCCACCCCGCCCAGAGAGGCGGCAAGGAAGCGCCGGCGGTCCATCATGAGCTGCAGGCCGATGTCGCTGCGGCTCACGAGGACCGCCGCGAGCGTGGGTTCAACAACGGTTCGAGGGCGACGCCCACGAAGGTGAACCCCAGGAGGGTTACCGTGATGGCCAGCCCGGCGGGCAGCACCCACCAGGTCCACATGGGGCTGAAGTAGATGGCCGGCTGGGCCAGGGCGCGATTGATCGTGAGGCCCCAACTGATCCCGCTGGGATCGCCGAGGCCTATGAAGGCGAGACCGGCTTCGAGCCCGATGGCCACACTGACCCAGTTCACGAAGCTGACGAGGACCAATGGGCCCAGACCAGGCACGAGATGGCGACGCAGCACGAAGAGCGGACCACCCCCGAAGCCCCGGGCGGCGGCGATGAAGCCACGCTCGCGCAGGCTGAGGGCCTGGCTGCGCAGGATGCGGGCGTTGGGCGCGATGCCGAGAAAGGCGATCACCAGGATCAGCGCACCCTGGCGGTTCCCGGCCAGAGCGCCGATCAGCACCAGCAGGGGAAGGCCGGGCAGAGCCAGCAGGAACACGACCAGGCGGTTGGAGACGGTGTCGGCGAACCCGCTGAGGAGGGCGGGGAGGACTCCTACGACAACACCGCCCACGATGGCCAACGATCCGGCGATGACCCCGGCCAACAGCGAGTCCCGCGCCCCGAACACGAGCTGGGCGAAGATGTCCCTTCCCGGCACGTCGGTGCCCAGCCAGTGCCCAGCCGAGGGCTGTTCAAGTGCCCGGCCCGAGATCGCGGTGGGATCGTGCGGCGTGAGGAGCGGAGCGAAGACGGCCATGGCCACGGCGATGCCGACCAGGACCAAGCCGATCCACAGCAGCGGCGACCGGGCCGGCCGACCCCGCCTGGCCCGAGGGACGTCGTCGGCGCCTGTCGCCAGCGGGAGGAGGTCGAGCGGGGCCGACGTCTGGGTGCTCATGCCGTGGTTCTCGGGTCGAGCCGGCGGTAGAGCACGTCGGCCAGGGCGTTGACGGTCACGATGCTCAGGCTCAGGAAGAGGAAGACGCCCTGGATCGTCGGGTAGTCGCGCTTGCCGAGCGAATCGAACAGAAGACCGCCCAGGCCGGGGTAGGAGAAAACCCGCTCCACGAACACGTTGGCCGTCACTGCGAAACCGACGTCGAGGGCGACGCTGCTGACCAACGGCAGCATGGCGTTGCGGGCCGCGTAGTGGTACTTCAAGCGACGCGGGCGCAGGCCCTTGGCCCGGCCGAGCAAGAGGTAGTCGGATCCCAGCTCGTTGACCATGCCCGCCCGCATCAGGAGGTAGTTCCACGCGGCCAGACCGGCGGTGAGGACCACGAGGGGCAGGACGAGGTGCCAGCCGATGTCCAGCACCCGCTGCACCGGGCTGAAGGAGCCGGAAAAGGCGGTCTGGGCCCCGCTCACCTTGAACCAGCCGAGCTTGACCGCAAACACGAAGAGCAGGATCGACGCCAGCAGGTACGAGGGGAACTGCCAGATGGCGATCAGCCCGGTCATGAGCGCCCGGTCGGCGGGCCGGTCACGGCGCCACCCCGAGTGCACGCCCGCCACCACGCCGACCAGGGTGGAGAGGAACAGCGACGCTCCGGTCAGCAGGACCGTCCACGGCAGGCGCCGGCCGATCTCCCTTCGCACCGGCGTGTTGGTGACGATGGAGCGACCGAGGTCGCCCCGGGCCAGGCCCGAGAGGTAGTGGCGGTACTGGCTGGCCAGAGAGCCATCGAGACCGTAGTGCTCAGCCAGGGCGGAGCGGGCTTGCTCGCCCAGGCTGAAGCCGGCCGAGCCCTGGCCGAGGAGGGCGTCGATCGGGTCGCCGGGCATGGCCCGGGGAAGCAGGAAATTGAGCGTGATCAGGGCGAAGACCAGCAAGAGGTATGACGCCAGCGCCGTCGCCGGGCGCCGCCAGCTCCGTCGAGGACGAGGTGCCGGCGCCGACGGCACCGACCCGACGATCTCAGCGTCGGCGACGGCTGCGGGGGCGGGGACCATCGGGGGCGACCCCGCTCAACCCAGGAGGCTGCGCCTGGACCAGGGCATCGACCGCCTCCGACGCCAACGGACCTGGACGCCCGGGGCCACACGCGTCGCGCTCCATCCGATCGCCAGCAGGCCCAGGGCCAGGGCCACCATGCGGGCCGCCTCCATGCCGGTGTTGACCAGCCCCCCACCACCGCCACCGCTGCTGATGGAACTCCCGCCGGTCCCGCCTGCCGCCCCTCCGCCCGTCGAGGAAGGCGCCGGGCCGGTCGTGGAGCAGCGGGACTGGCCGATGATCAGGTCGCCCTTGGCGGTGGGGCCGATGGCGACCTGGTGGGCGGCGTTGACGGTGATCGACCCGTCGGCGTTCCTCATCTGTTCGTTGAAGATGTACTTGTAGGTGTCGCCGACGCTCTGGAGCTTGCCGTCGAAGGACGTGTTCGGCGCCGGGTTGGCCGGGACGGCGACATAGGTCTCGTCACCGTCGACGTTGGGGTTCCCGTCGTCGGTCTGCAGCTTGCCGCCGGTGATGGTGACCGAGCCGGTGACGCCGCTGCTCGACGCCGAGCAGGTGCTGGTGGCGCCGGAGGCGGTGAGCACCTCGGCCCCGGACGTGTTGAGGTTGGTGATCTTGGTGGAGCTGGTCACCGTGCCGCCGGGCGTGCCCTGGGTGCTCACATCGATTGGCCCGGAGGTGAAGAAGATGCCGGGCCCGTAGCGGGCGTCGCCCGAGGGGACACTGGCGGTGACCGGTGATGCCGAGCCGCCGGCGGGCAGGGCGACGGTGGGCGTCGGCCCCCGGTCGGCGGAGGCGCCACCGAAGAGGCTGATCCGGCTGAAGTAGCCGTAGGCGCCGCCGCCCACGCCCGTGGTGGCCCCGCCAGCAGGCGCGACCGTGGTGGTGGTCGCCGGCGTGGTGGTCGCCGGCGCGGTGGTGGTGGTCGCGCCTGTGCCGCCTGCGCCGCTCGAGCCGCCGGTGGTCGTCGTGGGCGTGCCGGCCACGGTGGTGGTCGTGCTGCCGGCGGCGACGGTGGTCGTGGTGGTCGCCCCCGCCACGGTGGTCGTGGTGGCGCCGGCCATGGTGGTGGAGGTCGCGCCGGCCATGGTGGTGGTCGTCGCCGCCGGCCCGGTCACCCCGCACACCACCTGACCGATGATCAGGTCGCCCTTGGCGGTGGGGCCGATGGCGATCTGGTGGGCGGCGTTGACGGTGATCGACCCGTCGGGGTTCTTGATCTGCTCGTTGAGGATGTACCGGAACGTGTCGCCGACAGAGCGGAGCGTCCCGTCGAAGGACGTGTTCGGCGCCGGGTTGGCCGGGACCGGCATGACGACCGCCGGATGGGACCCGTCACCGTCATCGGTCTGGAGTTGGCCGCCGGTGATGGTGGCCGAGCCGCTGACCCCGCTGCTCGACGCCGAGCACATGCTGGTGGCGCCGGAGGCGGTGAGCGTCTCGGCCCCCGACTTGTTGAGGTTGGTGATCTTGGTGGAGCTGGTCACCGTGCCGCCGGGCGTGCCCTGGGTGCTGACCTCGATCTGGTCGGAGGTGAAGAAGATGCCGGGCCCGTAGCGGGCGTCGCCCGAGGGGACACTGGCGGTGACCGGCATCGCCGAGCCGCCGGCGGGCAGGGCGACGGTGGGCGTCGGGCCCCGGTCGGCGGGGGGGCCACCGAAGAGGCTGATCCGGCTGAAGTAGCCGTAGGCGCTGCCCGTGACGGTCGAGGTCTGGGCGCCGGCGGTGCCCAGGCCGACGCCGGACAGCAGGCCCGCCAAGAGGACCCCCACCGCCAGCACGGCCCGGCCCGCAGCACATCGTGATTTCGCCATGTCGAATCCTCCGGACCTAGGTGCCTGACACGTCATGCCCGCGCCTCGGCGGCGGACAAGCGGAGCGCACGAAACCCTGCCGCGCATTCCACCGACGTTCTCAAGGGCATCACAACAGACTTTCGTGGGCAACGTGTGGGTCGGGGCGGGAGCGCATATCCCGCAAGAGCCGCACGTGACGTACGCCCGGTACAACGGCAGCATACGAGATGACGGCCGAAACGTCACTAACGACGTGTTGCATCTAGCGGCCGTCGGCGTCGGCGGGACGAAAGGCGGGCGACGCCTCGACCAGCAGACGGGCGGTCTGGCTGCGAGGAGTGGTGGACACGACGGAGGAAGGCCCCTCCTCTACCACCCTCCCACCGTCGAGCACCACGATCCGATCGGTCACCTTCCGCACGGAGGCCAGGTCATGGGACACGAATACCAGTCCGAGGCCCATCTCGACCTGGCGCTCCCGCAGCACCACCAGCAGGCGGGCCTGCTCGGAGGCGTCAAGCATGGCGGTCGGCTCGTCGGCGATGAGGATCTTCGGCTCGGCGACGAGGGCACGAGCCAGGGCGATCCGCTGCAGCTGACCTCCCGACAGCTCGTGGGTGTGGGCGAGGAGGAACGACCCCGATGGCGGGAGCCCCACACTTTCCAACGCCTGGGCAACGGCGGCCCGGCACGCGGCGTCCCCCGCCTTGACCACATCGAGCGGCTCGCGGACCAGCTCTTCGACGCTGAGCCGGGGCGAAAGTGCGTCGGCGGGGTCCTGCATGACGAGTTGGATCCGGCGACGGCGCAGGCGGTCGGCCCCGCGCCACGAGGAGGGAAGGGGCTCGCCCTCGAGGACCACCCCACCCGAGTCCGAGGCCAGATGCCCGGCGAGGATCCGGGCCAAGGTGGACTTCCCGCTGCCCGACGGGCCGACGATCCCGACCGACTCCCCCTCGTGGACGGTCATGGAGACGTCGCTGAGCGCCACCACCGCCCCCCGGCCCCGTCCGAACGACTTGGTCACCGCGTCGGCCGACAAGAGGGTCTTCAACCCCCCGAAGTGACAGAGCACGAGCCGATCACGCGAAAGGGCCAACGCAGGGCGGGCCTCGGAGCACACGGGCTCGGCCTGGGTGCAGCGGGGATTGTACGGACAGCCCGGCGGGACGGCCCGAGGATCGGGAGGCCGACCCCGGATGGGCCGCAGGTCCTTGGTGGTGGTCATCACCGGGTAGGCGTTGATCAGCGCCCAGCTGTAGGGGTGGGTGGGCTCGGTGATGACCCGCGTGGTGGCGCCCTCCTCCATGACCTCTCCGGCGTACAGCACCATCGTGCGGCGGGCCATGCTGGCGGCGTCGGGCAGGTCGTGGGAGATCACCACCAGGGCGAACCCCCTGTTTTCGGCCAGCCGTCCGATGCGGTCCACCAGCTCGAGACGGGTGGCCGGGTCGAGGCCCGCAGTCGGCTCGTCGAGCACGACCACGGCGGGATCGAGGGCCAGCACCATGGCCAGGCCGGCTCGCCGTCGCTGGCCACCGGAGAGCTGGTGGGCATAGCGCTCCAGCAGGGCAGGCTCGAGCAGTACCTCCGCCGCCAGCTCGGCCGCCCGCCGCCGGGCTTCAGAGGCGCCCATCCCGAGGCGGTCCCGCAGCGGTTCGGCCACCTGGTCGCCGACGGTCACCACCGGGTTGAACGGCGAGCCCTGCAAGGCCAGTGCAACCGTCGCCCAGCGCACGGGTCGAAGGGCCTCCTCCGAGGCGCCGAGGAGCTCGACGCCGTCCACCCGCACGCTGCCCCGAGCCTCGGGCGGCTGGACCAGCCCGGCCAGGCACAAGGCGAGGGTGGACTTGCCCGAACCGCTCTCCCCCACGATGGCCAGCGACTCGCCCCGATCCAGGGAGAAGCTCACCCCCCGCAGCGCTTCGACCTCGCCGCCGAAGCACACGCTCAGGTCGGTCACCTCCACCAGAGGGCCGCCGGGCACCAGAGGGCCGCCGGGCACCAGAGGGCCGCCGGAGCCCGCATCCGGGGCCCGGTCTGGCGGGCTCTTGTCGTTGTCGGTTGCCACCGTCGTACGTCGCCTCCTGAGCGGCGGGAACGGCGGCTTGAGGTCCACGAAGCCTCCACGCACCCGCAGCAGGCAGGCTAACCGGTGCTCTCGCGAAGGCGCGATACGGCCGACCTCGCCACGTTTTGCCGTTTGGCACCAGGGTAGGTGCCTGTCAACCGTGCGGACCACACCCAGGAGGCGCCTCATGGCCAACCAGGCCATTGTCAAGACAAAGCCGCCCGTTGCCGCTCGACCGCGCCGAACAGCGCCTCCGGCGGCGAGGGCGGCAGCGGTGACCACGACGGCCCGACGGGAGACCAAGGCCGTCGCCTCGACAACTGCCGACCAGGCCAAGCGGGTAAAAAGAACATCGGTGGGCCAGAGCAGGGTCGTCGCCCGGACCGCCGACCAGGACATTCGTGAGCTGGCCAGCGCGGTGCGCGATCAGGCCGACCAGGTCAAAGATGAGGTGGCCGGCCAGGCCCGTGAGCTGTTGGCCGAGACCCGCGACCAGCTCCAGGCCCAAGCCGACGTGCAGACCGACCGCCTGGCCGCCGCCCTCTTCCAGATCGGCACACAGGCCGTCGCTCTGGCCGGCGGGCGTCCCGACGACGCCGGGCCGCTGGCCGAGTACGCCGAACAGGCCGCCGAGTGGTTGGACATGTGCGCAGCGGAGATCGAGGAGCGGGGTCTCGAGGGCATCGCCGTCGGCGTGACCGACTTCGCCCGCCGCCGACCGGGGATGTTCCTCGCCGGCGCCGTGGTCGTCGGATTGGGCGTCGGTCGGTTGATCCGCTCGGGGGCCGTCGCTGGCGACGGGACCGACGAAGAGGGGCCGGAATGGCGATGAGCACCGAGGAGCGGCCCCTCTCCGAGCTCCTCTCCGAGGTCACCGGCGAGCTGGGCGTGCTGTTCCGCCAGGAGGTCGAGCTGGCCAAGGTGGAGACCAGCGAGCAGGTGTCGCGAGCGGTCAAGGCCGGCGCCATGCTCGGCGCCGCCGGAGTGGTCGCGTTGCTGGCCACCATGTTGCTGGCCTGGGCTGCAGCATGGGGTCTGGCCGAGGTCATCCCCACTGGCTTCGCCTTCCTCGTCGTAGGCATCGTGTTCCTGGTGATGGCCGCTGTCCTCGGATCTGCGGGCAAGAAGAGGATGTCTAGCGTCAACGCCGTGCCCGATCAGACCGTCGCCACTCTGCGGGCCGACGTGCAGTCCGCTCGCGACTCCATCGCCCGCGGCGTTCGCTAGACCCGATAGACCGACGGACCGGCAGAGAGGCCACACTCCGAAATGAGCAGGAACGCACAGCAGATCCGCCAGGAGATCGAACAGACTCGTCACCAATTGGCCCAGAACC
>JBBSHS010000066.1:0-14243 GCA_038232515.1 Acidimicrobiales bacterium
GCCCTCGACGACGACTCCCAGGCCGGCGCCGCCGCCCCGATGTACCTGGAACCGGACGGGCGGGTGCAGGAGGCGGGTGTCGTGCTGGGGGAGGATGGCCGTGGCTATGGCTACGGCGACCGGTTGGCGGCGGACGACCCTGAGGTCGGCTTCCGCCGCTACGTCGACTACGGGTCGGCCGCCGCCCTGCTGGTCCGCCGGCAGGCGTTCGACGCAGTGGGGGGGTTCGATCCCGTCTACGGCCTCGGTTACTACGAGGACGCCGACCTTGGCTTCTCCCTGAGGGCCGCCGGCTGGCAGACCGTCTACGAGCCGGCTTCCAGGGTCGTGCACCTCCGCCACGGTGCCTTCGACCAGGCCAGTCGCGTTCGCCAGGTCGGGCTGAACCGCCCCATCTTCGTGCCCCGTTTCGCCTGGCAGCTGCACGGCCGGCCCCTCCTGCGCCGACCGCCCTTCGACCCACACAAGGACCTGGTCGTCCGCGACTGGTGGGCTCCCGACCGCCTCCTTGTCGTCGACGCCACCGGTGCGCTGGCCGCCTTCGCGGCCGACGTGCAGGAGGGCTGGCCCTGCGCCCGGGTCACATGGGTGCCTGTCGGCCAGGGGGCGACGGCCGGGCGGCGGCATCATCCGGGCGTCGAACGCTTCGGTGCTCTGGCCAAGCTGGAGGACTGGCTCGAGCAACGGCGCTTCCACTACGGGGCGGTGGTCACCGATGCCGCCACCGCCAGCCGGGTAGCCGGTGCCCTCCGGCGCAGCCAGCCCCAGGCGATCGTCGGAGTCGTGGGTGCCGTGAGTTCAGATCGCACCGGCCTGAGCGGGGCGGTCGGCCTGCCTGACCGTCCGGCGGCCACGGCGGCGATGCCCTCCCTCGGCTTCGGCCCTGCTGTCCGGCCGAGCGGCGGGTGACCTGCCGGTGGCGAGACAACGGTTGCCGCTCACGCAGCCGGCGGGGGAAGGACAGGACCGGGCGTGGGCTGCCCGTGCCCTTGGGCTGCTAGATCACGGTCTTCAGCAGCTTCAGCTGGTCGTCGGAGTCGGACCTGCGGTCTTTCTTGATCGACGCCGCGAGGGTCTTGGCTGGGCCGTACCTGCCGTTGTCCAGCTCCTTCTGGGCCAGCTCGACGGAGCCCTGGTCGTTGTTTATGAGCCGCCCCAGGAAGTTCTGGTCGAAGCCCCGACCGCTGACCGTGGAGAGCTGCTTCAGGTCATCGGCTGTAAGCAACGCAATGCCGCCCGGCTGACGGTTGGTCACGGCCGCGACATCGGTGGCGTCAGCCGGGATCTTCTCGCCCCAAGTCTTCAACCAGCCGCTCATATCGACGATCTCCGGCTCGCGGGTGGCCTTGACCCGGGTGGCCAGCTCCTTGACCTGGGGCGCAGCCGCTTGCTGGAGGGCCAGGTCGGCGAGGGCGATGGCTTGGCGGTCCTGCAGGACCATGCCCTGCGCAAAGTCCACGTCGGTTGTCTTGTGTCCCGACGGCGAGCTGCATCCTCCGGCGGCAGCCGTGGCCGCCAGGAGTGTGATGGCAAGGAGTGTGAGACGCTTCACAGGCTTCCTCCTGAGACAGGGTGGAGTTGCAAACGAGCCCCACGCAGGTGACGACAAGCTACTAGGCCGCCTGCTGCCGTGCACCAATTGTCAGTGCTGTCCGGTTTGGGCGGCGTAGCCCAACGCAGCCGCCCCGGGAGCAGGCCAGTGGATCAGCCACCGACGGCCTGAGGGTCGACGGCGCCTGACCGGCATCTTGGGCTCCTCGCCGACGGGCCAACCGCCATGGTGGGGAACCTGTCACCCAGTTTGGCGTAGGGCGTCGGCGAAGTGTGACCGTGCTCTAGACTCTGACCGCCGACAGAGCGATCGTCCAGCGAACGGAGGCAGCCATGGTGACAGCGAAATCCACGTCGAGCTGCATGTGCAGCGAGCTGGGCCCGCAACCCAGAGCGCCGCAGACGGCGGTGGACGACTCCATGGTCGAGCAGATCGTCGCCTTCCACGGCCATATGTGCCCCGGCCTGGCCATGGGCATCCAGGCCGCCACCATCGCCCTGAGCCAAATCGGGCCCCATTCCACCGACGAAGAAGTGGTGGCCGTGGTCGAGACCGACATGTGCGGCGTCGACGCCATTCAGTTCATGACCGGGTGCACTTTCGGCAAGGGCAACCTCATCCATCAGGACTGGGGCAAGAACGCCTATACCTTCTACCGTCGCTCGGACGGCAAGGCCATCCGTGTCTCCGGCCGACCCGACGCCTGGCAGCGCGATCCCGAGCGCGGACGGCTGTTCGCCCTGGTCCGGGCGGGGAGCGCCACCGAGGAGGAGGCGGCACAGTTCCGCGCCCTCCACCAGAGCGAGTCGCGCCGTATCCTGGACCTCGCCCCGGAGCGTCTCTACGACGTCACCGATGTCAAGGGTGAGCCGCCCCAGAGGGCCCGTATCCATGCGTCCGTTCCCTGCGCCCGCTGCGGTGAGGGCGTCATGGAAACGCGCATACGGCGCCTCGGTGAGGAGCAACTGTGCGTGCCCTGTCTCGAGGGAGCGACGGTCGACGCCTGATCGGTGCCCGATGTCACCTCGGCAAGCGGAACGGGGCTCTTAGCCCCTTGAGCATCGGAAAGTGGCGAACGTTGAGGGTGGCAAGATCATGGCCCCGAACGTCGGCGGTCGCGGCGATCAGATAGTCGCCGATGCCGATGGCACTGTGGGAGCTCCGGTACTGACGCATGAGCTCGCCGGCGCGGCGGGCGATGCGCTCGTTGACCTCTTCGACGCGTAGGACACCGAGCAGCCGCCACACCGCGCTCCGCTCGCTGGTGCGCATGCCGCCGGTGATCTCGGCCAGGGACACGACACTCACGGCCAGCGGGCCCGTCGACTGGCGAGCCTCCAACAACCATGTCCGGGCCGCCGGAAGGCCCCGCAGATGGGCGATCAGTACCTCGGAATCGACCAGGATCAATCGCCGAAGCTCCACGCGCGGTCGAGGTGCTGGGATCTTTCATCGGCACCTCGGGCCAGCGGTTCGAGGTCTCGGAGCGCGCCAAACGATGCGTCGATGGCATCGAGATCGCCGGGCCGGTCGTCGTGCCCGCCTGCCAATGCGCGGTCGAGCAGCCGCCGGATCAACTCCGCTCGTGAGATGCCTTCTTCGGCGGCAAGGTGGTCGAGCCGCTGGCACTGCCCCGCCTCCAGGTAGATGTTGGTGCGTTGCATACACCGGAACATACACCACTATGGGAGGATGAGGACGGGGCGCAGATCGTCGCGTCCGTGGCGACGGCCGCCGCTGATCACATGAAGTTGCGGGTGTGGAGGGCGGACAGCTCGGCCGCCTCCAGAGGCGGGAAGCCGAGCCGGACGAGTCGGCGCTGACGGCCCTCGTCCATGTCGGCCTGGAGCGTCTGCACCGAAGCCCAGCCGTCGGCGATGGCGGCCGGCGACCACTGGCCGGCGGCGAGGACGACGAGGGCGTCGTGGACGTCGGGAGCGAGACCGGCGGTGTGGGACAGGGCGTCGCGACGTCTCTCGATGGCGGCCCGCAGCCGGCCCGGCAACCCAGGGTCCACGCCCACCCGATGCTCGAGGTGGGCCTGGCCGAAGGCGACGTGGCGGGCTTCGTCCTGCAGGGCCAGATGGGCGATCCGCCGGGTGACGGCGTCAGGGGCGTAGCGCTCGAGGAAGGACAGGAGACTGAGAAAGGTGCCCTCGCCCAGCACCGAGAGCAGGAAGGCGGCCAGCGACAGGTCCGGCTCGTCGAGCAGGGTCTGCAGCGACGCCCGGCCCGCTGCCCCCGACACGCCCATCTCGTGTCCCGTCAGCCCGGCGCGGCGGCTGAAGACCTCGACGTGGCGGGCCTCGTCGGCCACCTGGACGGCCAGCAGCTGCACGATCTCCCGGAAGTGGGGATGCACCCGGCCCAGGAAGCGGGCCGGCACCATTAGGGCGGCCTGCTCGTTCTCGACCAGGTAGGTCATGACCTGCACGACCGCGGCTTCGATCTCGGGAGGGTGGGCCACGGGCGCCGCCCAGTCCACGGCCGTGCCCGGGTCCCACTGGTTGGCGACGGCCTGGGCGTAGAGCTTCGGGGCGATGTCGGCCCACACCTGGTCCCGGTCCAGCAGATCGGCCTGGACGAGCTCGGGGCCGCCGGCCTCGACCAGCGCGCCGCGGGCGGCCAGGCCCCACCCCGGCGAGGCCCGGCCCACCACCTGGCCGGGTCCCGGGCGGCCGGCCCGCTCGGCATCCCGCCACCGGGCGTCGCCGGCCCCGCCCTTGACCACCGCAGTCCCGTCCCAGCCGTGGCCGTGGCTCCGGGCCCAGGGGGCGGCGTGGATGGCCAGATGGGGGTCACGGCCGTGGATCTGCAGGCGGTCGCCGACCGACATGGTGGCCAGGGCGTGGTCCACCAGCAGGTGGGCGCCCTGGTCGAAGCCGAGGTCGTCAAGGGCGATAGCCGGCAGCGGTCACCACCCCCTTGGCATCGTAGAAGCCAAGGTCGTCCACGGCCCGTTCCAGCTGGCCATACCCGGACACCCGCCCCGGCTGCCACTGCTTCAGCCCCTCCAGGTCGAGCAGGGGCCGGACCTCGGCATCGGCGTAGTCCATGGCCAAAAGCAGCTGGGCGAAGCGGTCGACCAGGTCAGCCGGGGCCGACCCGACGACCGTCATGTTGCAGTGGTCGAACGGCTGGGTCTGGGCCACCACCCGGGTCGACCCGGGTGGCAGGGTCCCCTCCCGGGCGAAGGCGAGGTGGTTGCCGTCGATGAGACAGGCGGCGTCGACCTCGCCGGCCAGAAGGGCCCGCGCCGCATGGCGCTCGCCACCCACGTGGTCGCCGTGGAGCCCCACGCCGATGTCGAAGTGGCGGGCTTCGACGTCGACGCCCTGGGCCCGCAGATGGGCCAGAGGAAGCAGCGTGGCCTGCGGCGAGTCCACGGCTCCGGTGCCCACGATCCTGCCGGCGAGGTCCTCCGGTGAGCGGATGGCGCTGTCGCTACGGACCACCACCACCGAGGTGAGGCCCTGGTCCGTGTCGCGCATGGCCACGGCCTTCACGCCGGGACCGCCCGCTTCGGCCAGGCGTCGGGCCCGCACCCAGGCCAGCGGCGAGTTCCAGGCGACGTCGATCCGACCCCCCAGGAGATCCTGCACCTGTCGCTCGTAGTTGGAATAGAGCACGAAGTCGAGGGCCAGATCGTGTTCGGCGAACCACCGCCGGAAGCCTTCCCAGATGGACACCACCTTGGGGTCGTAGGCCACGGCGCCGAGCAGCAGCACGTCCCGCGCCGTCGTCATCGGTGCCACCTCCCGACCACGCCGCCGCCTCTCCTCCTCGAGGCGCTCAGGGGAGTTCTCCACGACCGCCCCCGCACACCGGTCATGCCTCTCCCAGGAGGTTGAGACATGATGGCGGTGGCTGCGTTGGTCATGGTGTCATGGTACGCACACCCGGTCATGCCTCTCCCAGGAGGTTGAGACCGCTGATGGCCCGGCCCACGAAGTCGTACAGGGCATCGGTGGTGGGAGCCATCACCCGGGCGGCCCGAGAGTCGCGGAAGCGGCGCTCGACACCGAGCTCTTTGCGGAAGGCGCTGCCACCGCACAGTTTCATGCCCAGGTCGGTGACGGCAACGGCCGTCTCGGCACCGGACGCCTTGATCTCCAACACCCGCAGCATGGCGTCCTGCCGCCCGTCCTCGAGGGCGGTGAGGGTGTCGGACAGCAAGGCGCGGTGCTTGTCCGTCTCGATCCGCATGCGGGCGTATTCGGCCCGGGGCACGGGCTGCTGGATGAGGGTCTGGTCGAGGTGCTCCAGGCGGGTGGCGGCCAGGTGGCGGCCCGTCTCGAGCGTCACCGCCTCCATCAGCCCGAGACTGAAGGCGCCGTTCAGCACGAGGAACCAGGGAAGGATGCTGGCCAGCGCCAGATCGAGGCCCGAGCCGTCGCCGCCCAACATGGCGTCGCCGGCCACCATGACCCCTTCGGCGGTGACCGGTTTGGAGTCGTTCCCCCGCAGGCCGAGGCCGTCGAAGGGACCGGGCTGGCTGAGGCCCGGTGTCCCAGAGGGCACGAGCCACAGGGTCATCGGCCCCTCAGCGGCGAGCGGCCGGCTCGACCACACATAGCTGTCCGCTTCCCCGGCGGCCGTGACCCAGCTCTTCTTGGCGTCGAGGCGGACCTGCCCGCCGACGGTGGTGGCGGTGCTCCCGGGTGCCCAGAAGTGACTGCGGGACCCGGCCTCGGAGAAGGCCAGGGTGGACAGGTGGCGCCCGGCGCCCACGGCCTCACGCACGGCCCGCGGGCCGTGGGCCTCCAGGGCGGCCGTGGCCGCATAATGCATGAGGACGACCATGGCCGTGGACCCGCAGGCCGTGGCCAGCCCCTCGATGACGTCCGCCCCGGCTCGCATGCCCTGGCCACCACCACCGACCTCTGTCGAACTGGTCATGCCGAGGATGCCGGCTCGGCCGAGCGCGTCCAGGGCGGCCCGGGGGAACGTCCCGTGCCCGTCGACGTCACCGGCGTGAGGGACGACGACCTCGTTGACGACGCGCTCCAAGGCGTCGTGGAAATCAGCCATTGTGCGGTTCTCCTTGCGATCGTGGAAGGTTCGATCGCCGCAGCTGGCTCAGCCCGGGCGGGCAAGGCGGCGCGAGGTGCGGCGAGGGGTGCCGCCCCGACCGGGCGGCGTCGTTCGATGGGTCTCAGCGCCTGTGCCGCATCCCGCCCCCCTCCTCATTCGACCTCGGGCTTCGGACCCGGTTTCTACATCCCCGATGCCGGTGTTCGCCAGCGGCCGAGGACGCACGGTGGGGCCTGCCGGTCCTCACAAATCCGGGGACCGGGCTATGCTGCAGACCTGCATCGCTTTTGGGTCGGGGCCTGCGGATATCGGGCCCGTTGGTCCAGGTGTCGCTTATGGCCCGACCGACATCGTCTTTTCCGCGGTTGACGCCAGTCGGGCGAAAACTTGACCTTGGTGCTGGTCAGACAGCATCGATGATCGGAGGAACATCGTGAAGATCGGTATCGTCGGCAAGGGCGGGGTGGGCAAGACGACGCTGTCGGCCCTGATATCAGCGTCGTTCGCGGCGCGGGGCAAGCGGGTCATCGCCATCGACACCGACTCCAACCCCAACCTCGGGATCTCGCTGGGGCTGACGCCCGAAGAGGCGGAGAACGTGCCGGTCATCCCACGGGCGCTCGTCTTCGGATCGGCGCCCGGGACCACGACGGGCGACCTCTTGGCCGAGTACGGCCGCCAGACGTCGTCCGGGGTCCAGCTCCTCTCAGCCATGCGGGTCAACCAGGCCGGGGCCGGCTGCACCTGCGGCAGCCACGCCTCCGTCCGCAGTATCCTCGGTGCGGCGCTCGACGAAGAGGCCGACGTGACGCTGGTCGACATGGAGGCCGGTCTGGAGCACCTCAGCCGGTCCGGCGGCACGCTGGCCTACGCCGACGTGCTTTTGGCCATCATGGAGCCGAGCCGCAAGTCGGTGATCACCGCGGCCCGCACCCTGACCCTGGCCGAAGAGCTCGGTATCCCGCTGACGGTCGGCGTGGGCAACAAGGCCCGCCTGCCCGAAGACGCTGAGTTCTTCGAGACGCAGTGCGCCGCCTACGGTGTGCCGCTGGCCGCCGTCATCCCCTTCGACGGCGACGTCGTCGAGTCCGACCGCGCCGGGAAAAGTCTCGGCGCTGGCCTCGGCCCGGCCGTCAGGACGGCGGTCGACGACCTCCTCTCGTACCTCGATGGTGTGCCGGTCGCCTAGCCGATCGGGACGACCGGGCCTGAAGTCGGTGTGTTCGACGCCCTCCCGGTGCATGTAGCGGGTGCCAACGTGCGAAACTGCTTGTCGGTGACGCGACCCCCTGCCTCTCCAAGATGACGGTGGCTCACGACCGGGCGCCCTTCGAGATCCTTGGCGTCTCCCCGACCGCCTCCCACGAAGAAGTGGCGGCCGCCTACCGGGTGATGGCCAAGGTCTTCCATCCCGACCACTTCCACGGCAGGCCCGAGGCGCTGCGACGCCAGGCCGAAGACAGCATGAAAACCCTGAACGAGGCGTACGCGGCCGCCAAAGCCGGGTCGCTGGCCGACTTCCCGGACCGTCAGCGGCTCCGGGCTCACCCGGGGCCCACCCAAGAGCCGGCCTCGGGCCCGGGCGGCCGTAGCTACGCCGGTGTCCCGTGGTCGGTGGCCATGAACGAACGGCGCTACGCCGCGGCCAAGGAGAACGAGGCCAGGAAGGCCCGGGACCGCCAAGCCGCCAACGGCCATGCCATTGCCAGGCCCCGGATTGACCAGCCGTTCCGGCACTCGGTGCTGAGTGGCCTGGGTCTGGCCCGGGTCAACGACAACGTCGTCTGCCTCGGGTGTAAGAGCGTCCAGTGGCTGCCGGAGGACTGGCGCCAGGGGCTGGACGATTCCGCCTACTTCTGCTCCTTCTGCGATCGCGTCATCCTCGCCCGGGCCCTGGGCGCGGTGACGGCGCCCGAGCCAGAGGTGAAGCGGCGTGAGGGCTGGCGCCTGCCCCGGCTGCCGGGTAGCGCCCGGAGGGCGCTCGGAACCGGATCGTAACCGCCAAGGGGGGATCCCCGGTTTGCCGGCGAAGCGGCCGGGGGGCGTGGGCGGCTTTGCCCCCCACATGGAGCAAGGATCCGGCTGGCCGGTCCTTGCGGGAAGGACGGGCGAGCGCAGCGAGCTCCCTAAGCGGAGGGCGTCCAAGGGGGAGGGGCTTCGGCCCTCCCCCTTGATGGCTCAGACGGGAATGGGCAGCAGCCGGTGGGCGAAGTCGACCAGCGCCCGGACCGCAGGAGCGTCGGGGGCCCGGTCCAGCGGGGCCAACCCATGGCGGTCGGCCTCGACGATGGCCGGATCGTCGGGGATGGGGACCACCTCCATACCCGGGAATGCCCGCTGGATCGTGTCGAGGTCGGCGTCGGAGCGGACCCGGTTGGCCACGATGACCAGGCGCCCGGTGGGTCGTCGCCCCACGATCTCGGCGGCCCGCGTCCCGACCTCGAGTGACTTGGGCGTCGCCTCCACCACGATCACGATGACATCCAGTTTTTCTTCGCCGAGGCGGGTCAGTGTCCCTATACCGGCCTCGAGATCGGCGATGACGACCGTCTCACCGAACTCCACGGACCCGAGCAACTGCTCGGGAGAGAGCCCGCATCAGGGACAGCCGGGCTCCGGGTTCTCGATACGGGTGACGACGGCCAGCCGCACGCCGTCAGGGGCGTCAGAGCCGAACCGGTCGAGCAACTCGTCCCAGCCCGGGGCGTGCTCTTCGGTGCCTTCGTCGAGGGCCTGACGCATGGCCGTGAGGCGCTCGGTCTCGTCGTCACCGATGCCGAGCGAGATGCCCAGGTTGGGATTGCTGTCACAGTCGAGGGCGACCACGGAATAGCCATGGCGGGCAAAGGTGCGGGCCAGGATGGACGACGTGGTCGTCTTGCCCGCTCCGCCCTTGCCGGTGACGGCAACCTTCATCGTTCAGACCTCCAGTAGGTAGGTGACCAGCGACTCTACTGCCAAAACGGCTGGAGACCCGGGGGCCTCGTCGATGGGTGCCTTCCCGGCCCGTTCGGCGTCCGCCAGTGCCTCGTCCCACGGTACGGAGCCGATCACCTTGAGGCCGGTGCGCTCGGCCACGCGGGCTGCGTCCTGCGGCTCGCGGACCTTGTTGGCCACGGCCACGATGGCCGTCGGTGGCCGCTCCACCAGTGCCAGGCGAGCCAGGCGCCGGCCGGCCAGGATGGATTTCGCCGTCGGCTCCACCACCACCAGGATGGTGTGGGCATAGGCGCCCCAGCCGAAGAAGGGTTGGCGGGTCCCACCCGGAAGGTCGCCCACCAGGGCCCAGTCGTCGGGTAGCTCGTCGACGATCTGGCGGAAGGCGAACTGCGACCTCATCAGGTTGGAGGAGTGACCTCGGAGCTTGCCGAACTGCAGGAAGCGCACTCCGTCGGGGCCCACGGCGGCATAGCGCTCGACCGCCTCGGTGGCGCTGAGCCCATGCCGCAGCCGGTAACGGGGCCCGTCCTCGCCCTCGGCCCGGTCCTCGATGGCCTCGTCGGGGATTCCGGCGTCCGACCAGGTCACGCCCAGCGAATAGGCCAGCCCCGGGAGCGGGTCGGAGTCGATGGCGATGACGGGTTCACCTCGGCGGGCCAGCACCCGGGCGAACGTCCCGGCCACGGCCGACTTACCCGTGCCGCCCTTGCCGACGAAGGCGACGCGGAGGCGAGTGTGGGCCAGGGTCTCAGCGGCCATGGCTCAACCGGCGCAAGTTGACGATGGGCTGACGCTACCGCCCGTAGGGATAGGCGGGCGACGGGCGTCCACGGCGGTACGGTACCGGAACATCTACCTGTAGGCTTGCGCCCAGGCGGCGAAGGTCCTGCCCGCCACCGAATCTTCGGTGGCCACCTCTTTGACCGGAGAATGCTCATGTGCCTCGGGATCCCAGGTCAGATCGTCGAGATGACCCGTCGCGACGAGCACTGCGCCATGGTCGACGTCAACGGTGTCCGCCGTGAGGTGAACATCGGGCTGGTGCTGCGCGAGCACGACAGTCTAGGGGTGGGCGACTGGGTGCTGATCCATGTCGGTTTCGCGATGGAGAAGATTGACGAGGAGGAAGCCGCCCGCAGCCTCGACTTCATCAAGGAGCTGGGCAGCGTCTTCGACGAGGAGATCAGTCAGTTCGAGGCCACCCGGCCGCAGTAGTAACTGCTGGTCGGCCGAGGCCCTCCCTGAGGGGCCCGGGCAGCCGCCGGCGGCGGGACACGTCTGAGGTCACCGGGGCGGCGATGGCCCTAGGTGTCGGTCCGTCCACGCGTCGGTCCGTCTACGTGTCTGTCTGTTACGGTCCTGGCTGGAGGTGTCCGAGTACCTGGTGGGCTCCCCCGCCTTCAAAGCGGGTGGGACGGGCATCCCCCGTCCGGCGGGTTCGATTCCCGTCCACCTCCGCCAATCGCGGGCGTAACGGTCGGCGGTGGACAGCGCACTTCGCACCGCAGGGGACAGGGTTACGATCGGCCCGCTTGGCACCGCCATCAGCTGTCGGGGCGGGATGGATCAGATGAGACGGCTTCGGGGAGGTTGGGATGTTCGCCCACCAGAGGCAGTGCCCGCCTCATCGGGCGGGGCGCGGGCGAGCACGCGGTGACCGCCCTTGATCTATGTCGGTCCGTGCTGCCAAGCCGGTGATCACCGAGCTTGTCCCGGCTTCTGGCCGCACAAGCACATAGAGGGCCGCGGCACCCTCTGCGCCTGCGAATGCCATGACGATGACGGGAGCCGATGTCTGTGGCCGGCGTGCGCCCGGTCCATGCCCTGCTCCGTCCACGGCGCCGCCTCAGCCGGCCACAAGAGAAAGTAGCGACCACGCTGTTGGACGAGTTCCCGCTGGTGTGGGCCCACGGGTTGTGCAGCTCGATGGCGCACGAGGACGAGCTGGGCCTGATGGACTGGCCGTCGATGGCCGCGGCGGCGCCTGTCGTCCGCTACGACGCCCGTGGTCACGGGACCAGCATGGGTGGCTACGAGGAGCGCTGCTACCGCTGGTCTGCGCTGGTCGACGACATGACGCGGGCCGCCGGCGACGGGCCGTTCGTGGCCGCTGGAATCGGCATGGGCGCGGCCACCGCCCTGTTCGCCGCGCTCCGCGCCCCACTGCGGACCGCCGCCCTGGTCCTGGTCCTGCCCCCGGTGGCGTGGGAGGGCCGGACCAGTGTCGCCGCCGGCCACGACGAGGACGCCGACCTGGTCGAGATGGCGGGGTCGCAGCGCCTCGCCCGGGTCACCATGGACCGGCCGCCGCCCCCTCTGCTGGCCCAGGCCCGGCCCCGCTCCCGCGAGCTCCAGGCCCGGCACCTGCGAGCCATGGACCACAAGGTCCTCGTCCCGGTGCTGCGAGCCGCGGCACGGTCCGACCTCCCGGGCCGGGACCAGGTGCACACGGTCATCGTGCCCACGCTCATCCTCGCCTGGCCCGATGACCCGGCCCACCCGCTGGCCACGGCCGAGTCGCTGGCCGGCCTGATGGTCCAGGCTGAGCTGCGGGTGGCCACCGACGCTTCCGACCTCGAGACCTGGACCAGGGTCATCACCGAGTTCGTGGCCAACGCCCTGTAGTGCCGTGTTCACCCAGGCGAACGGCGTCCCCGGGGACTTGCGCTTCCCCTACGGGACGGTGGCGCCCACGGACAGGCTGAGAAGGCGGTCGGCCACGCCGGCCACCCCGGCCACCACCGGCCCGAGGCTGTCGTGCTCGATGAGCGGCACACCCAGCCGGTCGGCATCGGTGACTGCGTCACCCCAGGGCACCTGCCCGGCAAAGGAAAGGCCGTGCCGCTCGCAGAACTCGAGGATGGCGTCGCTGTCGTTCTCGGACCGGATCTTGTTGGCCACGACGCCCACGTACGGTATAGGCAGCTCGGCGGCAAGGGCGGCCATGCGCCGGGTCGTCTCCAGGGACCGGTAGTACGGCTCGGTCACCAGGAGCAGGGCGTCGACGTGACGCGCCGTTCCGCGGCTCAGGTGTTCAGGGGAGGCCTCGAGATCGAGGATGGTGATCATGCCGTCCTCGCCGCCGGCATCGGACAACAGGGCGCTGACGGTGGCATGAGCCGAGCACAGGCACCCCTCGTCGGCGTGCTCCGGCATGGCCATGATGACCACGTCGACGCCGTCGGGCGCAGCCACGCCATGCTGGCGCACCACGTCGGCGACCGACTTGACCAGGCCCGGGCCATGGAGCCGGCGTGCGGCCAGGCCGGCCGGGAGCGGCGGGATGACCGCGGCCTCAGACCGCTCGAGTCCCAGCGCGAAGGCAACATTGGGATTGCTGTCGCCGTCGATGACCAGCACCGGATGTCCCTGGCGGGCCAGAAGCCGGGCCAGCGTGGCCGAGATGGTCGTCTTGCCCGCCCCACCCTTGCCGGCGAGGGCCACCCGCAAACCGTTGCTCATCAGGGCACCAGCCTACGGGACACGATGCAGTCGTAGCGCTTCAGGTAGACGGAAAGGTAGCGGTGGCTCTCCCGTAGGGCGCCGGCCCAGGCGTGCAGCCACTCGGTGCCCTCGTCGGTGAGCTGGTATGTCCGCCTCGCCGGCCCGGCAGTGGAATGCTCCCAGTATGAGCTGACCAGCCCGTCGCGTTCCATCACCCGCAGAGCCCGGTAGAGGCCGCCGGGGTCGACCTTGCCCAGACCGAGCTGGGTGATCTGCTCGAGGAGGTCGTAGCCGTGGGCCGGCTCCTCGCCGATGAGCAACAGCAACGTGGCCCGCAGGTAGTTGCGGGGTAGCCCTCCCTGGGGCTCGTCATTGGAATTGGTCACCGCCTTCGCCGGCAAAGCGCTAGTGGCTGTGGGCCCGCTCGGCGGCGCAGGCCTGGGCCTCGTCGGGCGAGCTGTGGCACCAGCAGTCGGCACTGCACTCGCCATGGGTGGGACGGGTCAGCTCGCTGAAGGACCCGGCGAATTCCAGGGATCCCTCCTTCAGGCCTACGGGCGACAAGCGGTAACGGTCACCGTCCTGTTCCACCAGTCCTTCCTCGACGAGCCGGTCGAGATACCGCACACCGACGGCCGCCTCCACCCCCAGGAAGCGTTCGAGAAGGCCGGCGTCGACCTGGTCTCCGAAGCCCTCGCCCCTGAGCCAGAACATCACCTGTAGGATTTCGCTCCGCCAGTAGAGGACCCGTAGGGCCTCTGATCTCGGCGGTCGCACGACATCTTCCATCGAGCCTCCATGGCTTGTGGCCTGATGAACTCATGATGCCACATACTGACCAGATAGATGTACGCTGCACTTACCACTGCCCAAGGGGAGAGCCACAATGGCAGACGACGACAACAGCAGGCGGATCGGCCGACAGGGCCCGCGGAGCCCGTTGCGGAGGGGTGACGTAGGAGCACGCTCCGCCGCCCCCGACCTCGGCGACGACGAGGCCAGGATGGCACCTCCGTCGCCGAGGGGCGGCCGCAGCCGCTCCTCCGCAGACGGAGCTTCGGGCGGCTGGGAGTCGCCGCGCTCGTTGCGTGAGCGGGGTGCCCCGCCCCGTTCCCGACGGTCCGCGGCAGTGGACGTGGCCGACGACGAGCCGGAGGCCGAGGCCGGGATGTCGCCCTACGAGCCGGTGCCGTCGTCCCACTCGGGGATGGTGGAGTTCAACTACAAGCGCAAGAGCGGTGGCGTGGGCCTGGTGGACGGCTACGACCCGGCC
>JBBSHS010000067.1:0-13976 GCA_038232515.1 Acidimicrobiales bacterium
CGCCGATCGACGCCACGTTGTCGGATCTTCTTCCCGAGGGTGTCGCGGTGGCGCACCCCGTGGCCGTATGGAAGGGTGAAATGGCAAAGAGCGAACGGGACGAGGCCTTCGAGGTGGCGTACCGGGAGCTGTTCCCCCGGGCTGCCGGGGTCGCCTACCGACTGCTCGGCGACCGGGCCGCGGCGGAGGACATAGCGGCCGAGACACTGGCCCGGGCATACGTGAACTGGGGCCGGGTCGGCTCGCTCTCCTACCGGGACGGTGGGTCCTCCGGGTCGCATCCAACTCGCCATCGACGCCAGCCGCCGCCGGATGCCCGAGGTACCGGTGCAGTACCCCCTCGACGGGACCGAAGCCGCCACCCTCCGACTGGCCTTGGTCAGCGCTCTCCGTTCACTGCCCCGGCGCCAGCGCCAGGCGGTTGTGCTGCGGTACCTGACCGGCCTTCGCCCCGAAGAGGTGGCGCTCACCCTTGGTGTCTCCCCAGGCACCGTCAGCACCCACCTTCGCCGCGGCCTCGGCGCCTTGCGCCTACGCCTCGGCAGTGACTTTCGAGAGGACGCACTGTTCACATGAACCCCAGCCAGCCCACCCAGCCCACCCAACCCGGTGAGCCCACCGGGCTCGAACCGGTCTGGGACCGGGCCGTTCACGGGGACCTCACATCCGAGCCGGACACTGGGCCCATGAGCCAATTCAAGAAGTTCATCAGCCGCCATGTGGCCGCCAGCATCGTGGCCGGCGTCGCCTTGATCGCCCTCGCCGGCGGCGGCATCGCCTACGCCGCCACCCGGGGCGGTTCGTCAACCACGTCGACAGCGACGGCGGCCACCGCTCCCGCCACGACCGTCCCGTCGGGCAAGGCCAAGAAGAGCAAGGCCGACAAGACCCCGGCCACGGAGGGGACGATCAACGCCATGAACGGCGGGTCATGGACCCTGAAGACCAAGAAGGACGCTTCGGTCACGGTGATGACGAGCCAGACGGCCTTCGGCACGGCCAAGGCGCCCAGCTCGGCGTCCAACTTCACCGTCGGGGCTCCCGTGCGAGTCGTCGGGACGGTTTCCGGCTCGACAGTCAACGCCACCCGCATCCTGTCCCCGAAGTCAGCCTCACCGAGGACCAGCACCACGGTGGCGCCATGACGGGCACACCGATCGCCGGCCCGGAGCGCTGACAGCGGTCTCCCGCACCGCCTGCTTCTCGTGCCGGGCCTGCCGTCCGCCTCGATGCGGGCGGTGACGGGGGAGCCCGTTGTGGGGCCGGCGCCTCTGGGCCGGGTCCGAGGGCCGGCCGGCGCGGAGTCAACCACGTGTGGCTCAAGGCGGGCAGACTCCTGCAGGTGGGGGCGCCGCGCATGGGCATCGTGGGAGCCGGGCAACTGGCCCGGATGACCCACCAGGCGGCAATCTCGCTGGGCCTGTCGGTCCGCCTCCTGGCCGACGAGCGGACCGATGCCGCCGCGTTGGTGGCGTCCGACGTGACGATCGGCTCGGCCCGCGACGAGCGGGCGCTGGCCGCCTTCGCCGCCGGGTGCGACGTGGTCACGGTCGAGCACGAGCTGGTCGACGCCACCGCCCTGGAGCGCCTCGAGGGGGTGGGCATGGCGGCCATCCGGCCTTCGTCCTCCGTGCTTCGCACCGCCCAGGACAAGGCCCGTCAGCGGACGCTGCTCGACCGGCTGGGCCTGCCCACACCAGCCAACGCGGTGGTGGCCGACGCCGGCAGCGTCCGCAGCTTCGCCCAGGACCACGGTTGGCCGGTGGTGTTGAAGTCGGCCACCGGTGGCTACGACGGTCGGGGCGTCGTCATCGCCGGGGACGACGCCGGCGCCGCCGCCGCCCACGGCCGGCTGTCCCGCGGCGGCTCACCGGTGCTGGCCGAGTCCTTCGTCGACCTGGACAGCGAGATGGCCGTGCTGGTGGCCCGGGCAGGCAAAGGAACGACCGTCGCCTGGCCGGTGGTGGGCACGGTGCAGGTGGACGGTGTATGCCGGGAGATGGTGGTGCCGTGCGGGCTCTCCGGCGAGGTCGAAGCCACGGCTCGGCGCATCGGCCTGGCCCTGGCCGAGGCCCTGGACGTCGTGGGCGTCCTGGCCGTCGAGCTGTTCGTCGACCGGTCGGGCATCGTGCTGGTCAACGAGATCGCCGCCCGGCCCCACAACTCCGGGCACTGGACCATCGAGGGGGCTATCACGAGCCAGTTCGAGAACCACGTCCGGGCCGTGCTTGGGTGGGGGCTCGGGAACCCTTCGTTGACGGCGCCGGCCGTTGCCTGCGTCAACGTCCTGGGACCGGCGGACGGCTCGGACCCGGCGGACCGCCTGGCCGACGTGCTGCGCGCCGACCCCGCCGTGAAGGTCCACCTGTACGGCAAATCGGCCCGGCCCGGCCGCAAGCTGGGCCACGTCACCGCGCTGGGCGGCGACACCGGGGCCGGGCTGACCCGGGCCCGGGCCGCCGCCCAGATCCTGACGGGCGAGCGCTGAGTCCCATCCGGCGAACCACCCGGTGGCACCCAGATGGCGACCGGTCACGCCCGAACACATCTAGTCGACCAACGACGAGGTGGCCCGACTACATTGTAGTTATGGGGTATCCGTTCTCTGTCCGGTTCCACGACGCCTCGGTGGCCGACCGGCTCAAATCTGAGGCGTCAGCGCGTGACCGCTCGGCGTCGTCCCTTGCCGAGGAGATCATCGACGAGGGGTTGCGAATGCGCCGTCACCCCCAAATCGCCTTCCGTGACGGCCCGAGCGGCCGGCGCGCCATCGTCGTCGGCGGGCCGGATGTCTGGGAGGTCATTGGTGGTGTCGTCGGCGGTAACGTGCCGCCGGCCGAGCGGGTGCCACGAGCGGTCGAACTGTTCGCACTTAGGCGCGAGCAGGTGGAGGGGGCGCTCACGTACTACGCGGAGTTCACCGACGAGATTGACAGGCGGATCGCACGGAACCTCGCGGTGGCGGAGGAGGCGGAGGCGCTCTGGCGTCGTGGCCAGGGTCTGCTTGCGGGTTGAAGCTCCTCCTCGATGTCCACCACTCCCCTGCCGCCGCCGCCCGGCTCCAGGCCTTGGGTCACGATGTCATCGCCGCCGCGGAGGACCCCATCCTCGCCCGTGCCCCCGATGACGACCTCCTGCGAGCGGCGGCACGTGACGGCCGCGGCCTGGTGACCGAGAACGCACGGGACTTCGACCGCATCGCTCGTGCATGGGCGGCCGCCGACGAGCACCACGCCGGGGTGGTGTTCACCTCCCCCCACCGTTACCACCGGGGCAGCCGTTCCTACCCAGGGAACCTGATCGCCGCGCTCGAGCTGCTGATCGCCGATCCACCCGAGGGCGGTGACTGGGTGCATTGGCTCCGCTGAGCTTCCACGTTCCAGAGTCATCAGCGAGGCGACGCCGGTTGCCTGAGGTGAGGCAGCCCACGTCGGCGAACGCCCGCCGGCTACGCGGCCACTCGGCACTGCCCGGGCGACCCTGACCGCCGAGAAGGCGTCTGATCTGACGAGGCCTACGGTCGAGTGAACACGACTCTCTCATTGCCCATATCCACGTGGTGCGCCCGCCATCCGGCGTCGACGAAGGCTCGGACGACCGCACTGCCGTCGTGGCTGTGCCAATGAGCATGGTGTTTACGAGATGACCCTGGTAGCGGGAAGCCTAGGATCCTCTCGATGTGGACGAATGTCACTGCAACCAACTTGAAATCCTGCTCATGCAGCCATGACCACAGAGCCGATACTTGCCGAAGTGTTCCTGGAGTCCTCCCTCGGGGCGCTCGCGATCCTCCATCGGTTCCTCCTCCGAGAATCGTTTCTGAACCGGCGCCGGAGGGGCGGCCCACGTGCCCGGCATGCTGGCCACCGCCACCACCCTTCCCGTCATCGGCGTGCCCATCGCCCTGGCCGTGCTCGACGGGCTCGACTCCCTGCTGTCGATCGTCCAGATGCCCAGGGGCGTGCCGGTGGCCACCGATGACGCGCCGGCCGTCGCCTATGTCAACGTGCAGGGACCGGTCGACGGCTCCGATCCCACGGACCGTCTGGCCGATGTCCTGTCCACCGACCCCGCGGTCAAGGCCCCACCTCTACGCCAAGTCCGCCCGCCCCGGCCGCAAGCTGGGCCACATCACCGCAATGGGCGACGACCCAATGACCGTGCGCGCCCGGGGCCGCCCCGTCGAGATGCTGACCGGCTGACGGCTGACGTCGTCGCCATCAGGAGGCGTCGCCGCGCGCATACTTCGACACGGCGGTGGCCGGATACCACAACCCTAGGAGCCCGATCAGCCGTGCTCCGTAGTCATGTTGGCGATCGAAGCGGCAACCCGTTAGGCGTCGCTCAATCGGTTCAACATCTCGGAGCTCATACCCCTTCCCTTGTGGCTCAACAGCACGCCGTCGATGGCGCTTTCGACGGCTCTCGCGAGCGCTTCAACCTGGTGTTCGGCGGACCGGTTTTCGATGACCGCCAACCGCCGTTCCAGCGGCTCAAGCCGTCTGGCAACGCCACGTCTGCTGGTAAGAAACCCACCGGACAAGGCCCAGTCGGTCCATCTGTCATTCAGTCGGCGCATCGTTCCCTTTGCCATTCACAAACTCCCTTCCCGAAGGCCAACCGTACCGATCGATGGGCCAGCAGCCAGTGTGACTGGGCCCACGGGCAGGCCTGGGCTCAACACCTACTGGTAGATCGAGACCGCCCGCAAATACGGCCTCAACCGAGTCAACGTGCTCATCGACCTCTTCAACGGGCACCCACGGAGGATCCTGTCACCCAAAGGCCCCTGAGTAGTTCAGATTAGACTGCTGGGTTCGCCCGGGTGTATCGTTACGGACCGACCATTTATGACCGCACCGTCCAATCACGCTAGGGGATACGGCTGTCCGTGACGACCCTAGCGTTGGCGAGGGCGTCGGCCGACAAGGTAGAAGTTTCCACGCGGTGGACCTTCTCCCACTTCTTGTGTATCGGACACCTTTGGAGCCGCTTCGAGCCTAGACGAACGGCCTTCAAGGATACAAAGGGTACCCAGATAGTGGAGAACAGACCCCCTTGTTCACACTCAACAATCTTTCGCTCCATGATACACCTCCATCTGTCATTATAAATGGACCCGATCAAGACCCTTAGTGGAGGGCAGTGCTCGCCAGCGGCCCTTCCACGTCCGCGGCGACCTGGGCCGCCAGTTCGTGTCGCCGTTGGCCACCCAATTTAGACATAGCGGGAGCCCCACCTTCGGCGCCCGACCGTCAGATAGCTATTTGGCCCCTCAGGCGGTATTCGTGAGTGGCCGGCGCGGGGACCGGATATCCAACTGTTGTGGGTGGGAATGATGCCGATACCCACTATGCCAGTGCGACGAAGCCATGTCAAGTGTCACTGAAGTGAGCTTTGTGTTGTCGAGCACCACCATCTACGCCGACCGGCTCAAGGCTGAGGGGTCAACGCGTAACCGGTCGGCCTCGTCGCCTTCCGTGACGGCCCGAGCGGCCGGCGCGTGGTGGTCGCCGGAGGGCCGGATGTCTGGGAGGTCATCGATGGGTCGGCGGTGACGTGCCCGCCGCCGACCGTGTGCCCCGAGCGGTGGAGCTGTTCACGCGCCGTCGCGAGCAGGTCGAAGGAGCGCTCGCCTACTACGCGAGTTCCCCGACGAAATCGACGCACGGATCGAGCGCAACATCGCGGTGGCGGAGGAGGCGGAGGCGCTCTGGCGGCGGGGTCGAGGCCTGCTCGCCGGTTGAAGCTCCTGCTCGATGTCCACCACTCCCCCACCGCCACGGCCCGGCTCCGGGCCCTGGGTCACGACGTCATTGCTGCCGCGGAGGATCCCATCCTCGCCCGTGCTCCAGATGAGGATCTCCTGCGAGCGGCAACCCGAGATGGCCGCGGCTTGGTGACCGAAAGCGTGCGGGACTTCGACCGCATCGTCCGTGGGTGGCCGGCAGCCGGAGAGCACCACGCCGGGGTGGTGTTCACCTCGCCCCGCCGGTACCACCGGGGCAGCCGTTCCTACCCCGGCAACCTCATCGCCGCACTCGAGCTGCTGACCTCCGGTCCACCCGAGGAGGATGACCGGGTGCAGTGGCTCGGGTGACCTCCCAGTTGACGCTCCGTGCTCACCCAACCACCGCTCACCTAACCTCCGCCCGTGCCCGTCGCCGTGCCGCCCGACCGCCCCTCGGTCGTCGGCATCGTCATGGGGTCGGCGTCGGACCTGGGAGTGATGCGGGCCGCCCTCGACGTTCTGCAGGGCTTCGGCGTCCCTTGCGAGATCGGCGTGCGCTCGGCTCACCGTGACCCGCACGCCATGCTGGAGTACGGGGCCACCGCCGCCGACCGCGGGCTCAAGGTCCTGATCGCCGGGGCCGGTGGGGCCGCCCACCTGCCCGGCATGGTGGCCGCCGCCACCACCCTGCCCGTCATCGGCGTACCCATCGCCCTCTCGGTGCTGGACGGGCTCGACTCACTGCTGTCCATCGTCCAGATGCCAAGAGGCGTACCGGTGGCCACCGTCGCCATCGGCAACGCCACCAACGCGGCCTTGCTGGCGGCCCGGATCCTGGCCTTGGCCGACCCGGTGGTGGCCATGGCCCTGTCGCGTCATCAGGCCGAGCTCACCGCCGCTGCCCATCTCCAGGACGAGGACGTGGGCTCAGAACTGACGAAGTAACGTGTCGCAACCGTCAGCCGCACCAGAGGGGGAGACCGATGCCGGCGACGGTCCTGGTGGGCACGCAGTGGGGCGACGAGGGCAAGGGCCGCTTCACCGACCTCCTGGCCAAGGAGAGCTCGGTGGTGGTCCGCTACCAGGGCGGGCACAACGCCGGCCACACGCTGGTGGTCAACGGCGAGTCGTTCGCGCTCCAACTGATCCCGTCGGGCGTGATCTGGGACCACGTCACGCTTGTCATCGGAAACGGGGTGGTCGTCGACCCCAAGGTGCTGATCGAGGAGATCGACGGGCTGGAGAGCCGCGGCGTCAGCTGCCGCAATTTGAAGGTCAGCGGCAACGCCCACCTCATCCTGCCCTACCACCAGGAGCTGGACGCCCTGGTGGAGCGGCGGCTGGGCAGCAACAAGTTGGGCACCACCAAGCGGGGCATCGGCCCGGCCTACGGCGACAAGGCCAACCGGGTGGGCCTGAGGGTCCAGGACCTGCTCGACCCCAAGATCTTCCGGGAGAAGCTGCACCTGGCCCTGAAGGAGAAGAACTCGGTCCTCACCCGGGTCTTCAACCGGCTGCCCCTGGACGAGCGCGACATCGCCGATCGCTACCTGGGTGAGTACGCCCCGCGGATAGAACCCATGATCGCCGACACCGTCGGCCTGGTCCACGACGCTCTGGAAGCGGGCCGGCACGTCCTGCTGGAGGGGGCCCAGGCCACGTTCCTGGACATCGACCATGGCACCTACCCGTTCGTCACCTCGTCGTCGCCCACCGCGGGGGGCGCCTGCACCGGCTCGGGCCTCGGTCCCCGCCACATCGACCGGGTGGTGGGCGTGGCCAAGGCGTACGTCACCCGCGTGGGGTCGGGCCCGTTCCCGACCGAGGCGCCGGACGAAGCCGGCGACCTGATGATCGACCGGGGCCATGAGTACGGCACCAACACCGGGCGCCGGCGCCGGCCCGGCTGGTTCGACGCGGTGATGATGCGCCAGGCGGTACGGCTCAACTCCCTGAGCGAGATCGCCCTCACCAAGCTCGACGTGCTCGATGCCTTCGACTCCATCAAGGTGTGCGTGGCCTACGAGTCCGACGGCCGGCGCTACACCCATCTGCCCTATCACCAGTCGGTACTCCACAAGGTGACGCCGGTGTACGCCGAGCTGGCCGGTTGGCGCCAGGAGCTGACCGACGCCACCGAGCTCCACCAGCTCCCGCCAGCCGCGCAGGACTACGTGGCCTTCCTGTCCGACCAGGCCGGCGTGCCCATCCACCTCGTCGGCGTGGGCCCGGGACGCCAGCAGTTCGTGCACTTCCCGGCGGTGGCGTGATGGCACTGCTTAGTCCACTAGACTAAGCAGCCATGGTCAACGTGCATGAGGCGAAGACCCAGCTGTCGCGATTGCTGGCCCAGGTCGAGGCCGGCGAAGAGATCGTCATCGGCCGGGCCGGCAAGCCGGTGGCCAAGCTGGTCCCCTACGTCGAGCCCGAGCGGCCGAAACGTCAACCGGGCATGTGGGCCGGCCAGGTCTGGATGTCCGACGACTATGACGACAACAGCGACATCATCGCTCTGTTCGAGGGCAAAGGCGGCGTCGACGACGCATCGCAGGGGTGAGCCTTCTACTCGACAGCAATACGCTCGTCTGGTGGTTGTCCGATCCCGACCGCATTGGGCCTCGAGCCCGATCGGCCATCACGGACGACCTCGTCAGTGTGAGCGCAGCCACGATATGGGAACTGGGGATCAAGCTCGCCCAGCGTCGGCTGCGGATGCCCGAGCACCCAGCAGTTGCCGTTGACGCCAACGGGTTTCGGGCGCTGCCCATAACGTTCGCCCATACGTCAGAGGCCGCCGCGTTGCCGCTCCACCATCGAGACCCATTCGATCGGATGCTCGTCGCCCAGGCCCGGCTGGAAAAGCTGACGCTGGTGACCGTCGACCGTGACCTGGGCGACTATGACGTCGCGCTCATGGATGTCCAGCAGTGAGCCTCGGTCTGCTCACGGTATGTGTCGTCGGCTCCGGGGGGCGCGAGCACGCTCTGGCCCACACCTTGGCCGAGACGGCCGCCGTCGTCGCCTGCCCCGGCAACCCGGGCATCGCTGCCGAGGGCATCGAGTGCACCGCCGGCGCGCCGGAGGAAGTGGTGGCCGACCTGTTCGTCATCGGCCCCGAAGTGCCACTGGTCGACGGGCTGGCCGACCGGCTGCGGGCCCGGGGCCGCCTGGTGTTCGGGCCCGGGGCCGACGGCGCCCGCCTGGAGGGATCCAAGGAGTGGATGAAGGAAGTGGTGCGTGAAGCGGGAGTGCCCACCGCCCGGTCCGCCGCCTTCGGAGAGGGTGAGGAGGGCGCCGCCCTCGGCTTCCTGCGCACCCTCCCCGGCCTGTACGTCGTCAAGACCGACGGCCTGGCTGCCGGCAAGGGCGTCCTCGTGACCGAGTCGATCGACGAGGCGCACGACGACGTGCGAGCCAAATTGAGCGGCGCCGCCTTCGGCCCCGCCGGCCGCAGGGTGGTCATCGAGGAAGGGCTGTCCGGCCCCGAGCTCAGCGTGCTGGCCGTGTGCGACGGGAACGGGGGGGTCGCCATCCTGCCCCCGGCCCAGGACCACAAGCGCCTCGGCGACGGCGACCGCGGCCCCAACACCGGGGGCATGGGTGCCCTGTCGCCGGTGCCAGGCGTGGGCCGCGACCTGGAGACGCTCGTGGCCGAGAAGATGGTGGCCCCCACCCTCGACGTGCTGGCCCGGCGGGGCATCGACTACCGGGGCGTGCTCTACGCCGGGCTGATGGGCACGCCGGAAGGGCCCAAGCTGCTGGAGTACAACGTCCGCTTCGGCGACCCGGAATGCCAGGTGGTACTGCCCCGGCTGCAGGGTGACGTGGCCGGGCTGCTGCACGAGGCGGCCTCCGGCCACCTGCGCACCGGCTTCCGCACCGAGGACGACGCCTGCGTGTGCCTGGTGCTGGCCAGCGAGGGCTACCCCGAGGCGCCGGTCAGCGGCCGGCCCATCACCGGCATCGACGAAGCCGCGGCAACCGACGGCGTCACCATCTTCCACGCCGGCACGGCGGCCGCACCCGAAAGGCGGGGCGGTCTGGTGACCAGGGGCGGGCGGGTCCTCGACGTGGTCGCCCGGGCCGCTTCCCTGGGAGCGGCCCGCGACCTGGCCTACCGGGCAGCCGCCCTCATCGCTTTCGAGGGCAAACACCACCGCAGCGACATCGCCGCCGAAGCCGCCCGGTGGCACAAGCCATGACACAGCCGGGAAGCCGCCCGGGGTGGCCGTGGTCGCCGTCAGGGGCTCGGGCGATGCGGGAGATTGGGTCGTCCCGTGGCCTTCAGCCGCCATTCTGCGCCCTGAAGGCCACCGCACGACCCAATCTCGGCTGGCTGTGACGGTCGCCAACGTGCTGGCCGAGCGGTACGCCAGCGCCGAGATGCGGGCCATCTGGTCGAGCGAGCACAAGATACGGCTGGAACGACGCCTGTGGCTGGCCGTGCTGCGGGCTCAGGCCGATTTGGGCGTGCCCGTGCCGGCCGGGGCCGTGGAGGCCTACGAGGCGGTGCTGGACGAGGTCGACCTCGACTCCATGGCCGCCCGCGAGCGCGTCACCAAGCACGACGTCAAGGCCCGCATCGAGGAGTTCTCGGCCCTCGCCGGCTTCGAGCACGTCCACCGGGGCATGACCAGCAGGGACCTCACCGAGAACGTCGAGCAGCTCCAACTGCGCTCCTCCCTGGAGCTGGTGCGCGACCGTGTGGTGGCCGCCTTGGCCCGGCTGGCCGAACTCGCCCTCGAGCACGCCGGCCTGGTCATGACCGGTCGCAGCCACAATGTGGCGGCTCAGGCCACGACCGTCGGCAAGCGCTTCGCCACCGTGGGCGAGGAGCTGCTGATCGCCCTCCGGCGCATCGAGGAGCTGATCGGGCGGTATCCGTTGCGGGGCATCAAGGGGCCGGTGGGCACCCAACAGGACATGCTCGACCTCTTGGGGGGCGACGCCGGCCAGGCCGACGAGCTGGAACGTCGCGTCGCCGCCCACCTCGGCTTCGCCCACGTGCTCGGCTCCACCGGCCAGGTCTACCCGCGCTCGCTCGACCTGGACGTGGTGGCCGCACTCCTGCAGGCGGTCGGCGGTCCGGCCAGCTTCGCCAAGACCCTGCGGCTGATGGCAGGCGCGGGCCTGGCCACCGAAGGATTCATGCCCGGCCAGGTGGGCAGCTCGGCCATGCCCCACAAGCAGAACGCTCGGTCCAGCGAACGCATCACCGCGCTCACCACCATCCTCACCGGTCACCTCACCATGGCCGCCGGCCTGGTGGGCGACACCTGGAACGAAGGCGACGTGAGCTGCTCGGCGGTGCGCCGGGTGGTGCTGCCCGACGCCTGTTTCGCCACCGACGGGCTGTTCGAGACGTTCCTCACCGTCCTCGACGGGTTCGCCGCCTTCCCCGTCGCCATCGAGGCCGAGCTGGCACAGGAGATGCCCTTCCTCGCCACCACCAAGATCCTCGTGGCCCTGGTGGCGGCGGGGATGGGTCGCGAGCAGGCCCATGACATTCTCCGCCGCCATAGCTCGGCCGCCGCCGAGGACGTGCGCGGCGGTGGCCCCAACACGCTCCTGGCCCGCCTGGCCGGGGATGCAGGCGTGAGCCTCGGCCTGGCCGATCTCGAGGCGTTGCTGGCCGACCGGCGCCTGTTCACGGGCGCCGCCGGGCGCCAGGTCGAATCCTTCGGTGCCCGGGTCGCCGCCGTGGTGGCCCGCCACCCCGAGGCCGCCGCACACCGCCCGGGCGAGATCCTGTGAGCAGCGTCGTCGATGGCGCATCCGGTTGGGTCGCTCGCAGCTTCGGATGGCCCATATGGGGGTGAATGAATCCTCTGAGGCATTGGTCACCCCGGTATCGGCCCATCCAAACCGGGCGGAAGGACAGCCGCCACGAGCGGCGCCGTGGCCTGACCGTAGGCTCTGCGCCATGACGCCCCACGGCTGCGAGCTGAGGTGGCGGGCGTGAGCACCGCGCCGCTGCCGGCCGGGGCCAAGGCGATGATCCTCGGCCGGGCCGGCCTGGCGCTGGCCTGCTTCGTGGCCCCCGGGCTGTGCTTGAAGGTGCTGGGCTTCCCCGACGCCTCGAGCAGTGCCCGCAGCCTGGCCACCATGGTGGGCGCCCGTGACCTGGCCATGGCGTTGTGCGTCTGGGCTGCGGCCGACGACCGGCCCACGCTCCACCGCGTCCTGCAGGTGTGCGGGACCTTGGACCTGGCCGACGCCGCGATCGTCGGCGTGGCCGGTGTCCGCGATCCGCGCCTGCGTCGGGCGGCGCTGGCCAACCTGCCGTTCGCCGGAGGGTCGGCGCTGCTCAGCTTCCTCACCGCCGCGAAGGCGGGATGAGCCGCACTCCCTCGTACATCGGCAAGGTGCGCGACGTGTACGACAACGGCGACGGCACGCTGCTGCTCGTGTCGTCCGACCGCCTGAGCGCCTTCGACGTGGTCATGGCCGAGACCATCCCCGGCAAGGGCCGGGTGCTCACCGCCATGACTGCGTTCTGGCTCACCGCCGTGCTGGCCGACCTGTGCCCCAACCACCTCGTGGGCGTGGTCGGGGCGGCGGACGGCGCCGACGGCGTGCCCGACGCCGTCGGACGCGCCATGGTGGTCAGACGGGCGGAGATGCTGCCGGTCGAGTGCATCGTGCGGGGCTACCTCGCCGGTTCGGCGTGGAAGGAGTACCGGGAGGCGGGCACCATGCACGGGAGCGGCCTCCCGGCCGGGATGCGGCAGTCCGAGCAACTGCCCGAGCCGGTCTTCACGCCGTCGACCAAGGCCGGAGAAGGCCAGCATGACCGGAACATCTCCTTCGACGAGGCCGTGAGCCTGGTCGGCGCCGAGCGGGCCGAGCGGGCCAGGGAGATCAGCCTCGAGGTCTACCGACGCGGGGCGGCCCGAGCGCTGGAGCGGGGCATCGTCATCGCCGACATCAAGCTGGAGCTGGGGCTGATCGAAGGTGAGCTAGCCATTTGCGACGAGGTCCTCACGCCCGACTCGTCCCGCTTCTGGCCGGTCGCCGGCTGGAAGCCCGGGGACGTTCCTCCGAGCTTCGACAAGCAGCCGGTGCGGGACTGGCTGGAGGCCACCGGGTGGGACAAGAGACCTCCGCCGCCCACCTTGCCGGCCGACGTGGTGGGGGCCACGTCGGCCCGCTACATCGAGGCCTACGAGCGCCTCACCGGTCGGAAGTTGGGGGACTGGCCGGGTGTGGGAGCCGAGTGACTTGAGCGCGACCACCATCGGTCTGCGGTCGGTCAACGTCTCGCTGCCCAAACCACTGGGTTGGCACCGGGGATCGATGGTGCACAGCGGCATCGCCAAGGAGCCTGTGCCCGCCGGTGCGTGGCTGGACCTGTCGACCGTCAACCTCGCCGGTGACGCCCAGGCCGACCTGACGGTGCACGGTGGCCCGGACAAGGCTGTGTACGCCTACCCGGCAGAGCACCTGGCGGCCTGGGCCGACGAACTGGGCCAACCCGACCTGGGACCGGCGGCCTTCGGCGAGAATCTGACGACCGAGGGGGTCACAGAAGCCGACGTGTGCATCGGCGACGTCTGGGCATGGGGAGACACCCGCCTCCAGGTGTCCCAGCCCCGGTCGCCCTGCTACAAGCTGGCCCTGCACCGCGGCACCCCGGACGTCGGTTCGCGCATGCGGGCCACCGGCCATACCGGTTGGTACCTGCGCGTGCTGAAGACGGGGAAGGTGCCGGTCGACGGGCCCCTGCACGTGGTCGGAAAGCATCCGGCAGGCCTGTCGGTGCTCGACACCCACCGGGCCATGTCCGACCGCCACCTCGACCGCCGCGAAGTGGTCGAAGCCCTGGCCCGCCTAACCGCGCTGGCCGAAGGCTGGCGCGTATCCCTGGCCGACCGCCTGGCAGCCACCGACCATCCCGAATGAACACTCCGGGGAGAGAGCGCGGCCTTGCCGCGAAGCCAGCCGGGCCCGTGAGGCCGTGGCTCTTGGCGGTGGAGCTGGCCGGGCCCCGTGGCGTCGCCGTGGCTCTCGCCGGCGCAGCCGGCCGGGGGGTGTGGGGGGGCGGTTTTGGGGGGGGGGGGGTTGGTTTTTTCCCGGGGTTGGGGGCGTTCCTGGGGGGGGGGGGGGGGGGGGGGGTGGGGGGGGGCGGCGGGGGGGTCCTCTGAGTGGGGGGGGCTGGGGGGGGTGGGGGGGTCGGGCCCGCCGGGCCTCGCCGGGGGGGGGGGGGGGGGCCCCCTTGGGGGGGTTTTTGGGGGGGGGCCCCCCC
>JBBSHS010000068.1:0-13566 GCA_038232515.1 Acidimicrobiales bacterium
ACCCGACGCCACGAGGGCGGCGGCGGCCGAGAGCCGGATCAGACGTCTCATCCTGAGGCGGTGGCCGAGCCGCTGACCTTCTCGGCGCGGATGATGATGCGCTGGGCGGCCGATCCCTTGGGATGGCAGGACGTGAGCGTCAGCTCGGACTTGGACGGATCCTGGGCGATGACCGAGAAGTCGGTCGGTTGGACCACGAAGGCGGCCGCCAGCTCCGGCGTGGGCTTGGGTGCCTTGCTGACCTCGTAGGTGCAGGTGCCGATGGGTGTGGCCAGGATGATCGAGTCACCCGGCTTCAACTGGTCGATGTTGGCGAATGGCTTTCCGTAGGTGGTGCGGTGGCCGGCGATGGCCACGTTGCCGGCATCGCACGGCAGCGGCGTCTGGGGGTAATGACCGGCGCCGGCCCGCAGGGCGCTGGGGGTCGTGCCCTCCACGACGACGGTGTCGACGCCCAGAGCAGGGATCTTGATGCGGGTGAGGGCGTCACCATCCTTCAGATTGCGGTTGCGGTATGACTGGGCGAGCGCCTCGCTGTTCAGGTTGTTGCGCAGTCGTGACTGCAGCCGGTCGTGCTGCCAGTTGGTGAAGGCCGGATAACCCAGCAGGCCCAGCGCCGCCACCAGCAGCACGATCGAGGTGACGGACAAGCTGCGTCGGGCCCAGCGGTGGCCACGGAGAAAGCGGATCAGCCCTTCCACGGGCCCCCTTTTTTGGTGTCGATGAAGTCAGTGCCGGCGGCGAGCAAGGCTACCCCGTCTGCCCGTGCCTTCCTGGCCACCGCCCTGTTCGACACCCGGAGGCGGATTCCCTGGTCAGGGACCGGTTTGGCCGGTCCCGTCCACCTCGACGGCCATGGCGGCACGGGCCTCGAACTCGACGGAGGCCAGGAGCGGCCCGACCAGGGGCACGTCGGTGGCCGCCCTGTAGCGGACACGGACCTCGACGAGCCCGCCCGGCGGGGGGCGTGGCCCGACGAGCACCTGGAGACGGTCGGGCGCCAGTCCCCCGCCGAGTGCGGCCTGCCTGATGGCGGCCGGGTCGGGATCGACAGCGGCGCGGCGGGCCGCTTCCCGGGCGGCCTGGGCCACCGCCAGCCGGTCGACGACCAGCACGCCCACCTGCACCACGGCCAGCAGGAGGACGAGGATCAACGGCAGGCAGAGCGCCAGCTCCACTGCCGCCTGCCCCCGCTGTGACCACCGGGCCGGCGGCCTCGCTCGTGCCGCCCCCGACCGGTTCACGACAGCTTGCGCTCCAACTGCGCCACCACGGCGTCGAGCAGATGACCGATGGCGTTGGAATGGGTGGCCCACCCCACGAGGAGCAGGGCGACGGCGGCCGCCCCCAACAGCACCAACGCGTACTCGGCCGTCGCCTGGCCGGCCTGGCCGCCAGAGCCGTCAGGGGCGGCACAGCCCACCGGGTCATCGGCCTGGGTACCGGGCCCGCCGCCAGGGTCGGGGAAACTGTCCGGGTGGCCGTGATCGGCAAGGCCGTCGGGATCGGCGGCGGGGGTCAGGAGTGGCATGGCGTGGTACCTCCAAGAAGCGGGATGTGGGAGCGGACGGGCGGGGTCAACCGAGCCTCAGCGACCGGATGGCACCACCGAGCAGTGGCGCCACCGTGAGCAGCGCGAAGGCCGGTAGGACGCACAGCACCAGGGGGAAGAGCAACAGGACGGGGACCCGACGGGCCCGCTCCTCGGCCCGGCGACGGCGGTCGGCCCGCGCCTCGCCTGCCAATCGGTCGAGGGACGGTCCGAGCGGAGCGCCATAGCGCTCCGAGGTGGCCAGGGCCCCCAACAGAGGTCGGGCGCCCGGCCCCAGAGCGGCGCCGGCGGTATCGAGGGCGTCCGCCAGTCGTAAGCCCCGCTGGGCGGCATCCATGGCCCCGGCCAGGGCCTGGGCCACCGGTCCCTGCGCCCGCCGGCCCACCGCGGCCACGGCCAGAGGCACCGTAAGACCGGCCCCGACGGCCAGGGCCAGCAGGTCGAGGACCTCGGGCAGGCCGTCGGCCAACGCCCGGGCGGCGCGGTGACGGGTGAGACGGGCCGATCGGGCGGCCAGGCCCAGGGGCACGACGGCCAGCCCCACGCCGACCGGTGCATCCAGCACCATCCCCGCCGCGCCGGCCACAAGCGCCCACCCCACGGCGCGGGCGAGAGCCGGCGTCGCCGGCGCGGCCAGGCCGGGGCAGACCCGCCGGATCGACCCCAGGGCCAGCCGGCCCAGCGCCTCGGGCCAGCCGGCGACCATCCTGAGCCGGCTCCCGGACGGCCGGGCGGTCACCGTGCCCGGCTTCATCCCGCCCGCCCGCACCACCAGCCCGGCGACGGCTGCGGCCCACGCCCCGCCCAGGGCCCACGCCGTCACGCCGTCACCCGGAGGGGTCGGGTGGCCGGGCCGCTCACGCTGCCGCTCGGGTGACGTGGGCCATCCAGATCAGGCCGATGAGGTCGAGAGCCACACCGCCACCAAGGCAGGCCAGCCCGGCCGGGGTGCCCAGGAGGAAGCCTGCGGCCCGGTGGTCGGCGGCCGACGACAGAACGGCGAAGGCGGCCGGGGCGGTGCCGATGACGGCCGCCGACAGGCGGGCCTGAGTGGCCAGGGCCCGCACCTCGGCGGCGGCGGCCAGGCGCTGGCGCAGCGTGGCCGCCAGGCCGTCGACGGCGCCGGCCGCCGCCCCACCGGTGTCGGCGGCCAGACCCAGGGCGGTGGCGGCCAGGCGCACATTGGCGGAGGGACGGGCACGGGCCCATGCGTCGAGGGCGGCGGCCAGACCGGCGCCGACGGCGTGATCGGCCACACGGGCCAGATCGGTACCCATCTCGCCGGGCACGGCGGCTGCCGCCTCGGCCACCGCCTGGGCCAGGGTGGAACCCGAGCGGAGGCTGCGGGCCACCGACTCCAGTGCCACGGGCAACGCCGCTTCGGCCTGGCCCGCACGTCTGGACCGCATGGCCCGCTTGTACAGCCTGGCCAGGGTGGCCGACCGCCGACCTGGGGCACGGTGGACGAGCCCGCCGGCACGAGCCTGGACAGGAGCGTCCGTGAGCGCGGCAACGGCGGCGGCCCCGGCCACAACGGTGGCGGCCACCAGGACACCCGCCCCGAGCGCGGCCGTCACCGGCGTGCGCCCTGACCCACCGGCGTGGCGAAGCCAGGATCCGGGGCGGCCCGCGACGGGCGGCCGGGGTCGCCGACCACCCCGGCCGGACCGGCCAGCAGCCGGACACGCGGGGCGGTGACCGCCCCTGCCGGGACGCCGCAGCCGACTACCTCGGCCACCTCCACCACCGCCCGGGCCCCGCCGGAGTGGCGGGCCATCTGGATGACGGCGTCGACGGCCGACGCCAACTGGTCCCGGACGGCGTCGAGGGGGAGGGCCAGACCGGCCAGGAGCACCATGGTCTCCAATCGGCGAAGAGCGTCCTCGGGGCCGTTGGCGTGACACGTCGACAGAGACCCGTCGTGACCGGTGTTCATGGCCTGGAGCATGTCGAGGGCCTCGGCGCCACGGCACTCGCCCACGATGATCCGGTCGGGGCGCATGCGCAGGGCGTTGCGGACGAGGTCGCGCACCGTCACCCGGCCCGCTCCTTCGGCGTTGGCGGGCCGGGCTTCGAGGCGCACGATGTTGGCTCGGGCCAGCTGGAGCTCGGCCGCGTCCTCGACCGTCACCACCCGCTCGTCATCGGCGATGAAGCCGGCCAGAGCGTTGAGCAGCGTGGTCTTGCCGGCTCCAGTGCCTCCGGACACCACGATGTTCCACCGGGCCCGCACCATCCAGGTCAGCAGCTCGGCCACGCCGGGCGGGCAGAAGGCGGCCAGCGGCACGGGCCGGGTGGCGAACCGGCGGATGGTGAGGCACGGCCCGTCGACGGCCAGCGGAGGGACGACTGCGTTGACCCGGGAGCCGTCCGGTAGGCGGGCGTCGACCAGAGGCGACGATCGGTCGACCCGCAGCCCGAGCGGGGCCACCACCCGCTCGATGAGGAGCTCGACCAAGGACCGTTCCAGCCGCAGACCGGTGTCGCGCAGCGTGCCCGCCCGCTCGACCCACACCGCGCCGTCGCCGTTCACCAGCACATCGGAGACGGCCGGGTCGGTCATCAACGGCTGGAGCGGGCCCAGTCCGGGGCCACTGCGCCGGGCCGGCACGGCGGCCCGGCCGGGGGTCACGCCGGTGAGCCCGGTCACTGGCCTACCCTCGTTCCTCGGGCAGCCCAGTGAGTGCTCATGGACCGGCCTCCCGGGCCGGTCACGCCGCCGACCGCAGCGCCCGGGCCAGGGCACGCGGGATGCGGGTGGCCAACAGGCCGGCATCGACGGCTCGGGCCACGGCCGGGTCCCACGGCACCTCGGCCCGCACCGGGGCACCCACCACGGCCTCGACGTCGCTGGCCCTCAGGGCCCGGTCCCGTTCGGCCACGACCACGATGCCCGACGGTCGCAACGGTGCGGCCACGGCCCGGCGGAGGGCCAGGAAGCACGGGCGCAGGACCAGCAGCGACATGGTGGAGCTGGACGCCAGCGCCAGTGCCGGGCCCACCGGGCCGGGCGGCCCGCAGTCGACCACCGCCGATTCCCAACTCGAAAGGGCGGCGGCCAACCGGTCGCCCACGTCGGCCGGGGCAGTCCGTCCGGGCTGGGCCGGTCCGAGGGACAAGAGCCCGAGACCAGGGCCCACCGGACGGACCAGCGCGGCCGCGTCGGCGGTGGGATCGGCGGTGGCGTCCGCCCACCAGTGCGCCGACCCGGCCCCGTCGGCCCGCTCGGGCAGTCCGAGGACGGCGGCGGCGTCGCCCCCTAGGTCCACCAGGACGACGGGCCCAGCCGCCGTGGCCGCCATGAGCAGACCAAGGGCGGCGGCCACCACCGTGGTCCCGCTGCCTCCCTTCACCGACCAGCAGGCCACCAACATGATTCCCCTTCGAGGACGCGAACGGCCAGGACTCGAAAAGGGGAAGGAGGCAGACCCAGCCGACGGGACACCGCGAGGCGGACTGGTCAACTGTGAACGAACGTACGCTCGGTCAGGCCCGGGGTCAACCCCCTTTTAGGATCCAGGGGATGGAGGCCGCCTTTTTCGACCTCGACAAGACGGTCATCGCCAGTGCCTCCATGGTGGCCTTCGGTCGCCGCTTCTACCAGGCCGGCCTCATCACCCGGCGCAGCCTGCTTCGAGGGCTGTACGGGCAGCTCGTGTACATGCACCTCGGGGCCAGTGAGGAGAAGCTGGCCCGGATGCGCGAGGCCGTCCTGCGCCTCACCCGCGGCTGGGACCAGGCCAAGGTCAAGGACATCGTCGCCGAAGCCCTCGAAGCGGTGGTGGAGCCGATCACCTACGCCGAGGCCCTCGAGCTCATGGGCGAGCACCGCCGCGCCGGCCGCAAGGTGGTCATCATCTCGGCCTCGCCCGAGGAGATCGTGGAACCCATCGGGCTGCTGCTGGGAGCCGACCAGATCATCGCCAGCCAGGCCCTGGTCGATCAGGACGGCCGCTACACCGGCGAGATGGCCCGGTACGCCTACGGGCCCTTCAAGGCCGACATCATCCGCGAGATGGCCTGTCGCCAGGGGATCGACCTGGAGAGGTCATACGCCTACTCGGACTCGGCCTCGGACCTGCCCATGCTGGATGCGGTCGGTCACCCGGTGGCGGTCAACCCGGATCGACCCCTGCTCAAGGTGGCCCGCGACCGGGGTTGGGAGGTTCGCCGGTTCGACCATCCCGTGCGCCTCCGGGCCCGGGTACCCGCTCTTCGGCCCGCATCTGCGGCCACGGCCACGGGCGTGGCCGCCCTGGCTCTGGTCGCCTGGCTGTGGTGGCGGCACCGCCATGGGTGGGAGACTGGATGGCCGAAGGTCAGGCGGCCCGCAACTTCTTGGCGGCAACCACTCCGAGCGCGACGAGTACGACCAGCAGGATGATCTTCTTCATACGGCCAAGGCTAGTGCCCGGCCGGAGGCGGGGTCGCCGGCGGAGCCCTTGCCGATCGTCATACCGTCAAGAGATCGTGGGCGCCGGTGTCTGTCGAGGGATGGCGCAGCTTGGACATGGCCCGGGCTTCGATCTGGCGGATCCGCTCGCGCGTCAGGTCGAAATGGTCCCCGACCTCTTCCAGGGTGCGGGGCTCGCCCCGGTCGAGGCCGAAGCGAAGGCACAGGATCTCACGCTCCCGCGGGTCGAGGGGCCCCAGGAGGCGGGCCATCTCCGCCGGGAGCAGCGCAGTGGAGGCCACCTCGAAGGGCGAGTCGGCCGATCGGTCCTCGACCACGTCGCCCAGTTCGGCGTCGCCCTCCTCTCGCAGCGGCTCGGAGAGTGACAACGGCTCCAGGGCGAAGCGCAGTGCCTCGGTGACCTTGTCCTGTGGCATCTCCACCTCTCGTGCCAGCTCGAACTGGTTCGGCGGGCGTCCGAGCTTCAGCTCCAACCTGGCCCTCGCCTTGTGCAGACGGGCCAGAGTGTCGCCGGCATGGACGGGCAGCCGGATGGTGCGCCCGGTGTTGGCGATGCCACGGGTGATGGCCTGACGAATCCACCACGTGGCATAGGTGGAGAACTTGAAGCCCTTGCGCCAGTCGAACTTCTCGACCGCATGCATCAGGCCGAGATTGCCCTCCTGCACGAGGTCGAGCAGGGGCAGTCCGGAGGCCTGGTACTTCTTGGCGATGGAGACGACCAGCCGCAGGTTTGACTCGACGAACGTGTCGGTGGCCTCGTCCCCACACCGAACCAGGCGTTTGAGCTGCCGCTTGGCGGCCGGCGTCAGCTTGCTGGCCTTGTCCTCCAGCTGCCGGCGGGCCGTGAGGCCGGTTTCGATGGCCTGGGCCAGACAAACCTCGTCGCCCTTGGTGAGCAGCCTGAACTGCCCGATGTCGCTGAGGTAGAGGCGGACGAGGTCCTCGTCGTCCCGCTCGACTCGCTCCTTCGGCATCTGGGTTCCTTTGGCCCCTTCCGCTCGGTCACAACTGTAACGACGGCGTCAAGAGCGGCGCCGGCCGTCGACGCCACCGCCCGCCAGCATCATCTTGTGCAGCCGCGTGGCATGGACGGCGGCACGATCCACCGCCTCGGCGGAGTCGACGAACGCCTGGATGAGCATCTCGCCGTCCCGCCACTCCTCCATCTCGTCGTGAAGGACGAGTTTGAGGACGCGGATGGTGGGACCGTCGGTGACCGGCGAGGTGTGGTCGAGATGGTGGGTGTACGCCGCCACCAGTTCAGGGACGAGCACGCGGTACACGCCGACGAGCCTCTCAAGTGTCTGGTCCGGAGCCGCCGCCCCTTCCACGGCTGCCATGAAGGCGACCATCGCCTCGTTGGGCGCACCGGTGGGCTGGTCGGCGTCCATCTCCCGCAGAGCCGGTAGGCGTTGGTGCCACAGCTCGGCGTGCCAGGCGTGGTGGTGACACTGGGCACTGAGCCGCACCTTGACGTCCAGCTCCGGAACGGTGGCGATCCAGCCGCCCAACACCTCGAAAAGGCGCCTCTCGGTCCACTCGTAGTGGCCGGCGCGCTGCGCCGTCTCCCCCAGGGTGAACGTGGACCGGCCGCAATTGCTCACCGGACTACCCGTTGTAGCGGTTGACGATGGGCATGCGGCGGTCCTTGCCGAAGGCCTTGGGCGTCACCCGCACACCCAGCGGCGACTGGCGGCGCTTGTACTCGGCCAGGTCCACCAGCCTTGTCACCCGCTCGACGACCTCGGAGGCGAAGCCGGCGTCCACCAGCTCGGCGGCGGTCAGGTCGTCCTCGATGTAGGCCTCGAGAACCGGGTCGAGAACGTCGTAGGGCGGCAGGCTCTCGTCGTCGCGCTGGTCGGGGCGCAACTCGGCCGACGGCGGCTTGTCGAGCACCGACTCTGGCACCACAGGCCGCCCCGCCTCCTCGTTGCGCCAGCGGCACAGCTCGTAGACCCGTGTCTTGGGGACGTCCTTGATGACGGCGTAGCCGCCGGCGGTGTCGCCGTAGAGCGTCGAGTAGCCGACCGCCAGCTCGGACTTGTTGCCGGTGGTGAGCACCATCCAGCCGTTGGCGTTGGACAACGCCATCAGGACCACACCCCGCAACCGGCTCTGCAGGTTCTCGTCGGCCAGGCCGGTGGCCTCGAGCATCGTGTCGAAGGCGGAGTGCGCGGGGTCGATCGCCACGGTCTGCAACTCGATGCCGAGCGCACCGGCCAACATCCGAGCGTCGGCCGTGGATCCCTCGGAGGAGTAGCGGCTGGGCATGGAGACGCCGTGCACATGCGCCTGGCCGAGGGCGTCGACGGCCAAGGCGGCCACCAGCGACGAGTCGATGCCGCCGGACAGGCCGATGACCACGTCGGTGAAGCCGGTCTTGGTGACGTAGTCGCGGGTTCCCACCACCAGTGCCTGCCACAGCTCAGCCGTGGCGTCCAGGGCCTCCACGGGCGCCGGCAGGTAGACGTCCACCTTGCCGCCGCCGTCGTCGTCATCGCCGCCGACGCTGTCGCTGACCGGAACCAGCGCCAGCACGGGGGCCGTGGCCCGGCCCCGGGGATCGAGGAGTCTCTTGCGGAACACCGGCCGCACGTCGAGGTCGACGATGACAACCGCCTCTTCGAACTGGGGACCGGCGGCCACCACCCGGCCCCCACTGTCGAGGATGAGGCTGGCGCCGTCGAAGACCAGCTCGTCCTGACCCCCCACCTGGTTCACGTAGACCAGGGCGCAACTGGCGTCGGTGGCCCGGGTGGCCAGCATCCGTTCGCGCTCGCCCAGCCGGCCGACGTAGAAGGGTGACGCGTTGATGCTGACCATGACCTCGGCTCCGCCGGCCGCCTGCTGGGCTATGGGGCCGACGGGGTCCCAGGCGTCCTCACACACGCTCACGCCCACCTTGACGCCAGCCACATCGTAGAGTTGATAGGGCTCGGTGCCCGGCGCGAAATAACGCTGCTCGTCGAACACCGAGTAGTTCGGCAGATGACGCTTCCTGTAGGTGCCGACCACCCGGCCGCGGGCACACACCGCAGCCGCGTCGTAGAGATCCCGGCCCTTGTCGACGAAGCCCACCACCGCTGCACACCGGCTGGTGCCGGCCGCCAGCTTGTCCAGCGCCTCGATGTTGTCGGCCACGAAACCGGGCTTCAGCAGGAGATCTTCAGGTGGATAGCCGCAGATGGCCAGCTCGCTGAAAACGGCCAGGTCGCAGCCCGCCGCCTCAGCCTGGTCGTAGGCGGCCAGGATGCGGTCGACGTTGCCGCTCAGGTCCCCGACCACACAGTTCAGCTGGCAGGCGGCGATACGCAGGCGACCCATCGGACCCGAGGTTACGCGGTGCGGGGACAACGCCCCTCACGTCCTCACGTCCTCACGTCCCACACATCCCACACGTCCCTGGCGCCCCGTGGCGCATGCCCGTGATCTCCATCTCGCGTTTGCGGGTAAAGACTGTCGAGGTGACCGGGACGGTGCCCGTTGATCTCGACACCCAGATCGAGCGGTCGGCCAAACCGGCGGCGGTCCGGACGGCCCTGGCGACGCTGGCCGATGCCGGCCGGTTGGGACGGGTGGTCGACGACCCGGCGCTGAGCTCGGCGGCCGTCGCCGTCATCGCCGCCTCCCGGTCGCTCACCCGTGTCCTGCTCACGGAGCCGGGCGCCCTCGACGTCCTGGCCAGGCTCGACCAGCGCCGGGCCGTGGATGGCGAACACCTGGTCCGGTGGAAGGCGCTTGAGTACCTGCGGGTCGCCGCCCGCGACCTGACCGGCCTCGACGACCTGCCCGCCACCGGCCGTCTCCTGGCCGACCTGGCTGACGACGTCTTCGAGGCGGCGGTGGAGGGCATCGACGACCTGGCCGTCATCGCCATGGGGAAAGCCGGCGCCCGCGAGCTCAACTACGCCAGCGACGTGGACGTCATGTTCGTGGGCCGGGGCGATCCTCGGCCGGCCATGGCCCGTGCCCGCCGATGCTTCCGGGTCGACGCCGACCTGCGTCCCGAAGGCCGGGACGGGCCGCTCGCCCGTTCTCTGGCTTCCTACGAGGCCTACTGGGACGGATGGGCGCAGACGTGGGAGTTCCAGGCCCTCCTGAAGGCCAGGGCCGCAGCCGGCGACCTGGCGCTGGGCCGGGCGTTCATGGCCGCCGCCGGCGAACGCGTCTGGGGCCGGTCCTTCGGCGCCGAGGACCTCCGCTCCATCCGTCGCATGAAGACGCGAACCGAGGCGGAGATCATGCGCAAGGGCTTGACGGGACGGGAGCTCAAGCGGGGCCCGGGCGGCATCCGCGACGTCGAGTTCTCCATCCAGCTGCTGCAACTGGTGCACGGGCGCCAGGACCAGGCGCTGCGTGTCCCGGCCACGCTCGACGCCCTGGCCGAGTTGGCCGCCGCCGGCTACGTCGCCCCCGAGGATGCCGCGTCCCTCGACGCCGCCTACCGGTTCCTCCGACGGGTCGAGCACCGCCTGCAACTGGTGGACGACCAACAGGTGCACGCCGTGCCGGCCGACGATGCCGCTCGCGCCCACCTGGCACGGGTTCTCGGGTGGCGCGACGACCGCCACGGCACCGCTCTCGGGTGCTTGGATGCCGAGTTGCTACGCCACCAGACGACGGTCCGCGGCATCCACGAACGCCTGTTCTTCCGGCCCCTGCTCGAGGCGTTCACCCGGCCCACCAAGCACGGCCCCGGTCCCCCGGCGCTGACCCAGGAGGCCCTGCACGAGCGGCTGGCCGCCTTCGGGTTCACCGATGCACAGCGCACCCAGGCCGCTCTGGTCGAGCTGACCCGTGGGCTCACCCGGTCGAGCCGGCTCATGCACCAGTTGCTACCCCTGCTGCTGGGGTGGCTGTCCCAGACGCCCGATCCGGACCTGGGGTTGCTCGGGTTGCGCACGTTGGCCACGGGGCCGCACCGGTCGGCCCGGCTGGTCGAGTCGTTCCGTGAGTCGACCGAGGTGGCCCGCCGCCTCTGCCTCCTCCTCGGGACCAGTCGACTGCTGGCGGCCGGCTTGGAGCACCAGCCCGATCTCATCGGCGCCCTGGCCGACGATGCCGAACTCGTGTCCCAGCCCCGCCCCCGCCTGTTCGAGGGCGCGCTGACCGCCATGTCGTGGCGGACGGAGGACGAGCGGGGTGGCGCCCTGCTGCGGCTGAAGCAGGCCGAGCGCACCCGCATCGCGGCTGCCGACATCCTGTTCTCCGGCCCTGGCGCGGGCGATGCGGGCCCGACCACCGGCAGCGGCAGCGGCACCGGTACTGGTCGACGGGCCGTCGTGGTCGATCCGAAGGACACCGCCCAACGCCTGACGGATCTGGCCGAGGCCGTGCTGGAGGCGGCGCTCGTCCTGATCAACCCGTCCGTGCCCATGGCCGTCATCGCCCTCGGCCGCATGGGCGGGCGGGAACTGGGCTACGCCAGCGACCTCGACGTCGTGGTGGTTCACGGCGGCGAGGGCGCTGCCGACCAGGCTCTGGCCGAGGCATCGACCGCCCGTCTGCTCCGCCTGGTGAACGGCACCACACCGGCGACGCGCATCTGGCCACTGGACCTGGACCTGCGCCCTGAGGGCAGACAGGGGCGGCTGGCGTTGTCGATCGAAGGGTGGCGCTCGTACCACGAACGTTGGGCGCAGACCTGGGAGCGCCAGGCGCTGGTGCGGGCCCGTCCGGTGGCCGGTGACAGGTCCGTGGCCGCCGCCTTCTCCGAGCTCGTGGAAAACGTCGTCTGGCGGGCTCCGTTCACCGAGGACCACAGCCGCGATGTTCGCCGGATGAAGGCCCGGGTCGAGCGCGAGCGCATCCCCGCCGGGGAGGACCACGACTTTCACCTGAAGCTGGGAAAGGGCGGACTGGCCGACGTGGAGTGGACGGCTCAGCTGCTCCAGCTCCAGCACCGCGTCCCCAGCCCTTCGACGTTGGCCGCCCTCGACGGCCTGGTGGCCCGGGGCGCGTTGAGCGACGTCGACGCCACGGTGCTGGCCGATGCCTGGCGCTTCTGCGAGCACACCCGCAACCGCTGGTACCTCGTGAAGGGGGCGCGGGACGACGCCCTCCCCCAGCCCCCCGATCAGCTCGGTCGCCTGGCCCGCAGCCTGGGCACGACCGGTCCGGCCCTGCGGGACCAGCACAAGCGGGTAACCCGCCGGGCTCGGGCGGTGGTGGAACGGGTCTTCTACGGCGGCCTGTAGTGGACTGACGTGGCTGCCACTGCCCCGCAATTCGTCCCCCACTACGGTGCGTCCCATGCCCCTCGCGGACGCCGACGGGACCGACGAGGTCATCGTCACGCGTGACCTGACCAAGGTCTATCCGGGCATGGACATCCCTGCCGTCGACCACCTCAACATGACCGTGCGCAGGGGCGAGATCTTCGGTCTGCTCGGGCCCAATGGCGCCGGCAAGACAACGACCGCGGGCATGCTCACGACGCGGGTGATCCCCACCAGCGGGGAGGGGTACGTCGGCGGCGTCGACGTCATCGCCCATCCTGCCGTGGCCAAACAGGTCATCGGCGTCGTCCCCCAGCAGAACACCCTCGACCGGGCGCTGACCGTCTGGGAGAACCTCTACTTCCACGGCCGCTTCTTCGGGATGGGGGCGAAGGAGTCACGGGCTGCGGCCGACGACCTGTTGACCAAGTTCCACCTTGCGAAGTGGGGGAGCGCCCCGGTCATGTCCCTGTCCGGGGGCATGGCCCAGCGGGTGATGGTGGCCCGGGCCATCCTGCACAGGCCCGACATCCTGTTCCTGGACGAGCCCACGGCCGGTCTCGACCCCCAGAGCCGGATCGCGCTGTGGGAGATACTCGCCGAGCTGCACACCGACGGCCAGACCATCCTGCTCACCACCCACTACATGGAAGAGGCCGATCAACTGTGCAACCGGCTGGCCATCATGGACCACGGCCGGATCCTCGCCCTGGACACTCCGGCCCGGCTCAAGGAGTCAGTGGGCGCCGACACCATCGTGGTCGTATCCGCCGACGGTGACCTCGACCAACTCGGAGCGGTGCTGGCCGATCGGATCAAGGACGTGTCCAGTACCGTCCGGGTGGACGACACCGTGCGGGTGGCGGTGCGGGGGGTCGCCGGTCTGCTGCCGGCGGTGATCACCGCCGCCGAGGACGCCGGCTTCACGGTCAGGGACCTCTCGTTGACCGAACCCACACTCGAGACAGTCTTCATCAATCTCACCGGCAAGGAGCTCAGGGACTGATGGCCACAGCAACCATTCCCATCGCTGCGGTAGGCGCCCCCACCAGGGGTTCGACGGGCGGTCGGTCGGCCAGCAGGGCCAGCTGGACGGCCTTCGGGGCGCTGTTGTTGCGCGACCTCACGGTGCTGCGCAAGAACCTCAAGGAGTTCCTGCCCCGCACGGTCCTGCAGCCCCTGCTCCTGGTGTTCGTGTTCCTGTACGTGTTCCCCGAGATCGGCCAGGGCATCGGGGGCGGTGGTGGGGCAAGGGGTGAGTCGGCGTTCGCCACCCATATGGTGGGGGGCGGCGGCGGCCGGGCAAACATGTTCCAGGGTATCCAGGGCGGGGGCCTGCCCCGGGGCGCGGCGTTCGGGTTCACCAACGCGGTCGAGGC
>JBBSHS010000069.1:0-13539 GCA_038232515.1 Acidimicrobiales bacterium
GACCCAAATGGGGGTGAGGAGACGATGACGACGTCTACCCACCCCCATAAAGGCCCACAGCAATGGGTTGGTGGGCGGCCCCGACGGTCGCCGACGCTGCCACCCTACGCGGAGGGGGTGACCGTCCGTCGCCCACGGGACGGTTGCGACCCGGTTTGGAAGGATTCGTGTCGGCCGGGCGGCTGCTCCACTAGTTTGCGGGCCGCATGCTCGACGCTGCCTACCTCATCCCGGCATTCCCGCTGGTGGGCTTCGCGCTGCTCTGCCTGGTCGGCGCCCGGTTGAAGGAGCCGTTGGCCGGATGGGTGGCCACCCTCATGGCCGGTGGAGCCTTCCTTTGCGCGGCCGTCACCTACGCCGGCCTGCGTAGCCGGCATAACCGCGAGCTCGGGGCCCACACCCGGGTGGTGTTCGACTGGATCCCCTCGCTGCACGTCAAGATCGCCCTCAACATCGACCCGCTGTCGATCACCATGGCCCTCTTCGTCACCGGGGTGGGCTCGCTCATTCATCTCTACGCCATCGGCTACATGCACGGCGACGAGCGCTTCGCCCGCTTCTTCGTCTACCTCAACCTGTTCCTGCTGTCGATGGTCATGCTGGTCATGGGAGACAGCTTCCTGGTGCTGTTCCTGGGCTGGGAGGGGGTGGGCGCCTGCTCCTACCTGCTCGTCTCGTTCTGGTTCGAGAAGCCGGCTCCGCCGTCAGCCGGGAAGAAGGCCTTCATCGTCAACCGGGTGGGCGACGTCGGCTTCATGATCGCCATGTTCCTGATCTTCAAGAACGTGGGCTCGCTCACCTTCCACGACGTCTTCGCGTTCCACTTCGGGCCCTACACCGCCACCGCCATCGTGGTCTGCACCTTCCTCGGATGCGCCGGCAAGTCGGCCCAGCTGCCCCTGTACATCTGGTTACCCGACGCCATGGAAGGGCCCACGCCGGTGTCAGCCCTTATCCACGCCGCCACCATGGTCACGGCCGGCGTGTACCTGCTGTGCCGGATATCGCCCATCACCGCGCAGGCCTACCACTGGGCCCCGCTCATGATCGCCTGGGTGGGCGCCCTGACGGCTCTCTTCGCCGCCACCATCGCCTGCGCCCAGGACGACATCAAAAAGGTGCTGGCCTACTCCACCATCAGCCAACTGGGCTACATGTTCCTGGCCGTGGGCGTGGGCGCCTACACCTCCGGTGTCTTCCACATGATCACCCACGCCTTCTTCAAGGCCCTGCTCTTCTTGGGCGCCGGCTCGGTCATCCACGGCCTCCACGAGCAGCAGGACATGAAGCGGATGGGCCGGCTGCTGAAGTACATGCCGGTCACCGGCTACACCTTCATCGTGGCCTGGCTGGCCATCGCCGGCGTGCCGCCCTTCGCCGGCTTCTGGTCCAAGGACGACATCCTGCTGGCCGCCTGGCACCAGAACCGTGGCCTGTGGCTTGTCGGGCTGGTCGCCGCCCTGCTCACGGCCTACTACATGAGCCGCCAGGTGCAACTGGTCTTCTTCGGAACCGAGCGCTTCCGGGAAGAGGCCCACCCGGCCCACCCCGTGGAGACGGGTGCCGAGGGAGGCGAGCAGGGCCAGCTCACGTCGCCCGAGCCCGTCGCCGGCACCGGCCAGGAGCCGCAGGCCCACCAACCCGAGACGCACGACACCGAGGGGAGCGATCCGGTCCACGCCACCGAGGGGAGCGACCCGGTCCACGCCGGCGTCGGCCACGACCCGGTCCACGCCACCGAGGGGCACGACCCGGTGCACGCCGGCGTCGGCCACGGCCCGGCCCATGCCGATCACGCCGCGCTGCCCCACGAGTCGCCGTGGACCATGACCCTGCCGCTGGTCAGCCTGGCCGTCCTGGCCGCCGTGGGCGGCGTCCTGGACCTGCCGTTCGGCGGCCGGTTCGGCGATCTGCTGGGCCGCTGGCTGGAGCCGGCCATCGCACCGCTGCCTCACGCCTCGGCCAGCACGTCGGGCCGCTGGACGCTGGTGCTCGTCGCCACCGTGGTCGCCCTGGCCGGGGTGGCCCTGGGTTTGCGGGCGTGGCTGCCGAGCGCCGAGCAGCCCCAACTGGAGCCGGAGATCCTGCAGGACGCCTGGGGCTACGACCGGGCGGTCACCACCTTCATGGGCGGTCCCGGACGCCAGTTGGCCGACGGCGCCGCCTGGTTCGACTCCCATGTCATCGACGGCACGGCCATGGGCATTGGTCGGCTAGTGCAGTCCGGGGGAACCCAGCTCCGCAAGCTGCAGACGGGGTACGTCCGCAACTACGCCCTGGGCATCGCCGCCGGTGTGGTAGTCCTGTTCGCCTACACGCTCGTGGTGCGGTGACGTCGTGACGATCTGATGCTCGCCGCCGCCAACGTCCACTTCCCGCTGCTGACGGCCATCGTCATCGTCCCGGCCGTCACCGCCGTCATGGTGGCCCTGGTGCCCCGGGCCCGTGAGGACGTCATACGCATGGTGGGCCTGGCCGGCACCGCCGCCACCGCGGCCATGGCCATCGTGATGCTCTGGCAGTTCGACAAGGCAAACGCCGACTTCCAGTTCGCCACCCAGCACCCCTGGATCCCGAGCCTGGGCATCTCCTGGCACCTGGGCGTCGACGGCATCTCCCTGTGGCTGGTGGTCCTCACCGCCGTGCTCTTCCCGATCACGCTGCTGGGCCCGGCCGTGCACAAGGACCTGAAGGCCTACACCGCCTGGATGCTGCTCCTGGAAGCCGGCTGCATCGGCACGTTCCTGGCCCTCGACCTCTTCGTGTTCTTCGTTTTCTTCGAGGTGGTGCTGCTGCCCATGTACTTCCTCATCGCCGGGTGGGGCTACGCCAACCGCACCTATGCGGCCTTGAAGTTCTTCATCTTCACCGTCGCCGGCTCGGCCTTCCTGCTGGTGGCCCTGCTGACGCTGGCCTTCATGCGCCCGACCAACGGCCATCCCTCCTTCGACTTCGCCGTGCTGCTCCAGCAACTCCAGCAGCACCCGCTGCCGGCGGCCACCGAGCGGCTGCTGTTCTCCGGGTTCATGATCGCGTTCGCCGTCAAGGTGCCGCTGTTCCCGGTGCATACCTGGCTGCCCGACGCCCACACCGAAGCACCGACCGGCGGCTCGGTGATCCTGGCCGGCGTCCTGCTGAAGCTGGGCACCTACGGGATCCTGCGCTTCGCCGTCCAACTGTTCCCCCAGGCGGCCAAGGACCTCGCCCCGATCTGGCTCACCTTTGCCGTGATCGGCATGACCTACGGGGCCGTCGTCGCCACCATGCAGAAGGACCTGAAACGGGTGGTGGCCTACTCGTCGGTGGCCCACCTCGGTTTCATCGTGCTGGGCACCTTCGCCCTCACCCGCCAGGGTCTGTCCGGTGGCGTGCTGCAGATGGTCAACCACGGCATCTCCACCCCGGCCTTGTTCCTGCTGGTGGGCTGGATCTACGAACGCCGCCACACCAGGCAGATCTCGGAGCTGTGCGGTCTGCAGAAGGTGGCACCGGTCTTCGCCGCGGTGTTCACGGTGGTGATGTTCAGCTCGATCGGGCTGCCGGGGCTCAATGGCTTCGTCGGCGAGTTCCTCATCCTGCTGGGCACCTTCGCCACCCACCGCTGGTGGGCGGTCGTGGGCACCACCGGCGTCATCTTCGCCGCCCTTTACCTGATGTGGGCCTACCAGCGGGTGTTCCACGGCGTGCCCACCGCCGCCAACGCCACCTTCAAGGAGATGACCTGGCGGGAGAGGGGAGTGATGGCGCCGCTCCTCATCCTCATCGTGGTCATCGGCGTGTACCCCAAGCCGTTCCTGGACCGAATCGAGCCGTCGGTCCAGCGCATGATCGACCACAGCTGCCAGGTGGCCAAAGCAACGTGCCCGCCGGCCACCTCCCACACGGTGGCGGTGGGGCCGTGAGCGGCGGGGCCGCACTCCTCGCCCTCCAGCCGACGATCCGCGTCGACGTCGAATACCACCTGCTGTGGCCGGTGCTGGTGATGCTGGCCGGGCCGCTGGTGGTGCTGGTGGTGTCGGCCATGACCGGACGGCGGGCCCCGGGGTGGCTGTGGCCGGCCCTGACCGTGGTCACCGCCGCCGGGGCCGTGGCGGCCTCGGTGCACGACTGGTTGTGGACGTACCGGGCCCCCTCGCCCAGCCGACTGCTGATCGTGGGCGGCGAGCTGGCCGTCGACCGCTTCGCCTGTTGGTTCTTCTTCATCGCCTGCGGGGTGGTGGCGGTGGGCGCCCTGACGTTCCACGGCTATGTCCGTCGGGAGCGGTTGGACGGTCCCGAGATCTACGTGCTGGCCATGCTGTCGGCGTCCGGCGCGATGACGATGGCCATGGCCAACGACCTCATCGTCCTGTTCCTCGGCCTCGAGATCCTCTCGATCGCCCTCTATGTCATGGCCGGCTACCACCGTCGCCGCACCGAGTCGGGCGAAGCGGCCATGAAGTACTTCATCCTGGGCGCCTTCTCGTCCGCCCTGTTCCTCTACGGGGTGGCCCTCACCTACGGCGCCACCGGCTCGACCCACATCCTGGAGGTCCGCAACTACCTGGTGCAGAGCCGCGAGCACAACGGGCTGGTGCTGGCGGGCATGGGACTGCTGCTCGTCGGCCTCGGCTTCAAGGTGGCGGCGGTGCCGTTCCACGCCTGGACACCCGACGTCTACGAGGGCTCCCCCACCCCTGTCACCGGCTACATGGCCGCACTGGCCAAGGCGGCCGGGTTCGCCGGCCTCCTGCGGGTGTTCGCCTATATGTACGTAACTCCCGAGATCGTCCACGCCTGGAGGCCGGCGGTGTGGACCCTGGCCGTGCTCACCCTCGTCGTCGGGGCCTTCGTGGCCGTGGTCCAGACCGACCTCAAGCGCATGCTGGCCTATTCGTCGATCAACCACGCCGGCTACGTGCTCGTGGGCATGACCGCCATCCACTGGGCCAACGGCGGCCTGCGCCGCACGAACGGGGTCAGCTCGGCTCTGTACTACCTGTTGACCTACGCCTTCATCATCCTCGGCAGCTTCGCCGTGGTGGCCGTCGTGTCGGGTCGGGGCGACGGCCGTACCACGATCGAGAGCGTCCGCGGCCTGTCCACCCGGCGGCCACTGTTGGCGCTGTCATTCACCGTGTTCCTGGCCGCCCAGGCTGGCGTGCCCTTCACCACCGGCTTCCTGGCCAAGTTCTCCGTCGTCAGCGCGGCGGTGGGCGCCCACGAGGCCAGCACCTACATCCTGGCCGTCCTGGCCATGCTCGTCACCGCCGTCTCCGCCTTCTTCTACCTACGCGTCATCGTGGTGATGTATGCCGATCCGGCCGACACCCCCACCGCCGCCGGAGACCGCCGTGACACCAGTAGCGGGGCGGACGGCGTCGGCGCGGGGCAGGCCGGCGAGGCAACCGACGGACGGATGGCAGCCGGCGGCGGGGTGGCCGTGGCCACGGCCACGCGGTCCGATGCGACGACGCTCGAGGTGCCGGTGGGCGCCACCATTGCCATCGCCGTCTGCCTGCTCATCACGGTGGGTGGGGGATTGTGGCCCGGCCCCCTGATCGATGCCGCCCGCCGGGCCCTGCTCGCCTTCTGATCAAGTCTGGTCCGGCTGCCCATGAGGGGAGCCACGGGCGGCGCCGGCCCACTCCACACGTGGTCAGGGTGCGGCGGTCGTTGGGCACCTCCCCGGCTGGCACCCGGAGGCCTGGATCTCCACCACCGGGAAGGCGGGGATGTCGCCGTCGGTGAACAGGCCGCCCAGCTGTCCGGCCTGGCCGGCGAGGTGCCACGTGGCCGACCAGTCGACCCGGACGTGTACGTCGTAGGCGCCCCTGATCGTCCACTGGTGGCGGATGCCGCCGTCGGGGAACGGGCCGCCCGCTTCACCCGGCGGGAACCGTTCTGAGCGCACGTCGTCGGCCCAGTCGACCGTGGCCTGACCGGTGACGTCGAGGGCCAGATCACCCAGCACGGTGTTGACTTGCAGCGTCCGCTGCAGCGGGACTCGCAGCTCCAGGAACATGTCCAGCCCGGTCACGCCCCGGCCCGGGGCGATGTAGGGCTTCGGGCTGTCCAGCGTCTGCTGGTACCAGTACTGAGCCGCCAACCCCACCGGGCTCACCGGCACCTGTGTCCGCGGGCAGGGCCCGTACTGGCTGAGCAGGTCCTGCCATCTCGATTCCTGGGCCGCATCCTGCGCCGCCGCCGTCTGCTGGTCCGGCACCACGACCCGCTGCGTGGTGACGCACGGCGGCATCTGCCCGGTGTCGACAACCGGCCGGTTGTAGCCGTAGACGGGGACGCCGGCAACCCCGTGTACACCGCCCCCACCAGCGTTTCCACTGTTGCAGCCGATAGCCAGATCGACGTTTCCTCCGGACCACGAGAACTTCGGACCGCAGGAAGTCGCCAGCAAAGCCGGCGCTGGCGCCGCGCTGAACCCCGATAGAGCGACGATGACGACGACGCTCAACCAGTACACGGGTCGTTCTTTGGCGAGGCGGGAGCTACTGCGGCGAAGTTATCCGACATCACCCACGGCGTAGGGTTCAGTGCAGCGCCATCGACCTTCGGGTCCTTGGGTTTGAGGGCGATAGCGACAACCAGTGCGTGTGGATCGGTGACCGCCTGCGAGTTGTCCTGTGGACCGACGAAAGAAACGCACGTCGGCGCGTTCGACAAGAAGCGTTGGGCCGTCGTCACGAAGGGACCGACCGGACGCTTGAAGTCATCTGGCGGGCGTCGGGCCACCGTGGCTGCCTCTTCATATGTTTGGCCCAAGGCTGGCCCCGCGAACACGGCCCGAGCGAGTTGCTGAGCCTGAAGACTGACGCGGTGCTCGGTGAGGACGAGTTCCACGAGTTGGGCATTGATGGTGTTCAACTCAGCCATCACTGCGTTGATGTAAGCCAGGTCGACGGTGGCGGGCGGGGTGGTCGGGTCGATGACCACCGAGGTTGTCGTCGTGGGTACGGCGGCTGTGGTCGCCGCTTCGCTCGACAGCGGTCCCATGGTCGGGGCCGGGCCGGCCTGGGAACGGCCATGACCGCAGCCGGCTGCTAGGACCAGCACGGCGCAACAGGCGACGAGCCCACGCTTCCCCATGCAACTCATAGCCTATGGTGCCGGCCTACATGGTGCAAGAGCGATGCGTCCCCGTGTTCGCCCACTGGTGCTCAATTGGACCATCACCGCATTGACGTAGGCCAGGTCGATCGTGGGTGGCGGGGTGACGGGGTCGACCACGATTGACGACGTCGTCGTGGGCGCAGCGGTGGTGGTGGTCGCTTCGGTCGAGGGTGGGTCCGTGGTCGACGTGGGGCCGGCCTGGGGTCGCCCGTGGCCGCACGCTGAAGCCACGAGGGCCAGAACACAGGAAACCCAGAGCAAACGCTTCCTCATGCAGTTCATAGCCTATGGTCCCGGAAGAGCGGCCGCAAGAGGCTGATCCGCGTCCGGGAGTTGAGCAGGCGATGGCTGGCGGCCTACAGACCATCCGATGGGCGTCAGAGGCGGGACGGCATGATCCCGAACCGGGGACACAGGAGCCGAGGTGAGGGGGCTGCCACCGGCGTCTAGCGGCCCCGGCTGATTGTGCGCGTCCGGAGGCCGTTCGGTACTCTCGCTGGCGCCATGTCCGGCTTCCTGCGCAGCTACCTGACGGTGGTCATCCTGGGGGGCGCGGCCCTTCTGATGGTCGCTCTGACCCTGGGCCTGGGCCGTCTCGTCCGCCCCCAGCGCGCCCAGCCGCAGAAGTACATCGCCTACGAGTCGGGGGTCGATCCCCTGGCCGGCGGGTGGGCGCAGAGCCAGATCCGCTACTACATCTTCGGAATCCTCTTCGTCATGTTCGACGTCGAGGCCGTCTTCATCTTCCCGTGGGCCGTGCAACTGGAACAGCTGGCCGTGTTCGGCCTGGTGGAGATGCTGGTCTTCGTGGCCATCCTGCTCATCGGCCTGGTCTACGCCTGGCGAAAGGACGTGCTGCGATGGGCCTAGTCGAGAGCGGCAAGATCCCCAAGCCGCTGACCTGGGTGCTCAACCAGGCTCGCAGCTACAGCCTGTGGGTCTACCAGTGGGGCCTGGCCTGCTGCGCCATCGAGATGGGGGCGGCCTTCGGGTCTCCCCGCTACGACGTCATGCGCCTGGGCGTCATCCCCCTGCCGGCCAGCGCCCGCCAGGCTGATCTCGTGTGCATCTCGGGCACCGTCACCGACAAGATGGCGCCCCCCATCCGCCGGCTCTGGGAGCAGATGCCCGACCCCAAGTACGTGATCTCCATGGGCAGCTGCGCCAACTGCGGCGGTCCTTACTGGGACAGCTACTCGGTCACCAAGGGCGTCGACCAGATCATCCCGGTGGACGTGTACGTCCCCGGCTGCCCGCCCCGGCCCGAAGCCCTGCTTGAGGGCATCGTCCTGTTGCAGCAGCGCATCCGGGGCGAGGACATGGGCAAGCGGTGGCGGGGCGAGCCCATCGTGGTCGGCGGCGGTCTCGAACATCGTGATGCCCAGCACCCCGAGGCGACGGCAGTGGCCCTTACCCCCACGTCGGCCCGGCGCGGCGGGGCGAAGGCCCCGGCTGGTGTCTGACCTCGAGGTGGCCGAGGCGGCGCCGGCCGTCGAAGCCGACCACCACCAACGCATCCTCGACCGGCTGACCCGGGAGCTGGGCGACGAGCTGGTCGACTCGGTGCTCGAGCGCAACGACCTGTGGGTACGGGTCGAAGCGTCCGCCTGGCACCGTGCCATCGAGCTGTGCCAGCGCCAACTGGGCCTCAGCCTGTTTGTGTTCCTGTCCGGTATCGATTGGCAAGCCGCGCCCGGTCTGTCCGGCGAGAAGACGTTCACCGGTGAGGCCGGGAGCGAAGAGGACGAGCTCGAGGGGATGGAGGACGACACGGCGGTCGTGGCCGAGATGGTGCACGGCCTGACCGGTGGGCAGACCCGGTTCCAGGCGCTGTGCCGCCTCTACGACACCGACCGCCACGTCGGCATCACGCTCAAGGCCGACCTTGACGAACAGCACCCGGCCGTCTCCACCGTCGTGGACCTGTTCCGCGGAGCCGACTGGCACGAGCGCGAGACGTGGGAGATGTTCGGCTTCGCCTTCACCGGTCACCCCGGGCTGCGCCACCTGTACCTGCCGGGGGAGTTCGAGGGCCATCCCCTGCGCAAGGACTTCCCGCTGCTGGCTCGCGAGGTCAAGCCCTGGCCCGGCATCGTCAACGTCGAGCAGATCCCCGACGCCCTCGATCCCAAGAAGATCGAGGCGGCCAGGCAGATGCAGGCCGACGCGGCCGCGGCTACCGCCAGCCCGAGCCCCGAAAACGGCGGTGAGACGCCGGTCCCGGCGGAGGTCACGCCGCCCCCCGAGGTCACGCCCGTCGAGCGGCCGCCCCTCGAGGCCCCGCCACCCGGACAGCCGTCGCCAGCGGAGAGCCCGCCGGCCGTGGACCCTGGGCCCCTCGAAGCGCCGCCCGTCGAAGCGCCGTCGCCGGGTGCGCCCCCGGACACCGGTGGGGCGCCGTCGTGACGGCCACGCTGCCGGACTGGCGCAAGGCCGCCTACGTAGCCTCCCAGGCCGCCGACGCCCGGGTCAATGTGGAGATCGAAGCCGAGGGCATGACCCTCAACATCGGCCCACAGCATCCGGCCACCCACGGCACGCTGCGCATCGTGGCCCGGCTGGACGGCGAGCAGGTGGTGTGGGCCGACCCCGCCCCCGGCTACATGCACCGGGGCTACGAGAAGCTGACCGAGGTCCGCACCTATCCCCAGGTCACGACCCTGGTCAACCGCATCGACTGGCTGGGCAGCTTCTGCAACGAGGTGCCGTTCATCCTCGCCGCCGAGCAGCTCATGGGCATCGAGGCGCCGGCCCGGGCGCAGTGGATCCGCACCATCCTGTTCGAGCTGGGGCGCATCGCCAACCTCACGTTGTTCCTGGGCGACATGGGCGTGCAGCTCGGCGCCCTCACCCCGGTCTTCTACGCCTTTCGCGACCGTGAGTACGTCCTCAACCTCATCGAGGGCGCCACCGGCGGCCGGTTCCATCCTAACTTCGACCGCATCGGCGGCTTGAAGGACGACCTGCCCAAAGGCTGGCTCGACGAGGTCCGCACGGTCATGGTGAAGATCGAGGACTTCTGCACCGAGATGGACGACCTGCTGATGGGCAACCCCATCTTCGAGAAGCGCACACGGGGCATCGGCGTCATCCCCGTGGCCGTGGCCAAGGAGTACGGCCTTACCGGCGCCAACGCCCGGGCGTCGGGCATCGACTGGGACCTGCGCCGGGACGAGGACCTGCCCATGGCCTGGAAGCACTGCGACTGGAAGGTCTGGACCCACGGCGACGGCGACTCGTTCGCCCGTTACTGGGTGCGCCTCCAAGAGGTGCGCGAGGCCACCAAGATCGTGCGCCAGCTGGCCGACGGCCTGCCCAAGGGGCCGATCATGACCAAGGTGCCCAAGATCATCAAAGTGCCGGCCGGCGAGGCGTACGTCTGGACCGAGAACCCGCTCGGGGCCATGGGCTACTACCTGGTCAGCCAGGGCGGCCTGGGCCCGTTCAGGTGCAAGATCCGCACGCCAAGCTTCTCCAACATCTCGATCCTGCCGTGGGTGGCCAAGGGCGTGCTCGTCCCTGACATGATCACCATCCTGGCGTCGTTGTACTTCATCCTCGGCGACATCGACCGGTGACGGGTACAGCGCCGTGACGGTGCTCCTGTCCTCGATCCACCTGACCGGGCCGTACTGGCTCAGCTCGACGCTCAAAGCCGTGGTCGCCTTGGCCGTCGTTTCCGGCGGGGCGCTCGTGTTCGGCTACGTGTTCCTGTTCAAGATGATGAGCTTCATGCAGAGCCGCCTCGGTCCCATGGAGGCAGGCCCGGGTGGCACCATGCAGCCGCTGGCCGAGGGCGTGAAGTTCCTCCAGAAAGAGGACCTGATCCCCGCTCTGGCCGACAAGTGGGTGTTCGCGCTCGCTCCCTCGGTCGTTCTCATGTCGACCTTTCTACTCTTCCTCGTCATCCCCGCCGGCCCCGACCTCGTCATCGCCCGTTACGACACCGGCATCTTCCTGGCCCTGGCCGTGTCGTCGCTGTCGGTGCTCGGCATCTTGATGGCGGGGTGGTCCAGCGCCAACAAATACTCCCTCATCGGTGCACTGCGGGCAGCCGGTCAGCTGATCGCCTACGAGCTGCCCCTGGTGCTGGCGGTGGTCGGCGTCGTCATCCAGGCCGGGTCCATGAGCCTGCCCAAGATCATCGACGCCCAGCGCCACACCAAGGTGTTCGGCACGTCGCTGTCGGGCGTCCCGTACATCATCCCGCAGTTCATCGGGTTCGTGATCTTCCTCATCGCCGTGCAGGCCGAGCTCACCCAGACGCCGTTCGACATGCCCATCGCCGAATCGGAGCTGGTGGCCGGCTACCAGACCGAGTACACGGGCTTCCGCTTCCTCGTGTTCTTCATCTCCGAGTTCGCCACCGCCTTCGCCTATTCGGCCATCGCCGCGACCATCTTCCTCGGCGGCTGGTACCTCCCCCTCCTGCCCCATCGAGGGCTTTGGGGAAACCTGCTTGGCGTCGCCGTGCTCGGGGCCAAGATCATGGTGGTGGCCTTCTTCATCTTCTGGGTCCGCTTCACCTATCCCAGGTTCCGCGAGGACCAGCTCCAGAGCTTCGCCTGGAAGTTCCTTATCCCCCTGGCCCTGGTCAACATCATGGCCACGGCGATACTGAAAGTCATCTTCTGATGTTCCGTCCTCGGACGCCTCGCTGCGCTCGGCGTCCTGCGGCGGGGTTCCAAACCGAGCTCGCTGCGCTCGCCGTCCGTCCCGCAAGGACCGGCAAGCCGGATCTTTGCTCCATGTGGGCGGCAACGCCCCCCACGCCCCGGCCGGCTCCGCCGGCAGCGTCGCCGATCGACATGTTGTCCGAGATGAAAGTCGGGGTGGGCTGATGCCGGCCATGGGATTGCTCAAGGGGCTGGGGGTCACGCTCAAGGAGCTGAAGAAGTCGCTGTACTCGGACGGCAAGGTTGGGGGCGGCATCGTCACCGTGCAGTACCCCCACGAGAAGGAGGCGCCGCCTCAGCGGTCCCGGGGCGTCATCGCGCTGAAGGAGGAGAACTGCACGGTCTGCATGCTGTGCGCCCGGCAGTGCCCGGACTGGTGCATCTACATCGAGGGCCACAAGGACTTCCGCCCGGCCCGCCGGGAGGGGGGCAAGCCGCAGTCCTGGAACTACCTCGACCGCTTCGACATCGACTATGGCCTGTGCATGTACTGCGGTATATGCGTCGAGGTCTGTCCCTTCGACGCTCTTTTCTGGAGCCCCGAGTACGAGTACTCCGAGGTCACCATAGACAACCTCCTCCACGACAAAGAGCGCCTGGGCGAGTGGATGGCGACCGTGCCCGAGCCGGCGCCGTACGAGGTCGGCTCTGAGGTCAAGGTCAAGGCCCGCAAGTGACACAGGCGTGGTCGGTGGCCCGGTGCACGGGTTCGCCCACCATTCAGGCCTGGAAGTAGGTTCAGCCGCCGTGCCCGGTTTCCACCCGCTTGCCGCCAACCTCAGGTATCTGCCGCTGCACGTCGCGTTCGGGTTGCTGGCCGCAGCCATGGTGATCGCCGCTGTGGGCGTCGTCACGACCAAGAACGTGGTGCACGCGGCGTTGTACCTGGTGGTGGTGCTGGCCGGCGTGGCCGGGCTCTACATCCTGGCCGCGGCCGAGTTCGTGGCCGCCGTGCAGGTGCTCGTCTACATCGGCGCCATCGTCGTGCTGTTCCTGTTCGGCATCATGCTCACCCGGGCGCCCATCGGGCGCACCGCCGATCTCGACAACGACCAACGCCTACCCGCCGTGCTCGTCGCTCTCGCCCTCGCCGGGCTGCTCGGGACCATCCTCGTCAACGCCTACGGCGACAAGAAGGTCACCCCCGACCAACCGGTTCACACCGCCCCGGTGTCGATCGCACTGTTCCAGCAGTTCGTGATCCCGTTCGAAGTGGTCTCGGTGCTGCTGCTGGCCGCCCTCATCGGGGCCGTCGTCCTGGCCCGGCGGGACTGACGGGTGACGTCGTGCTGTTGAACGAGTTCCTCCTCCTGTCGGCATTTCTGTTCTGTGCCGGCGTCTACGGCGCCTTGGCCCGCAAGAACGGTGTGCTCGTCCTCATGAGCATCGAGCTGATCCTGAATGCCGCCAACATCAACCTGGTGGCGTTCGGCGCCTTCCACGGCAACGACGTCACCGGCCAGATCTTCGCCCTGTTCACCATTGCCATTGCCGCCGCCGAGGTAGGAGTCGGCTTGGCCATCGTGCTGCTTATCTACCGCAACCGCCGCTCCATCGACCTGCCCGACGTGGCCGACATGTCGGGATGACTCTTTCGCCCTCACTCGCTTCGCTCCGTTCGGGCGAGTCCGGATGAGCCGCCTCACGGCGGCGCCCGCCCTCAGCGGCCTGCGGCCGCTGATCGCCCTCACTCGCTTCGCTCCGTTCGGGCGAGTTTTTTCGAACCGCCTCACGGCGGCGCTCGTCCTGTCGC
>JBBSHS010000070.1:0-13245 GCA_038232515.1 Acidimicrobiales bacterium
ATGCCGAAGAGATGATCTGACCGCTCGTCGGGCTGGGGCGCGGGCGCAGCCTCGGTAGGCATAGCTTGACCTTTTCGTAACCCAGGCGGGAGACTTGCCCGGTGGAGTCGTCGTCCTTGAGTACCACGCCACGATGGTTCCCCTTCGGGACTTGGCCGGCTTCGTGAACATTGAAGCGCCGGGTCCCGGGCTTCTCCAGGATGAGACCGGTTCCACTCCTGCGATCGGGCGGACGCCCCCGTCGCTTCGCAGCAATTCTGTAGCCCGTCTGGTGTCGGACTGCTGGACATTGGCGATGTCCCTCGTGGCCGCAACGGTGGCGGCCCGGCTGCTGGGGCTGGCGGGAAAGGGATTCTATTCCAGCCTCATACTCCTGGCCGGTGCCTTCATCCAGGTGTTCAGCGCTGGCCTGGGCGAGGCCGCCGTCGTCCTGGTGGGACAGGGCCGTTACACCCTGCGTATGGCCGCCTCGGCCACGTGGGCGGCGATCTTGCCTCTGAGCGGCGCTGGTGTGGGTCTGTTTCTCGTGGTGGCCAGGCTGGTCTTGAGGCCCACGAGCGCCGATGCCAGGCTCGCCGTCGTGTTCGCCGCAGTGCTGGTGGGCGTCATGGTGTGCCATACAACGGCGTCATTGTTCCTGCTGGCCCAGGAGCGGGTGGTGTGGGCCTCTGCCCTGGCCATGGCCATGGCCACTGTCACCACCACGACTCTGTGGTTGCTGATGGCCATGGCGCATATGGGGACTCGCGGCGCGGTGCTGGGCAGCCTGGCGGGGGCGACGATCACCTGTGGGGCCGCCGTGATCATGTTGTGGCGGGTCCACCTCTTGCCTCGTCCCCGATGGTCGTCGGCATTCCTGGCCCCGGCTGTCCGGCTCGGCAGTCAGATGCAGGTGTCCAACATTTTGGTGACCCTCACGGCGCGTGTCGACCTCATCCTGGTCTACCGGCTACGGGGCGCCGCCGTAGCCGGCGGCTACAGCGTCGCGCTCACCGTCGGCGCCCTCGTGGGCATTGTACCCGTGGCCATCTCCTACGCCTCCTTTCCCCGGCTGGCATGGCTCGGTGACGACGACGCCCGGACGTTGACGACCCAGTTGTTCCGTGTCGGGATGCTGGCGGCGATGGCTTTAGGGGCCGCCCTCGCCCTCATCACCCCGTTCCTGGTCCCGGTCGCCTTCGGTTCCAGCTTCAAGAGTGCCATCGCCCCGAGCCTCCTGCTGATCCCTGGCGGCATCCTGTGGAGCGGCCAATGGCTGCTGGCTCGAGCGGCGGCGGCCCGGGGACGGCCCAGAGCCCTCTCCATCTCCTTCACGGTCAATTTCCTGACGATGGTGACCGTCGACCTGCTGCTCATCGGCCCGCTCGGAGCTGTGGGCGCCGGAGTTGGCACCCTGGTGGCGTCAGCCGCAGGCCTGGCTGTGGCCGGCTTCTTCTACCGTGGGCCGGAATGGAGAGGCTGCCGCTTCGTGCCTGGAGTTCGGGATTTCGCCGACCTCTGGTCAGTGGCTCAGCAGGTCTTTCCTTCCCACCGCCCCTGATCACGGCCGACGGAAGTGTCCGGCCTGCCCTAACCTCTTTTGCCCATGGTCACGCCTCGAACCGCTGTTCAATCTGCGGGAAATGGTTCTCGGACCGCCCTGATGGCCGTGGTCGCAGCGGCCCTGATCGGAGCGATGATCGTCGACGTCCCGGCCTGGATCGCACTGGTCGGGCCGGTGCTCGTCGGCGGCCTCAGCCTGATCTTGCTCGTGCACGCCCTTGTCTCCTGGCCTGATGGGAGCGACGAGAAGGTCAAAATACTGCACTGGTCTATAGTCGCCTTCACCAGCCACCTGGCATTTGGCCTGGTGGTGACCAGCAGCGACACCCTTCGCCGCTACCTGGGCTCCGACTCGTTCTACTATCACGCTCAAGCGGTCAATCTGCTCCACCATTGGACAGGTGGCTTCCCCAGTCCTCAACTGCCCAGCGGCAAGGAGGGGTACTTCTATCTCCTGGCTGGGGCGTACTGGATCTTTGGTGCCCATGCCGCCTGCGGTGTGGCGATCAACGCCGCACTTGCTGCGGCGCTCGTACCTCTCCTGAGCGACGTCACTCAGCGGCTGTTCGGGACCACGGCGGCCCGCTATGCAGCCGTCGTGGTAGTTCTCTCCCCCGGTCTTTTGGTCTGGACATCGCAGTTGCTGCGGGAGGCGGCAGTGCTCTTCGTCATTGCGGTCGCACTCAATTGTGCTGTCCGTCTCACCGAGCGGTTCTCCTTGATGGCCCTGCTATTTCTCGCCGTGTCGCTGGCTTCGTTGTTCAGCTTCCGGGGCTACCTCGCTCTGGTGATCGCCAGCGGTGTATTGGCCGGATTCGTCCTTGGCGGGCGAAAGCTCATCAGCGGTGTGGGCACCGGGATGGTCACCCTGAGCATGGCGGCGCTGGTCGTCTTGGCGCTCGGGATCGGGTCATCAGGTTACAAGACTGCGGTCAATGTCAACCTTGAACAGGCAAACAGCATCCACCAAAGCCTGTCGGCGTCGGCCAGCGGCTTCGGCTCCGACGTCAATATCGCCACACCGTCCCAGGCACTCTCCTATCTACCGGTGGCCATCATCGAGATGGCGTTCGGGCCATTCCCCTGGCAGCCGCATGGCGTGCGCCAACTTCCGGCGTTGCCCGACGTCCTCTTTTGGTGGTATCTGCTGCCCAGTCTGTGGAGAGGATTCAGGGCCGGTCGCCGGCGGGCGCGCAACCGTGTGCTGGCACTGGCCTTACCCATTTTGACAACTACCCCTGTGCTGGCCTTGACGGTGGGCAACTTCGGTCTCCTCGAACGTGAGCGGAGCCAGATCTTCATCATGGCCGTCCCTTTCATCGCATTGGGGCTGAGCATCCGAGCGGCCGATCGAGCTCAGTCGGAGAGAGACAGAGAACGGACAGCGAAGTAGGGAGGCCACTCTGGGGCGGTCAGGAGTGGGAAGGCGGGTTTGTTCGTGTTGGGCGCACCTATTGTTCGTGGGCCAGTGACTCCATGGCCTCCACCGTTGTGCCGCCATTGAGATTCTTACCATTTCCTGAGGCGGAGTCGGTTGCTGGGGGTGTGGAATGCTCACCGTACCGGTATCCATACCCGCCAATATCGGGCATGTTGTTGAGGACGGCGCCCACGAGCGGGGCCGAAACCTGGTGCAGGACCTCGGCGGCCCGGGCGGCCTGCTTCGTGGTGCTCTTACCAGCCGACAACACCAGCAATGTCCCGTCGACCTTCGCCGACAGTACGGCGGCATCGGTCACGGGCAGGACCGGGGGGCAGTCGATGACGATGATGTCGGCATAGTTGCGGAGGGCGGCGAACAACTGGTTGGCGCGTTTGGACTGAAGCAGCTCCGACGGGTTCGGCGGAATGGGACCCGACGCCAGGACCCACAGGACACCGTCGGCGTCGACGCGGTGCAGAGCATCCACCAGTGACGATTCACCCAGCAGCACCGAGGTGAAGCCAATCGTGTTGGGAAGCCCGAAGAAGTCGTGCAGCCGTGGCCGCCGGAGGTCGCAACTGACGACGACCACCCGTTCCCCTGAGCGGGCAAGAACCACCGCCAGGTTGGCCGCCGTGGTGGTCTTGCCCTCGCCGGCGCCAGGGCTGGTGATCTGGATGATGCGTAGCTGGGGATCCAACCCGAGGAAACGAATGGAGGTCCGAAGAGTGCGGTAGGCCTCAGCGGACGACGAGGCCGGCTCGGACAGGGCGACCACTCGTGGCTTCTGCTTGTGCCTCCAACCCTGGGCCGAGGGGATCAGCCCCAGCACCGTGAGGTCCCGGTCGATCCTCTTGAGATCGTCAGCGCCCTTGATGGAGTCATCGAGGTACTCGAACAGCAGGACCAGGGCCACACCGAACACGAGCCCGAGCCCCAGAGCGAGGAGACCGTTTCGGATGGGCGTGGGCGAGACCGGGTTCTCCGGCAGGACTGCGTTCGTGACGATCTGGACGCCGGACGTTCTGACCGGTGAGTTGAGCTGTATCTGGTCGAGCTGCTGCTTCAGCGGGACCTGCCTGGCCAAAAGGGAGTCGCGGTCCTGTTGCACGGACGTCCGCTGCGAGCAGGCGGCAGCCGAGCCGGGAAGGTTGGTGCAGGCTGGGATGGCAGCCAGGCGACTGGCGAGAGCGTCGATCTGCTTCTGAAGGTCGTCGATCCTGCCCTGGAGGTCATTGGTGGCGGCGCCCAAGGCATCGCCCGCCACTTTCTGGCGGTATCCGACGTAGGCGTCGACGTAGGCGTTCGCTGTCTCGGCCGCCCGCTTGGCCGAGGTACTCCTGGCGCTCACCTGTACGACCGATGTCGTCCCGACCATGTTCGTGGTAACGGAGGGGGTCGAGCCCAACCGGGCCCGGACCATGGACTGAACCGGCTGGCTCTCTATCACCTGCATCTGGGTGGTCACATAGTCCACGGGCACGGTCTGTTGGCCCGTGCCCAGGATCGAGTTGTCGGGTTGGATGAGCAACCGGGCATTGGCCTGATAGGTGGGCGTCTGGCGAAATGACAGGATCAACGCCGATGCCACGACGACGATCGTCACGGCAAAGACGAGCCACTTCCGGGCCCGGACGACCGAGAAGTACTCGAGCAAATCCTTTCCGCCACGGCCACTCGAGGGCATCCAGGCATCCTACCGTGACCGCGGGGCCGATTCGAAGGCGAGGGAGGAGGCACGAGGCACACCCCGGTCGGCCGCGCCCGCCACCCAGCTCCGGCGGGTCGACCACCGAAGACGGGAGCTACGCTGGCCCGACCATGGCGGGCGCCTCGGCGGGGGAGGGCGTGCGGCCCGGAGGTCGAGACGTGGCCACTAGGGGTGCTGGCGGCGTCGCCTGTTCCCGACGAGAGGGCTGAACGGCGGTGTGCGGCATCGCCGGCATCGTCGACCATAGAGGCCGGCCTACACCGGTCGGCGGCCTATTGGCGAAGTTGCGCCACCGTGGCCCCGATTCGGTCGGTATCTACGAGCGGCCGGGGGTCGGTCTGGGGCAGGCCCGGCTGGCCGTCATCGACCTCCTCACCGGTGACCCGCCCATCGTCACACCCGACGGCTCCGTGGCCGTGGCTTTCAACGGCGAGATCTACAACTTCCAGGCCCTTCGCCGCGATCTGCTCCAGCGGGGCCACCGCCTGTGCACGGCGGGCGACACCGAGGTGATCGTCCACTTGGCCGAGGAGCTGGACGCCGTGGAGTTGGCCCGCAGGCTCGACGGCATGTTCGCCTTCGCGCTGTGGGACGACCGCCGGAAGCGGCTGGTGCTGGGCCGCGACCGGTTCGGCAAGAAGCCGCTGTACTGGTGGCACGACGGGTCCCGGCTCGTGTTCGCCAGCGAGATCAAGGCCGTGGTGGCCGACGCCGCCGTCCCCTCCCGCATGGAGCCGTCGGCAATGGCCGCCTACCTTCAGTTCGGTTACGTGCCATGTCCCCGGACGTTCTTCGAGGGGATCCATGCACTGCCCCCGGCCCACGTGCTGACCCTCGAGGCGGACGGCCACGTGACGCTGGAGCGGTACTGGTCGTTGCCGGTTCCCGGTGTGGACGGCGTGGATGTGCTCGATCTCTCGCTGGAGGAAGCCGGCCGAGAGGTCCGGCGCCTGTTGGTCGGCGCCGTCGAGCGCCGCCTGGTCGCCGACGTGCCCCTTGGCGCCTTCCTGTCCGGCGGGGTCGATTCGTCGGCCGTGGTGGCCTGCATGGCCCGCATCACCCACCGCCCGGTGCGAACGTTCACCATCGGCTTCGAGGACGACAGCGGCTTGGACGAACGGCCGTATGCGGCGCGTGTCGCCGCCCGTTACGGCACCGAGCACACCGAGTTCGTCGTCCATCCCGACAAGACCGAACTCATCGAACGCCTCGTCTTCCACCACGACCAACCCTTCGGCGACTCGAGTGCGCTGCCCACCTTCCTATTGGCAGAGCTCACTCGTCAGCAAGTGACGGTGGCCATGAGCGGGGACGGCGCCGACGAGCTGTTCGGTGGCTACGAGCGGTTCGCCGCCGCCTTGGCCGTCGACCGCATCGGCCGGTTGCCGGGGGCGAGGGTGGCGGCCGCCGTCGCCGTCGACCGGGTGCCCTGGGAGGTCTTCGGCCGGCGGGGACACAGCCTGCAGCGCCTGCTGCGGGCCGCCGACCGTGACACGTTGGACGCTTACCTGACGTGGCTCAGCTTCGTGCCGGAGACGTGGCGATCGCGCCTGTTGGGGTCGGTCGACGGCTGGGCCGCGGACGACGCCCGCCACCGGTTCGCAGCCACCGCCGGTGCTCCGCTCCTCGAACGGCTGTTGGCCCTCAATGCCCAGACCTATCTCTTGGACGACCTCCTGCCCAAGGTGGACCGAATGGCCATGGCCCACGGCCTGGAGGTCCGCTCGCCCTTCCTCGACACCGCTCTCGCCGAGTTCGCCATGCGTCTGCCCTCCAGGCACAAGGTCCGCGGGCTTTCCCTCAAGCGGGTGCTCAAGGCAGCCGTGGCCGATCTGGTCGCCGGCGACCTCCTGCGCCGGCGCAAGCACGGTTTCGGCATTCCCGTCGACCGCTGGTTCAGAACCGACCTCGCCGGCTACGTCGACGGCATGTTGTGCTCCAACTCCAGCCGGTTGGCGCACCACGTCAAGGCCGATGTCGTCGGCGCCCTCGTAGCCGAGCACCGCAACGGAGCGGCCGACCACGGCCACGCCCTTTGGGCCCTGCTCACCCTGGAGGTGTTCCTGCGCCATGAAGGATGGTGACGGCCCGGCCGAGATCGTCCGCCTCATCACCAGGCTCAACATCGGCGGCCCGGCCCGACAGGCGCTCCTCCTCTCCCGCCGGTTGCAGTCCCGGTGGCCCACCCTCCTGGGGGCCGGGGTGCCCAACGCCACGGAGGGCGAGCTGTCCGACCCGGAGGTAACCGTTCACCGGCTGCCACTGGTGCGACCGCTCTCGCCAGTCATGGACGCGTGGGCCACAGTCTCGGTGCGCCGTCTGTTGAGCGCCCACCGTCCTCGCCTCGTCCATTCGCACATGGCCAAGGCCGGCACCATCGCCCGGACCACCGCCCTCAGCCTGCGGCCCCGACCCTGCCTCGTCCACACCTTCCACGGCCACGTGCTGGACGGCTACTTCCGCTCCGGCACACAGCGCGCCTTCCTCGAGGTCGAGCGGCGGCTGGCCCGGCACAGCGACTGCCTCATCGCCGTGAGCCCCCAGGTCCGAGACGAGCTGCTGGCCCTTGGTATCGGCACGCCGGCGCAGTACCGGGTGGTACCCCTCGGGTTGGACCTCGGCCGGTTCCTGGCCGTCGAGGGCCGGTCCGAACTGCTCCGTGGGCGCCTCGGTCTGGGCCCGGACGCCGTGTTGGTGGGTGCGGTTGGGCGGCTGGTGGCTATCAAGGACCTCACCACCCTTCTGCGGGCGGTGGCCCGCCTGGACGACGTCCACGTTGTGCTGATCGGGGACGGCCAGGACCGGCCCGTCCTGGAGGCCGAGGCCGAACGGCTCGGCCTCGCGGGACGGGCGCACTTCGTCGGCTGGGAGGCCGACATCGTCGCAGTCATGGCCGACCTCGACGTGGTGGCGCTGACCAGCCGGAACGAGGGCACGCCGGTCGCGCTCATCGAGGCGCTGGCCACCGGTCGGCCGGTGGTGGCCACCGACGTGGGAGGAGTGCGCTTCGTGGTCCAAGATGGCGTCACCGGGCTGCTGGCGCCCGCCCGCGATCCGGAGGCGTTCGCCGAGCGGCTCGGCCAGGCTCTCGGCGATCCAGCCCGAGCCGACGAGATGGCGGCAAAGGGGCGTGACCATGTGCGCACCCGGTTCAGCGCCGATCGACTGGTGGGCGACATCGCGGGCCTCTACGCCGAGCTGCTGGGACAATGATTCCGGCACCCGCGGCCTTCGAAGACCGACTCAGCGGCCTTCTTCGCTCCTCTGGCTCATCGTCGTCATCTCCTTGGCCACCCACGAGCGGATCGCAGTCGCCTCCTCGTCCAGCCAGGTGCCATGGGTGTAGAGCATGGCTTCTACGGTCTCCAACACCTTCTGCGGCCCCTCGACGAACCATGGAGAGATCACCTCCAGCTGCGCCGTCAGCTGATCGAGACGGCCGGCCAGCCCATCGATACGAGCCAACACTGCGGAGTCCTCCTGCGCCGGGGCCGGGGCAATGGCAGCCAGCTTTTCCTCCATCCACGCCTCGTGCAGTCCCCAGAGGCTCTCGACCGCCCGGACCATCTGCCTCGGTGCCTCCCCATCGGCCTGCGACATCTTTTCCAAGGGCTGGATCAGAGCATCGACCCGCGTCGTCAGGGTGCTCAGGGTGTCCAATACGACGACGGTGTCGTGTTGCATGCCCGCGGCGATCGCCGACAACATTTCTCGCACCCTCACCTCGTGAGACTGCAATAGAGAGTCGACGGCGCCCACCACCTGGTCAGGTGATCCCACGGGAGCCTCCGCGGCGGCCGGCTGGGCCAGACGCTCCACGCTCGCCGCCAACCTCTCCAGACGGTCGACGACAGCAGAGTCATCGTTAGCGACCGTGGCCGGCATCGACAGGACCTGGTCCCGCAAGCGCGCTTCGCGGTCGCGCAAGAGCGCTTCTACACCGCCCAGCAACCGGCGTGACTCGGTTCCCACCCGAGTGAAGATCTGCTCCAACGGCTGATCCAGCCGGTCCAGGCGCTCCACCAGCACGTCGAGGCGATCGAGCACCATCTCGCCGGCGATGGGGCTGACCGGCGCCGGCTGGTCAGCGACGACTGCGCCCGGCAAGGGCGTCGGATGGTCGACGGCGTCCCTGCCGGCCGACGGCGAAGCGTGGCCCGGTCCTGGGGCCGAGATGTCTCCTTCTGCCGGGCGGAAGCTCAGAGCGCTACGAAGGCGTTCGCGCTCGTCCTGGTCCTCGGCTCGACCGGCCGGGCTCGCCGAAGCGTGCTCGTCACGTTGACCACTGACCGGCCGCGGTGCGATTTGGCCTTTGTCCGACTTGGCCGACTTCCCCGAGGCCGGGCTGGCGGGCTGGGCGCCCTTGCCGCCGCGGCCGGCCGCTCTTCGCCCACCATGGCGAAATTTGGGATCAGCCATGACGATGCGGGCTGACGGTCAGCGTGACCAGCCACGGAGCGCCGGCGGTGGGGGCTGAGCAACAACTCGGGCGTGGCACACCTTCATGACGCCCGACAGTCTGCCGCAGCGGCCGGCGGCTGTCCAAGAATCCCGGCCACCACCCGCGCCGCGGGCCGATTTGGCGTTTCGCCGGGGCTGGCGGGGCGCGCTAGAGTCTTCGCTCCGTGGTCGGGAGCCGATTGGCTCTCGCCCGCAATCGACGTCTGCGGTCGCCTCCGGGTACGCCGCAGCACAACCAAACCGGCGCTCTGCCGGGCGAAAGCCTGGCGGAGCGTCACCGTGTGTGGGCATCGGTGAGGCAGGCCCCAAAGCGGTCCAGCCTTTCCAGGATGACTCACCGCCACGAAAGAAGAGCACCACATGGCAGCCAAAGCGATCGTCGGCGAAAAGGTCGGCATGACACAGATCTGGGACGAGGCCAACCGCCTGGTCCCGGTCACCATGGTCCGCGTCACGCCGGCCCGGGTCGTCCAGGTCAAGACGCCCGACCGTGACGGCTATTCGGCGGTCCAGGTCACCTTTGGCAACAAGAAGTCCAGCAAGCTCACCAAGCCCGAGCTCGGCCACTTCGCCAAGGCCGGTGTAGACCCGGGCAAGCGCATCGTGGAGCTGCGGGTCGACGACGCCGGCCAGTTCAGCATCGGCCAGGAGATCACGGCTGACATCTACGCCGCTGGCGAGCGCATCGACGTCACGGCCGTGAGCAAGGGCAAGGGCTTCGCCGGCGGCATGAAGCGCCACAACTTCAAAGGCCAGGGCGCCAGCCACGGCAACCACAAGCACCACCGGGCGCCGGGCTCGATCGGCGCCTGCGCCACGCCCTCGAAGGTGTTCAAGGGAACCCGCATGGCCGGTCGTATGGGCGGCGAGCGCACCACCACGCTCAACCTCACCGTCGTACAGGCCGACGCCCAGCGCGACCTCATCCTCGTGAAGGGCGCGGTTCCCGGACCGAGGGGCGGCATGGTCCTCATCCGCAGCGCCGTCAAGGGCGGGAAATGATGCCGGACGTCGACGTGAAGAAGACCGACGGCACGGCGACGGGCACCGCACTGACTCTCGACGCCCGGCTCTTCGGAGTCCGACCCAACGTGCCGGTCATGCACCAGGTCGTCAACGCGCAGTTGGCTGCCCGTCGAGCGGGTACGCAGAGCACCAAGACCCGGGCCGAGGTCGCCGGCGGTGGGGCCAAGCCCTACAAGCAGAAGGGCACCGGTCGGGCCCGCCAGGGTTCCACCCGCGCCCCCCATTGGACCGGCGGTGGCGTCGCTTTCGGGCCCAAGCCCCGCAGCTACAAGCAACGCACCCCGAAGAAGATGATCCGCCTGGCGCTGGCCTCAGCCCTGTCCGACCGGGCCAGCGAGGCCAAGGTCGTGGTGCTCGACGGCTGGGGCTTCGGCGCTCCGAGCACCCGGGCCGCAATCGAGGTGCTCGACGCCCTGCAGCTCGAGGGCAGGATCCTGGTGGTCGTCAGCCGTGACGACGACCTGGTCGTCAAGAGCCTGCGCAATCTCCAGCACGTCCAGCTCATCTTCGACGGAGAGCTCAACGCCTACGACGTGCTCTGTAACGACTGGGTGGTCTTCACCCGGGACACGCTGCCCGGCACCTCCACCGACGCGGCCGCGGCCGCCGACGCGGCCGCCGTCACCGAGGCCGACCCGGCCGCCGTCACCGAGGCCGACTCCACTGAGGCCGACTCCACTGAGGCCGACGCCACTGACACCGCGGCTGCCGAGGCCAGTGCCCAGGCCGCGACCGGCCCCCACACCACTGACACCGACGAGCAGAGCGAGAGCACGTCATGAGAGACCCGCGCGACGTGATCATCCGGCCGGTCGTGTCCGAGAAGAGCTATGCCCTGCTCGACACCAACGTCTACACGTTCGTGGTCCACCCCGAGGCCAACAAGGTAGAGATCCGTCAGGCCATCGAGAATATCTTCAACGTCACCGTGGTGTCGGTGAACACGCTGAACCGCAAGGGAAAGCGCAAGCGTCAGCGACGCCGGCGCACGTTCGGTACCCGCCCTGACACCAAGCGGGCCCTTGTGACCCTGGCCGCGGGGTCGTCGATCGACCTGTTCGAGAAGTAGAGCCACCATGCCCCTTCGCTCCCGCAAACCCACCAGCGCCGGCCGGCGGTTCCAGACGGTCTCGGACTTCTCCGAGATCACCAGGGACCACCCCGAGAAGAGCCTCCTCGCGCCCCGGCCGAGGACGGGCGGACGCAACGCCTACGGTCGCAAGACGGCCCGCCACCGCGGCGGCGGCCACAAGCAGCAGTACCGGATCATCGACTTCCGTCGTAACAAGGACGGCGTGCCGGCCACCGTCGCCGGCATCGAGTACGACCCGAACCGCAACGCCCGCATCGCCCTGCTTCACTACCACGACGGCGAGAAGCGCTACATCCTCGCCCCACGCGGACTGGACACCGGCGCCAAGGTCGAGAGCGGGCCCGGCTCGGACATCCGGGTCGGCAACGCCCTGCCCATGCGCTTCATCCCGGTCGGCTCGGTCGTGCACAACGTCGAGATGCGGCCGGGCCAGGGTGGCAAGCTGGCCCGCAGCGCGGGCATGAGCGTCCAGCTCGTGGCCAAGGAAGGCGACTTCGCCACCCTGCGGCTCCCGTCCACCGAGATGCGCCGGGTGCCCATCGACTGCCGGGCCACGCTGGGCGAGGTCGGGTTGGCCGAAGCCGAGCTCATCAAGGTGGGCAAGGCCGGCCGCAACCGCTGGAAGGGCATTCGTCCTCAGACCCGGGGCGTGGCCATGAACCCGGTCGACCACCCGCTGGGCGGCGGCGAGGGCAAGACCTCCGGTGGCCGCCACCCGGTGTCGCCGTGGGGCAAGCCGGAAGGCCGCACTCGAGACAAGACCAAGTCGTCCCAGAAGCTCATCGTCCGCCGTCGGCGTAGCCGCGGCGCCCGCCGGTAGGTAGGGAGATCGCATGCCTCGCAGCCTGAAGAAGGGCCCTTTCGTCGACGACCACCTGCTGAAGAAGGTGGACAGGCTGAATGCGGCCAACGAGAAGCGGGTCATCAAGACGTGGTCGCGGCGCTCGACGATCATCCCCGACATGGTCGGCCACACCATCGCCGTGCACGACGGCCGCAAGCACGTCCCCGTCTACATAACCGAGTCGATGGTGGGCCACAAGCTGGGCGAGTTCTCCAACACCCGCACCTTCAAGTTCCACGCCGGCCAGGAACGGGCCGTGAAGGGCCGGCGTTGATGACCCGTTCAACCGCTCAGCACGGTACGCTGCGGACCGGGCCGGAAGGCCGGTCAGTGAGCAGATACCTGACCGCCCGAAGGGCGGGTCGGTGACGGGGCCCAAGACCAACGAGCGGCCGGGCACCCGTGCCGTCCTGCGCCACACCCGCACTTCGGCGTTCAAGATCCGCCCCGTCCTGGACCTTGTGCGCGAGCAGCCGGTGCGCCAGGCCCGCGACATCCTGCGCTTCAGCGAACGCGACGCGGCTCAGCTGGTGCTGAAGTTGCTCGACTCGGCCGTGGCCAACGCCGTCGAGAACGACAGCCTCGTCGAAGACGAGCTGTTCGTCAGCGCCTGCTTCGCCGACGAGGCCCGCACCGTCAAGACGTTCCGGCCGCGGGCCCGTGGCCGGGCCGGCAAGGTGCTGAAGCGCAGCGCCCACATCACGGTCATCGTGAGCCGCCTGCCCGAGGAGCGGCTGGCCCGGGTCAAGGCCAAGGCCGACGCCCAGCTGGGCGAGCGCCGCCGTCGTCGGGTGGCCGGCAGCCGTGGCCAGCGCGATACCCCCGAGGGAGCCGAGGGAGCCGAGCGGTCGGAACGGCGCCGCCGCCGGGACCGGTCCGACCGGCCGGAGGGTCGCAACCGCCGACTGCGCCGCCACCCCGACGAAGCCGCGACCGAGGACCACGATGTCGAGGACCGAGAGACCCACGACGCCGGAGCGAGTGCGCGGTCGACGGATGAGCCGGCGACGCCGGACGGAGGCGCTCCGGCCGACGTCGGCACCGGAGCCGGCGAGAGCGGGGCACAAGGACAACAGGACGCCACGAGCGAAGGTGACGCCGTCGAGGCAACGCCGCCGCCGTCCGCCGAGCGCAGCGAGGAAGAC
>JBBSHS010000071.1:0-12364 GCA_038232515.1 Acidimicrobiales bacterium
ACCGGCGCCGATCGAACTCCGCCGCGCCTTGGCCACCATCGACCGCGTTGTCACGGACTACGTCGATCACGCGCGCCTGGGCGCAGCCGCGTGAAACTTGCCGAGAAGTTCAAAGACCCGACCCCCAAGAAGATCTAGGTCTGTCAGCGCTCGGGATTGCGCACGACGGCGGAGGAGTGGCGGAGGAAGTTCTCCACGTCGGGGTCGTGGCCGTACGGGCGGCCGATGTCGGTGGCCCGGCGCCGGCGCGAGGCCTGGGCGAAGCTGTCCACCGTGCCTGCCGACGTGAACCGGTAGCCGAACCCCGTTTCTTGGAGGCGGTGGTTGTCGACACCGCGGCCGTAGCGCAGCAGCGACAGCAGCTCCGGTGGGAGATCGGCGATGCCGAGCCGGCTGAGGGCCGTGGCGAAGGGGCCGGCGAGGTAGGGCGGCAGGATCGGCGCCGTCGGGCGGCCGACGATCGACGCACATTCGCTCCACGGCAGCCGACCGTCGCCGGCCACGTTGAACACACCCGACAGGTGGTGATCGAGCACGAACTGGATCGAGCGGATGACGTCGGTCTCCTCCACGAACTGCACCAGCGGGTCGAAGCCGGCGACGGCCGGGACGACGGGGAGGTCCAGCAGCCTGGAGATGGGCGTGACGATGTCAGCCCCCAGCACGTCGGCAGAGCGCAACACCGCCACGTCGACGTGCGGGTTGTCCTCGGTGAAGTCGCTGAGGTAGTGCTCAGCCTCGAGCAGTGACCGTTCGACCCGGGTGCGGGCCGTGCCGGAGCGCCGGGTCGCCTCGTCGAACCAGTACGGGTCGCGTTCGGTACTCCCGTAGACCAGCGTCGACGACTTCACCACCAGGTCGCGCACCGGGCTGTCCGGGGCACTGGCCGCGGCCAGCAGGTTCATGGTGCCGATGACGTTGGTCTCGTGCAGTGCCCGACCCCTCAAGCGGGTGGAGTCCACGACGAGGGAGGTGTGCAGCACGGTGTCGACCTGGGTGGCCCGGATCAGGCGCGACAGGATGGAGTAGCTCTGGTCGCAGCGGACGAACTCCGTGCGCTCGAGCTCGACGAGAGGATCGTCGGTGTCAAGACCGATGATCACGTCGACGTCGGGATCCGCCTCCAACGCCTGCGCCACCCGGCCTCCCCAGAACGAGGCCAACCCGGTGACCAGGGCCCGCCTACCCACCAGCGGTACCCGGCGCCGCCGACCAGCGGGGCGATGGCCGCCCGACCTGGCTCATCCGAACCAGATCGAACGGCGGCGGCTGAGCATGTCGTACAGGGCCTCCTGGAGGCTCAGGCGGATACCTTCGGCCGCGTCCATGATGCGGCTCTTGGAATAGCGCTCCTGATCCGGGGGGACGTCGAAGTGCACCGGGTCGAGCACGCGCAGGCGGAACTTGGCCGGGAAATAGGCGATCAGACCGAGAGGACCGAACGCCAGCATGTTGGCGGTTACCGGGACGTAGGGAACACCGAGCACCTTGGCCAGGCCATTGATCTTGAACAGGATGGGCATGGATTCTTCGGCGCCCACCACGGCGATGGGAATGACGGGCACGCCGGCCCGCATGGCGATCTCGACGAAGCCACCTCGACCGAATCGGCGCAGCTGGTACCGCTCGGGATAGGTCTTGCCCGAGCCCTTGGACCCCTCAGGGAAGGTCAGCACCAGCTGCTGCTGGCGCAGGAGCCGGTAGGCGTTCTGAGGGTGGGCGGTGACCCCACCGGTGCGCGACCACAGCGTCCCCACGAACGGCGTGCTGCGGAAGAAGAAGTCGGCGAGGCCGTAGACGGCCCGGTGCCGCTCGACTTCAATGCCGTGCACGATGACGGGGGCATCGGAGGGGATGGCGCCGGCGTGGTTGGCCACCAGCAGGGCGCCGCCCGTGCTGGGCAGCTTCTCCAGACCTTCCCATTCGGCCCGGAACCAGTGGCGGTAGATCGGGTCGTAGACGAGACGGGCGAGCGCCCTCACCCGCTCGGAGCGGCCCCACTCGTCGACGTCGGAGAGGCGGCCGTCGGGCGCCGGTCCGGGCACCGTGTCGACCGGGCCGGCCAGGGGGGCCAGCGCATCGGCTGCGCCCCGATCCGCCGCGATCTGGTCGCCGGCCACACCAGGAGTCTACGCGCCCGCCCGCGAGCCGAGCTGGCTCCCTGGCCGCCCACCTGCCGGGCACACTGGGCCCGGTGACGTGGCTCACGGTCCGGCCCTCAACGTTGCACCTGGAGGGCGGCTGTCCGGCCGCGCTCGATGCCAGCCTGCGCGACGAACGCGGTGTGAGCGGTGCTTTCACCCGCTCGCGACTGCGCGACCCGCTGCTGGGCCGCCTGCGCCGGGCCGGGTCGCCCTTGCACCGTCGCCACCTGCACGGCAACGTCGACGGTCTGCTCCCCGAGGAACAAGCCGTCTTCGACGCCATGGTGGAGGGTTACATCGAGCTGTTCGAGGGTGAGACAGTGCGGTCGTTGCCGTGCGAAGCCTGCTTCAAGCCCACCGAGCTGCGGCGGCGGGAGCTGGTACTGGGAGGCTGGGTCGACCTCCTCCTAGAGGACGGCCCTCAGCTGGAACTCCGCCAGCTCGAGCTGTGGGGTCGGCCGCTGTGCGCCGACCCGTTCGCCAACCCGGCGCTGGCCCTAGCCGTCCTGCGGTTGCGCACCATCGAGATGATCGGCCCCAGCCGATGCCTGAAGATCCGCCACGTCGACCCGCTGGCCCGTACCCAGGAGGTGGTCGTCTTCGATGTGGCCGACGAGCTGGAACGGTTGGCCGCGCAGATCGACCAGGGCGTGGGGCGGTTGCGAGCGGCGGCCGACCCGGTGGTGCGGCGGCCGGGGGTGGGCTGCTCGAGGTGTCAGCAGGTCGACACCTGTGGTGCGGTGACCACGGGACCTCCCCCCGGGCCCGCGGCCACGGCCGACGAGGGTTCGCTCGTGGGGTCGGTGTTGACCCTCTCGCCCAGCGCCGTCGAGCTGTGGCGGCGCTGCCCGCGGGCCTTCCGGGCCCGGCACCTGCTGCAACTGCCCGGCTCCGACCGATTCGACCACGGCGGTGTCGGGATCCGGGTCCACCGCCTGCTCGAGGACCTCCACGCCGCCGGACCGTGCACATCGGCCGATGCCGTCCACGCTTTCCTGGCCGCCCGACTCCGCCTCGGCGACCCTACCGACGCCCACGTCGCCACCCTCGTGGAGCGGCACGTCCCCCGCTGCCCCCGAGGCGCCACCAGCGTGGGCCACGAGCACGCACTGGCCCGGGTGGAGGCGAGCGGCTGGCCCATCGTGGTCGTCACCGGGAGGCTGGACGCCTGTTGGGCCCTCCCTCCCGCTCAGGGGGCCGCTCGGGCCCTGGGCGGCGTGCTCGAGGTGCGCGACTACAAGACCGGTCGTGGTCCCAGCGTTCCTCTCGCCCACGACCCGGCGGCCCAGGTGCAGGCCTGGCTGGCTGCGCCTCTGGCCCGGTCCATGGGCCTGGAGCTCCGGTTGCGCTACGAGCTGTTGTCGCCCGACGCCGACGACGAGCTGGCCCCGTGGTCACCGGCCGAGGAGGACCTGGAGGGCATCGGGGCCAGCCTGCGCTCCCTGGCCGTCGAGCTGGGCGACGGCTGGGACGTCGCCGCCTGCGAGGCACCGGCCGTCTGCGACGGCTGCCAGCATCGAACCGTCTGTCCCGTGCGGGCCGTCTGGTGACACGATGCGTGTGCCGGGGGCGTAGCCCAATGCAGAGGCAGGCGGCTTAAAACCGCTCCAGTGAGGGTTCGAGTCCCTCCGTCCCCACCGAGACCCCATCGATGCCGTAGGTCACCCCGGCCCGAATCGTGCTCGGCGCCACCGGTGGTCGCCTGACTATTCCGGCCGGGATGAGCTGACGTCAGCGAGGAGGTCGGACGGCCGGTTGGTGTGTCACCACCCCGGGCAGTTCGTCCCGACTATGACGACAACGCCTCGGCCAGAAGCTGGGCGTAGACGTTTGCCCCGTAGGCCGTCATGTGGATGCCGTCGCCGTAGAACAGGTCGGGGTGGTCGGTGCCGAACTGGTGCCAGTCCACCAGCACGGCATTCGGGTAGCGACGGGCGGCGTCGCCCAGCACGCTGTTGTCGGGGCCTTCCCAGGGACGGTCAGCTTTGACGTTGACCAGCACGACCCGGCGGACCGGCTTCAACTCCGCCATGAGCTTGTCGAGGTCCGACGACCGGATGAGGCTGTTGGTGCCCATGTGGACGATCACCTCACTGCCCAGGCGGCCGGTGACCCGCAGTTGGTGGACGATGCCCACGGCCGTGGCGAACGGCCGGCCGATCTGGGCGTCGACATACAGATTGGGAACACGGTCGTGCAGGGCGGCTCGGCCGTCCAACATGACGGAGTCGCCGATGGCCGTAACCCTCGGCGTCGGCACCGTGGTGGGCACGGATGGGTCGCCGGTCTGGGGAACGGTCGTGGGAGGGGGCGGTGTCTCCGCTGTGGCTGCTGGCCCCGAAGTCAGGAAGGCCGGGGGCGGCGGTGCCCGGTGACCGACCAGGACACCCGTGGCGACGGCCACGACGACCAGGCCGGCGCTGGCGGCGGCCGCCATGTCCTTGACCACCGGGCGTCCCCGCCCGGACAGCACGGTATGGACGTGGGACCACGTCCGCCCCAGTCGCCCGTCCAGGGCCGGTCGCTCGACGAATCGGTAGGACAGCTCGGCGAGCACCAGGGTGAGGACCATGCGCGAGACGAGGAGGGGGGTGCCGCTGAGCGGCACGTCGGTGCGGGGCCGGGTGAGATCGATCACGGGCCAGTGCCAGAGGTACACGCTGTAGGAGCGCTTGCCCAGCCACACCAGCGGCCGCCACCCGAGGAGGCGGCTGAGCAGGCGGGGGGCCGGGTGGGCCACGGCGGCGATGAGGAGACCGGACAGCAGGGCCACGACCAGGAAGCCGCCGTGGTACAGGCCGGTGGTGAACTGGTTGGTGCGGGCCACGAACCAGGCCAGACCGCCAAGGGCGGCCAGACCCCCGATCTCCAGGGCCCAACGGGCCCGGGCGCCCACGTCGGCACCGAGCCGGTTCGGCGGCCACGCACAGGCCAGAGCGGCACCCACCAGGATGGTCCCCAGCCTTGTCTCGGTCCCGTAGTACACCGCCGACGTGACCGCCGAAGGGTTGTACAGGACCGCCATCAGCCCGGCGGAGGCGACGGCGACGGCGACGATCGGCAGCACCAGACGGCTGGGCTTGCGCCTCCACACCAACAAGGCGGACAGGACGATCGGCCACAACAGGTAGAACTGCTCTTCGATGGCCAGCGTCCAGAGGTGCTCGAGGACGGGCGGCCGCCCCACCGCCTGGAAATAGGACTGGTGCTGGAAGATGAGCCGCCAGTTGGTGACGTACAGGACCGCCGACACCAGGTCACCGCGAAGCCGGGCGCTCTGGTCTGGGGCAATCAACGGGACCAAGACCGCGGCCGCGGCCAACAACGTGAAGAGCGCAGGCAGCAGGCGCCGGGCCCGCCGCCCCCAGAACCCCAGCAGGTTGAGGTTCCCCGACGTCCTGAGCTCGCTCAGCAGCACCGAGGTGATCAGGAAGCCGCTGATCACGAAGAACACGTCGACGCCCAGGAAGCCGCCACCGGCCCATCCCAGTCCGGCGTGGTAGGCGAAGACGGCCGCCACCGCCAGCGCCCGGAGTCCGTCTACGGCCGGCAGGTAGCGGAGTCCCGGTCGGTGCGGTCTGGTGGGAACGGCGGTGACCATGGGCGCGGCTGCATCGTAAGTGCCGGCCGGTGCGGATTGAGGACGGGTACCAGGCGGTCCCGGCGGTCCCGGCGGGAGGGCACCGGACCGGCACGGGCACAGCGCCGGCTCAAGGGGCGAAAGTGTCGGAGCCCGGCCGGTGCCCGGTGCTCGACGCGTCCTTCTCGACGGGCTCAACCCCGTCCTGGTTGTCACATCCCCCGAGGATCATGTCCCACATGGATGAGCTGAGCGCCCAGGACTTCATCGCCGCGGCTCGGGCCCTGTGCCTGGCCGCCGTCGGGTTGGGGCTGGTGGCACCGTCTTTCCGTAGCCCTCCCAGACGCGGGGATACCCCCCGCACCATCCGGCGGTACGACGGCGGCGCCGTGGTGGCCGTCCGGCGCTGGTCGCGGCCGGCGGTGCAGGTCCTGGCCGACATGGTCGACGGCGTCCTCGCCGCCTCCCGGGTCCAGGGCGGCGTCCACGCCCGGGCTCGTCCCCAGTTGATGCAGGCGGCCTTGGAAGCGGTCGGGCGGCCGGCGCCGCTCACTCGGGTGCCGGCCCCGGCCACAGCCGCGACGGCCGTGGCGCCCCCCGCACCGGCGGTCGATCGAGCGCCGGCCGGCCCTGTGGCCGTCAGCGCCGATGAGCCGGGCGGGCATAGATCGGCTGGTCGGGCGGCGGCATGATCGTGGGCCGGCAAAAGGTGAGACAGCCGGCTTGCCGTACTGCGCAGGTGCCCGGTCAGCGAGTCGAGGGGTAACGCAGCGTTCATGGTCGGCGGTGCTCAGCGGCGCCGGCGGCGATAGCTTGGGTGAAGAGTGCCGCCCGTCTCCAAGCTGTGAAGGGTCAAATCGTGCGGTCGACAGCTTGCTCTGGGCCTGGGTGGGGCGGTGGTTGGAATGGCAAGAACATGGCAGCGGCGGGGGCAGGTCCATGCCGGCCGGGCCGAATGCCTGATCGCCGGTCCCTGCAATGAGTGACCGAGCCAGCAATGAATGACGGAGCCGTCGCCCGGTCGGCCCCCATGGTGGCCGACCCACGTCCCGACCCGGGCTTTTCGCCCGACGGACCGTTCGACGACCTGGCCGCCCTGGCCGCCTGCGTCTTCCAGGTGGCCGTGGGCTTCGTCAGCGTCGTCGAACCCGCCCGCACGCGGTTCCTGGGCCGTCACGGCATGACCGTCGAGCACGCGCCTCGGTCTGCGGGCCTGTGGCCCTCCCACCTGTCCGACGGCGACGTGTACGTGGTGCCGGACGCCCGACTCGTTCCCGCGGCCACGGCCAATCCGCTGGTGGCGGACGGGATGGGGCTTCGCTTCTACGCTGCGGCACCGCTGCGGGCCAGCGGTGGCCGGCTGATCGGCACGCTGGGCGTGGCCGGGCGCCATCCCCGCAGCGTCACCTCCGAGGAACGGGACATCCTGCGGCGTCTGGCCCGCCTGGTGGTGCGCGAGATGGAGATGAGCGACGCCGCCCGCCAACTGGAGGTCCTCCAGGCCGAGAGCCGTCGCCTGGAGGCGTCGGCCACGGCGGCCGTGGACGAGGTGGCCGACGCCTTCCGCGCTGCGCTCCTACCGGGGCGGCTACCCGAGATCCCCGGCATCGACCTCGCCGCCGCCCATCAACCGTTGCATCCCAGCGAGATCGGTGGAGATTTCTTCGACGTCTTCCCCGTCGCCCGGTCGACCTGGGGTGTCGTCATAGGCGACGTCTGCGGCAAGGGCCCTCGCGCCGGGGCGGTCAGCGCCACCGCCCGTCACACCCTGCGGGCCGCCGCCTTGGACCACAGCAGTCCCGGCCAGGTGCTCACTGTGCTGAACAACGCCCTTCTGTCCGAGCACGACGACGGTTCCGACCCTCGCTTCTGCACGGTCGTCTACGCCCGGCTCCGAGCCCGGCGCTGGGGCTACGAAGCGACCATGGCCTGCGGAGGCCATCCGCTGCCCCGGGTGATCGACCGGGATGGGAACGTAGAGTGCGCCGGCAGACCGGGCATGCTCGTCGGCTGCTTCGCCGACGCCACCTTCCCCGAGGCCCACTGCTACCTCGGGGCGGGCTACAGCATGGTCCTGTTCACCGACGGCGTCACCGAAGCCCGCACGGCGTCGGGGATGATGGGGGCCCACGGCGTGGACGCCATCCTCGGCCGGTACGGCTGGCGCGACGCCGCCGACATCGCCAACCACCTCACCCGGATCGCCACACCCGACGGCGGTCGTCAACGCGACGACGTTGCCGTCCTCGCCCTTCGGATCGACTCGTCGGCCCGCCGCCATTTCCGTCACGCCTGACCGACGCCAGCGCCGGACCAGCCGGGCCCGCACCGGCCACCGTCGCTCGGCCGGTAGCCGAAGCCCTCACACGCGGCGTCGTCGGTGTCGTAGGTCAGCGGCGGGCGTGGACCACCTCGTGGGCCAGGGCCCGCTCCTTGGCCGGTACGCCCCAGGCAAATCCGTGGGCGGCACCGTCGGCCCGTACCACGCGATGGCAGGGGACGAACAACGACGTCGGGTTGGTGGCGCATCCCCGTCCGGCGGCACGGGCGCTGGCCGAGCCGAGGGCGGCGGCCAGCCCACCGTAGGTGAGCGGACGGCCGGCGGGGATGCGGCGCAACTCGGCCCAGGCCCGGCGCTGGAACGGGCTGCCGTCGACGTCGACAGCCACGCTGAGGGGTGCCTCGACGTCGCCCTCGCACCAGGCGAGGACGGCATCCGACGCTCCGTCGACATGGGCCACCTCCTCGATGGGCTCGTTTCGCAGCCGGCGAGGCACAAGGATGACGACCTCTTCGAGCGAGGCGCTGAAGCCTGCGGCGCAGACCGCCGTGCCCGTGCTGATCAGCGTGTAGGGCCCGGCGGGGGTGTCGTGGACGGCCGTCAGCAGTGTCATCGGATATCTCCGGTCACGGTAGGTGCGGGAGTCATAGGCGGGGCCCGCTACCAGTGGTCGGAGCGGGTAGGGCGTGGGCCCACAGAAGGTGGGCGGCATAGGAGCGCCACGGGCTCCAGGCCAAGGCCCGGGCGCCCAGCGCCCGCTCGTCGAGGCCCAGCACCCGGCGCAGGCCCAGGTCGCTGGCCGGGAGCCGGTCGGGATCACCGAGGGCCGTACTGGCCACGATCGACGCCGTCCAGGGCCCGATACCGGGCAGGGCCAGCAGACCTGAGACCGTCTCGTCCCGGTCGGCGCTGCCGTCGAGCACGAGCCGTCGGTCGGCCACGGCCCCGGCCAGCGCCTGCACGGCGATCCGGCGGCCGCCGGTCAGTCCCAGGCTCGACAGGTCGGTGCCGGCCACGGCGTCGGCGGTGGGGAAGCGGTGGGTAAGTGTGCCCACGGGTTCGGCCAGCGGCCGGCCGCAGGCCTGTACGAGCCGGCCGGCCAACGTGCACGCCCCCGCCACCGAGACCTGCTGGCCCAACACGGCCCGCACCGCGGTCTCGAAGCCGTCGACCGATCCGGGCACGCGCACACCGGGCCGAGCGGCCATCAGCGGCCGGAGACCAGGGTCGGCCCCCAGCACGTCCCTGACCGCCTCCGGATCGGCCCCCAGGTCCAAGAGCCGGCGCAGCCGTTGCACCAGGGGCCCGATGCCGGCAACCGGGCCGGACACGATCCGCACCACGATGGCCCCGAGGCCTGAGGTGGCGGCCGACAGGTCGGCTTCGGCGACGTGCTCGCCGATCACCCGGCGGTAGGTGGGCCCCACGATCTCCTCCACCCCCGGGGTGCGGTGGCCGGTGAACCAGGCCAGCAGCCCGTCGGAGCTCAGCGGGGGCCGGAAGGGCAGGTGCAGGACGATCCCGGCGGCCGGCGCCGCCGTCCGCCGCAGGTCCCGGGGAGCCACGGCGTAGGCGGTGCGCATGGCGCCGTTGAACCGACGCACGCTGGCGTAGCCGGAGGCGAAGGCGATGTCGGTGATGGTCAGGTCGGTCTGCTCGATCAGTGCCCGAGCCAGCTGCAGCCGCTGGCTGGCGGCCACGGCCGAAGGCCCGGCCCCCAGCTCGGCGGCGAAGAGCCGCCGGAGGTGACGTTCACCGACGGCCAATCGCCGGGCCAGTCCCCGAACCCCCTCGGCGTCGACCACGCCGTCGCCGATGAGGCGCAGCCCCCGGCCCACAAGATCGCCCCGCCGGTCCCAGTCTGGGTCTCCGGGTGCGGCGTCGGGCCGGCAGCGCTTGCAGGCCCGGAAGCCGTCCTGCTCAGCCGCCGCCGGGCACGGGTAGAAGCGGACGTTGCCGGTCATGGGCGTGCGCGCCGGGCAGCTGGGCCGACAGTAGATGCCGGTGGTCAGCACCGCCGTCGTGAAGCGGCCGTCGAAGCGGGTGTCGCGGCTGCGCACGGCCCGGTAGCACGCCTCGTGGTCCAGTGTCACATCCCCATCCTCCACCCTGGTGGCCATCCGGACTGGCCACTTTCGGCCAGGGCAGCAAGGCGGTCGACGCCGACGTCCCACCGCGGCTCGGACGGCACCACGGCGTCCGGTATCGGCCACCGTGCCAGGTGACGGGCAGACTCCCCCGGTGCATTCGTCCATCTCCTACGTCCAGGCCATCGTCATCGGGTTGCTCCAGGGCCTGACCGAGCTGTTCCCGATCTCCAGCCTCGGCCACTCCGTCCTGCTGCCGGCGTGGATAGGGCATTCCTGGTCACAGCTGGTAGGCCAGGAGAACGCCAAGGAGTCGCACTACCTCGCCTTCCTCGTCGGCCTGCACGTGGCCACCGCGCTCGCCCTGCTGGTCCACTACCGATCGCAATGGGCTGGCATCATCGCTGGCGGCTGGGCCACGGTCCGTGAACGCAAGGTGATGACCAAGACGCCCGACCAGCGCCTGTTCTGGCTGCTCGTCGTGGTGACCATTCCCGTCGGGGTGCTCGGCTTGGCCTTCGAGCACATCCTGCGCACGGCGTTCGCCAAACCACTGGCCGCCTCGGTGTTCCTCACCGTCAACGGCGCCATCCTCCTCGCCGGCGAGCGGCTGCGGCACCGCACCCAGGTCAAGGCCCTCGCCGCCCGGGAGGGCACCACCGAGGAGGGCGGCCGCCGGCTCGACACCCTGGACCTGAAGGAGGGCTTCTTCATCGGCATCGGCCAGTCGCTGGCGTTGCTGGCCGGTATCAGCCGGTCGGGGGTGACAATGGTGGCCGGGCTCATCCGTGGTCTGGACCACGAAGATGCCGCCCGCTTCTCCTTCCTGGCCGCCACCCCGGTGATCCTCGCCGCCGGGGTGTACAAGTTGAACGACCTGGTGGGACCGAACGGCAGTGGCATCCGCGGCCAGGTGCTGGTCGGCAGCATCTGCGCCTTCTGCGCCGCCTACGCGGCCGTACGGTTCCTGGAGCGCTTCTTCCAGACCCGCACCCTGCTCCCTTTCGCCGTCTACTCGCTTGTCGTGGGGGCGGCATCGGTCATCAGGTTCGGCCTCTTCTAGTTGCGGGCACGGCCCGGCAGACCCGGACGGCGTGCGCTCCGCCGGCGGGCCTCGACGCTGGCCGGTGACGCGCCCGGGTCGTGCCTGGGCCGGGCATAGTTCGTCCCATGGCCAGACACAGCGACGGTGGCCCGGGCACGGACCTGGACAGAGAGCGAGCCGGGGTTCACTACCGGGTCGAGCACGACTCGATGGGCGAGGTGCGGGTTCCGGCCAGGGCCAAATGGCAGGCCCAGACACAGCGGGCGATCGAGAACTTCCCGATCTCGGGGCGGCCCGTCGACCGTTCGTTGATCGCCGCGTTGGCCGCCATCAAGGGTGCGGCCGCCGTCGTCAACGCCGGTCTGGGCGCCGTCGGCCAGGAAATCGCCGATGCCGTCGCCGCCGCTGCCGGGGAGGTGGCCCGGGGCGACTGGGACGCCGAGTTCCCGGTCGACGTCTACCAGACCGGCTCCGGCACCTCAACGAACATGAACATGAACGAGGTGCTGGCCACGCTGGCCACCGAGCGCATGGGCGGCTCGCCCGTGGTGCACCCGAACGACCATGTGAACGCCAGCCAGTCCAGCAATGACGTGTTCCCTTCGGCCATCCACCTGGCCGCCGCCCACGAGATCTCGGTCACCCTGATCCCGGCTCTGGCCGGCCTCGCTGAGGCGCTGCGCACCAAGCAGCAGCAGTTCGCCACCGTGGTGAAGTCGGGCCGGACCCATCTCATGGACGCCACCCCCGTGACCCTGGGGCAGGAGTTCGGCGGGTACGCGGCGGCGGTGGAGCACGGCATCGAGCGGCTCCAGGCCACTCTGCCCAGGGTGGGTGAGCTGCCACTCGGGGGCACGGCCGTGGGCAGCGGGCTCAACGCCCCGCCCCAGTTCGCACCTCGCGTCATCGCCCGGCTGGCCGAGCAGCTCGGGCTGCCCCTGACCGAGGCCCGTGACCACTTCGAGGCTCAGGGCGCCCGCGACGCGCTCGTGGAGTGCTCCGGAGTGCTGCGCACGAACGCCGTGAGCCTCTACAAGTGCGCCAACGACCTGCGTTGGATGGCGTCGGGGCCGCGCACCGGCCTGTCGGAGATCCGCATCCCCGATCTTCAGCCCGGCTCGTCGATCATGCCCGGCAAGGTCAACCCGGTCCTGTGCGAGGCGGTGGGCCAGGTCGTGGCCCAGGTCATCGGCAACGACGCCGCCGTCGTCTTCGGTGGCGCGGCCG
>JBBSHS010000072.1:0-12288 GCA_038232515.1 Acidimicrobiales bacterium
CCGAGGTGTCAACCGGAGCGGCCCCAGCGGGCAATCGAGGGTAGCCTTGTGGATGCGCAGCGGGGAACCACCCGGCCGGAGCGGCAGACGCGAGAACGTACGTAGGCAAGACGAGCACCGACCGTTGTCATGACGGGGCGGCCGAGGCAAGGTGACCAGTTGACGGCGCAGTGGGTGGCTTGATGGCGAAGCGGCTGATCGACGTGGTGCTCGGAGCGGTGCTGGCGCTCTTGGCTCTGCCCGTCATCTTCGTGTGCGCCGTCGGGGTCAGCCTGAGCCTACGGGCTTCGCCGTTCTTCGTGCAGCGCCGGATCGGGCGTTCAGGCCGGTCCATAGCGTTCGTCAAGCTGCGGACGCTACCCAAGGATTTTCCCCACTACGCCGACAAGTACCACCTCGATGGTCTGTCGCTGCCATGGTTCCCGCTCCTGCTGCGTCGCCTCCACCTCGACGAGCTCCCGCAGTTGTTCCTCGTGCCGCTGGGGAGCATGAGCCTGGTCGGTCCCCGGCCGGAGATGCCCCTGCTGCACGCCCGGATGGACGAGAGCTTTGCCATCCAGCGCACCACCGTGCGGCCGGGCTGCACCGGCCTGTGGCAGATAGGTGCCGCCTGTGACCGCTTGATCAGCGAGGCACCGATCTACGACAGGTTCTACCTGCAGCACCGCAGCCTGTCGTTCGACCTGTGGATCCTGGGTCGCACCATGCTGATGTTCTTCAACCATCAGACGGTGTCCCTGGAGCAGGTCCCCGACTGGGTGACGGCCAGCCGGGCCCCGATGAGAGCGACCATGCGGGTTACCTCGCCGGAAGCCGAGATAGAACTTCCCTAAGCGTCTACCGGGGCTTCGCCCCCGCCCGACGAGCAGGTCGCCGTAGGACCTACGAGCGGCGATGTTCTTCACCACACCCTGAGCGCAGTCGCCCTGCGTTAGTGGGCTGGCTGTCACCTCGAACCCGACCCGGCTCCTAGGCGCCAAGCGCCTAGGCCGGTAGGCACAGAGGCTCTCGTCCCTGGCCGTGGGGCGGCTCAGCCCATGGCGCCAGGGGTATTGTCCAGGGCCAAGGCGGCGAGCGCCCGATCGGCGGCCGAGCGACCCTGGCGGATGCAGGCTGGGATCCCGACGCCCCGGTACGTGGCCCCCGTGACCTCGATGCCGGCCGGCAGTGCCGCCTCGATACGGGCCACGCGGTCGAGGTGACCGGGCGAGTACTGGGGAAAGCCGTCCGGCCACCGGCTGACCCGCCAGGCCGACGGCTCTTGGCTGGCCCCCATGGCCGTTTTCACCTCGGCGTGCAGTCGGCCCACCAGTTCGTCGTCCGGGAGGCGCACGGCCCGCCGGTCGCCGGCTCGACCGGCTGACACCCTCAGCACGGCCGTACCGTCGGGCGCCACCGCCGGCCACTTGGACGACGCCCAGGAGCAAGCCGTCATCAGCCACCCCTGTCTCCGGGGGACGAGGAACCCGCTCCCGTCCAGGGCGTGACCGAGGCTGCCGGCCGGGTAGGCCAGGGCCACGATGGCCACCGACGCATGCTCGATGCCCCGCAGCTCGGAGGCCGCCGATGGGGCGATCTTGTCGAGGAGGGCGGCGGTGGGCCGAGCGGGCGTGGCCAGCACCACGGCGTCGGCCATCTCGGCGCCCATGGTGCCATCCGGTCGATTGTCCGCCCGCCAGACCCGCCAGCCGTGCTCGCCCCCGTCCAGGCCGGCGGCCGTCCAGCCGGTGCGCAGCACGGCGCCGGCTTCGTCCAGCCGCTGGGCCAGCCGGTCGACCAGACGGCCGAGTCCGCCGGTGGTGGTCAGGAAGAGCGGTTGGCCGCTCCCGGCCGCGGTCCGGCGCTGGGCCCGTGCCCCCAGGATGAGGCTGCGGCCGTCGAAGGCGCTGGCCAGCTGCGGTACCCCGGCATACAGGCTCAGGCGGTCGCTGCGACCGGCGTTGATGCCACCCAGCAGCGGGTCGACGAGCCGCTCGAACACCTGTCGGCCGAGGCGACGGCGCACGAGCGCTCCCACGGCCACGTCGGTCGTCGGCGCCTCACCCGGCCAGACGAAGTCGAGAGCGGCTCTGGCCACCCCCAGTGGCGAGCAGATGCCTGACCGCAGCAGGGTGCCGAGGTCGGTCGGTACACCGAGAACCAGTCCGGCGGGCAGGCGGTGGAGACGGTTGCCCACCCACACCGAGGCGGCGTTGGTCGAGGGTGCGATCAGGTCGGCGCCGAGGCCGATCTCCTCGGCCAGTGCCCGCCCTTCGGGCACACGGGCGAGGAAGGCGTCCGGGCCCGTGTCCAGCGGTCGTCCGCAGAAGGGTTCGGTCCGGATCTTGCCGCCCAGACGGTCGTCGGCTTCGACCAGCGTCACCCGGGCCCCGGCCTGGACCGCCTGCCAGCCGGCGGCCAGGCCGGCGATGCCGCCGCCCACCACGAGCAGGTGGGGCGGCCGGCCCCCGTTCACGTCGGCGCCTCCCAGCCGTGCACGAGGTCGACCAGCCGGACGAGTGCGTTGGCGTCGGTGTCGGGCAGTACCCCATGGCCGAGGTTGAAGATGTGGCCGGGACGGCCGCCGGACCGGCGCAGCACATCGGTGGCGGCCGGCGCCACCACCTCCCATGGGGCCAGGAGCACCGTGGGGTCGAGATTGCCCTGTACCGCCCGGGACCGGCCCACCCGGTCCCAGGCCGCGTCGAGCGGCACCCGCCAGTCGACGCCGACCACGTCGGCACCCGCTTCGGCCAGCAGCCCCAGCAGCTCGCCGGTGCCCACACCGAAATGGATGCGGGGTACGCCCAGGCCGGCCAGACCCTCGAAGATGCGCCGGGTGGAGGGCAGCACGTGGCGCCGGTAGTCGGTGGGGGACAGGGTGCCCACCCAGGAATCGAACACCTGGACGGCGGCGGCTCCGGCGTCGACCTGGGCCCGTAGGCTGGCCAGGGCCAGGTCGGCCAGCCGATCGGCCAGTGACGCCCACAGCTGCGGATCGGTGTGCATCAGCGCCCTGGTACGGGCCTGCTGGCGTGACGGCCCTCCTTCCACCAGGTAGCTGGCCACGGTGAAGGGGCCACCGGCGAAGCCGATGACGGGGACGGGCGACTCCCGGGCCAGGATGCGCACGGTCTCGGCCACCCAGGGGAAGTCGGCCTCGGGCTCGACGGGCCGGAGCCGTTCGAGGTCGGCGACGCTACTGAACGGCTGGGCGGCCACCGGCCCGACCCCGGGCTGGATCTCGATCCCGAAGCCGGTGGCGGCCACCGGGACCATGATGTCGGAGTACAAGATGGCGGCGTCCACTCCCAGGCGGTGCACCGGTTGCAGGGTCAGCTCGGCGGCCAGCTCGGGGCGGCGCACGGCGTCAAGGATCGAAAGGTCGCCCTTTACCCTGCGGTACTCCGCAAGCGAGCGTCCGGCCTGGCGCATGAACCACACAGGCGTGTAGGGAACCGGCTGGCGGCGGCAGGCCAGCAGGAGCGGCGCCTCGACGGTCCACACTGGCCGCCACCGTACCGTGGCCCCGCCGCGTCCCCGGGGCGCCCGTCCGCTGGCGCGAGGCGCCGTCGACTGCCGCCTGGCAGGCCCGTCGTCGCTAGGGTGCCGGTCATCGAGGTCCTCGTCGTCTGCACGGCCAACCAGTGCCGCTCGCCTCTCATTGCCGCCCTCCTGTCCGACCGGCTGGCCGACCGAGGCGTGACCGTGACCAGCGCCGGGCTGTATTCCGGTGGTGCGCCAGCCACCGAGTTGATCTCCACGGCCGCCGCCGAGCTCGGTCTGGACCTCAGCCGGCACAGGAGCCGGATGCTCGACGTGGCCGAGGTGTCGGCGGCCGACCTTGTGCTCGGCGTCAGCCGGGCCCACGTGCGCGAAGCCGTCGTCCTCGACCCCGGCGCCCGGGGTAAGACGTTCACGCTGCCCGAGCTCGTACGGCGGGGCATGGCCGCCGGGCCCCGGCCTCCCGACGAGCCGCTGGCCCGATGGCTGGGCCGCCTGTCCGCCTCCCGGCTCCCGGCCGACCTGCTGGGCGAGAGCGCCCAGGACGACGTGGCCGATCCCACCGGGCTCGGGCTCCAGGCCCACCGCCACGCCGTCACCGACCTCGTGGCCCTGGTCGACTCGGCGGTCGCCCTGGCCTGGCCTTGACGGCAGGCCAGGATGGCGAGGGCCCGAGCGGTGGTTTGCACTCGGCTCCCCCTGCGCCGATGATGAACGGTCCGATGGCGTGCGGGCGCCGACCGAGCAGGAGCACAGGGAGTCTTGGCCCACCCGGACCTCCAGGCCGAGCAGGCCTTCATCCGACACGCTTACGACCGTTTGGAAGCCATGCGAGCAGCGGCTTCCGCGATGCTCCATGACGCCTTCTCGTCGGGCGGAGGCACCCCTCAGGCGGTCACCGAGCGCGACGTCAGCGTTCGCACCAGCCTGGCCCGGCTCGAGCAACTGCAGTTGGGCGACGAGTCCCTGGTCTTCGGGCGCATTGACACGGCGCCTGACCCCGACAACCCGGGCGAGGCCTTCCACATCGGCCGACTGGCGGTCAGCGACGCCGATCAGGAACCACTGGTGGTCGACTGGCGGGCCCCGGTGGCCGAGCCCTTCTACCGGGCCACCGGTCGCCATCCGATGGGCCTGCGCCGCCGGCGCCATTTCCTGACCCACGGCCGGTGCATCCAGGACCTCGAGGACGAGTTGTTCGGCGGCGAGGGCCCCGAAGCGGCGCTGGGGGTGGGTGGCTCGACGGTGCTGCTGGCCGCATTGGAGCGAAGCCGCTCGGGCCGCATGCGCGACATCGTGGCCACGGTCCAGCGAGAGCAGGACGAGGTCATCAGGGCGCCCCTGTCCGGCGTGCTGGTGGTCCAGGGAGGCCCGGGCACGGGCAAGACGGCGGTGGCCCTGCACCGGGCCGCCTACCTGCTCTACACGTTCCGGTTCCCGCTGGAGCGCCAGGGTGTCCTGGTGGTGGGGCCCAATCCTCTGTACCTGCGCTACATCGAGCGGGTCCTGCCCAGCCTGGGCGAGACCGGCGTCGAGCTGTCGACGGTCGGTGGCCTCGTGCCCGGCGTGCCCGTCACCGGCGTCGACCCGCCGGCCGGGGCGCGGGTCAAGGGCGACGCCCGCATGGCCGCAGTGCTGGCCAAGGCGGTGGCCGATCGGCAGCGGCCGCTGCCCAGGGACACCGAAGTGGGCATCGGGCCGTACGTCGTTCGGATCACCGTTGCCGACAGCGCCGACATCGTGGCCTCGGCCAAGCGCCGGGGCGGCCCTCACAACGGCCGGCGGCGGTACGTCGAGGCGCAGTTGACCCACCGGTTGGCGGCTCGCCTGAACGAGGCCGAAGAGCGGGCCCGCCGGGCTGGCCTGCGTCCCGCTCTCGAGGAGGACGACCAGCACGAGCCCCGGGACGAGGCCCAGCTGGGGCGGCAGTTGCGGCGCCACCCGGTCGTGGTCCACGAGCTCCATCGCATGTGGCCGGTGCTCTCGCCCATGGAGCTGCTGCACGACCTGTTCGGGGCCCGGCCGCTCATCGACCTCGGGAGCAGGCGGGTGTTGGACGAAAACGAGCGAGCGACCCTGTTCCGTGCCCGCTCGGCCGATCTGGCCGATGTGGCCTGGACCGAAGCCGACCTCGCCCTCCTCGACGAGGCCCGCGCCCTGTTGGGGCCGGTTCCCCGCAGACGGGGGACCGATCCGGCCGACCTGCGGACGTTCGGCCACATCGTGGTGGACGAAGCCCAGGACCTCTCTCCCATGCAGCTGCGTATGCTCACCCGCCGTTCGCTCAGCGGTTCCATGACGGTGGTGGGCGACATCGCCCAGGCCACTGGCGCCTTCGCACCGTCGGGCTGGGGCGAGATCCTGGCCCACCTGCCCGTTCGCCGGGGCCTCACCCAGGTGGAGCTGAGCGTGAACTACCGCACCCCTTCGGAGATCATGACCCTGGCCGGCCGGGTGCTCGATGCCGCCGCACCAAACGTGCGGCTCCCCGAGTCGGTCCGATCGACGGGCGAGGAACCGATGTTCGTCACCAGCCCTTCCGGCCGGCTGTTCACCACCGTGGCCGAGGTCGCCGCCGCCCAGGCCGCAGCCGTCGACGGCGGCACGGTGGCCGTCGTGGCGCCGCCGTCGATGGTGCCCGGCCTGGCCGACGGCCTGACGGCCGCCGGTGTCGACTTCGAGCAGGGAGTGCGGTCCGGTCTGGCTGCCACCGTCACCTTGTTGGCCTTCGAGGTCGTGAAGGGGTTGGAGTTCGATGCGGTGGTGGTGGTCGAGCCCGGCCGCCTGGTGCGCGAGGCCACGCAGGGCCTGCGATCGCTTTACGTGGCCCTCACCCGGCCCACCAAGCGGCTCATCCTCGTGCACGAGGAGCCGCTGCCCGAAGTCCTGCGCCCTGTCCCCCGGGGCTACGAACGCGTCTGAGCAATGGCGCCGATCAGCCGATCTCGGCCTCAAGTTCGAGCTCGACGCGCCAGCGGGGGTCGAGCAGCCCGGCCACGACCACCATCGTGGCTGCCGGTCGGATGGTGGCGAAGGCGGCCAGGTGGGCCCGACCCACGGGCTCGGCGTCCTGGGCGTCGACGAGGTACATGCGGGTCCGGACCACGTCTTCGGGCTCCGCTCCCAGTTCGGCCATGGCCGTCAGGGCGATCTTGAGGCAGCGCCGAGCCTGCATCTCGGGGTCGGGATGGCACGATCCGTCGGGCCACACCGGCGCCGTTCCCGACACCAGCACACGGTCGCCGACCCGCACGGCCCGGGAGAAACCGATCGTCAGCTCGTACGCCGACCCCGACGACGCCTGCCCGCGCTCGGCCACGGCTACGACGCTACTGCCGGCCCCGGTGGGCAGGCCTCGGACAGCGGGCCCGAGCCATCGCCTTGACGCCGTCTGGGGCGGCCTGGTCAGCTGGCCCGACGGCCGCCTTGGCCGACGGCACCGCTGTGGCCGACGGCACCGCTGTGGTCGAGCAGGCACTGGCGGCTGGCCGGCACGGCATCCAGGCGGCTACGGAAGTTCGAGCCGGCGGCCACGGCCGTGAAGTAGGCCTCCTTGCGGCGGGCCACGCGGGCTCCAACGCCTCGCCCAGAGCCCGGTCCGGTCCGGGTCTGAGCGGCAGGTTCCCCGGGTTCGAGCTGGCTGTTCATGCCTTCTTTCAACAGGCTGAGCGCCTCGGCCCGCATCTGGCTGATCCGGCTCTCAGAAACGCCCAGCTCGTCGGCCAGCACCTGCATCGGCCGCTCCTCGAAGAAGTAGCCGACGACCACCCGGCGCAGCCGATCGGGCAGAGCGGCCACGCAGTCGATCAGGTAGGCCTTGCGCTCACGGTCGAGCATGACCGTCTCAGGGGTGCACCGTTCGTGCGGCATGGCCACTTCGTCCCCGCCGGAGGCGGTGACCATGTCGAAGCTCAGGACCACGGCGCGATGGACGTCGTCGGCCAACGTGGCGATGGCCGCGGCTCGCAGGCCGACCCGGTCGGCCACCTCGTCGGCGGTCGGCGACCGGCCCAGCTTGGCGGTCAGCTCGTCGGTGGCGCCCCCTACCCTGCGGGCCTCCGCCCGTACCGAACGACTGGCCCAGTCCCGGCTGCGCAGCTCGTCCAGCAGAGCGCCGCGGACGCGGATGGAGGCGTAGCGGTCGAAGGCGATGCCGCGGGTGGCATCGAAGCTGCGGGCCGCCTGGACCAGGGCCACCATGCCGGCGGACACGAGGTCGGCCCGGCTGACGTGCCGAGGTACGCGGGCCCCCATCTCCGCGGCTGCGTAATGGACGAGGCCAAGGTGCCGGCTTACCAACTGCTCTTGGGCCCGGCGGTCGATGCGTCCTTTGTCTTCGGCGGCAGCCACGTGTGCATCATCACGGGTCGCCCTGCTCGGCCACATCGGCCGATAGGGTGAGATTGGGACGGGACGGGTGGTGAGCCGACCCCCATCAGGAACTAGTCACCCCTCCTGGCGAGGCGTGACGGCCCCTGGCCCATGGTTTCGAGCGTTCGGGCCACCCTGGGTACGATCGACGCCGTGCCAGGTGGCAGAGCGACCACCGCGGTGGTCGTGGATCGCTGGCCGCTCGTCCGGCTCGGCATCGCCGGCGCCCTGCAGGCCAGCGGGGTGAAGGTCGTGGCCGAGTCGGCCAAGGCGTCGGAGGGCCTGCTCCTCAGCCGGTCCACCGAGGCCGAGCTGCTCGTTCTCGGGTCCCCCTCCGACGGCCTCAATCCGGCCACCATCCGTAGCGTCAAGGGCCACGCCGGCGGCCCACGGGTCGTGGCCCTCGTGGCCTCGGCCACGGGACCCGAGCTGCGCGCCTTGTTCACGGCCGGCGCCGACGCGCTGCTGACGGCGTCGACGAGCGCGGCCGATCTGGGTGATGCGGTGACCCGGCTGATGCTGGGCGAACGGGTCGTGGGTGCCAGTCTGGGGCCGGCGTTCAGGGCGGCGACCGGCGGCGCCGGGACGGGGATCGGCCGGTTGGGGGCGGGCTTGCTCACGGGCAAGGAGGCCGAGGTCCTGGCCCTGCTGGCCGAGGGTCATTCCAACAAGCAGATCGCCCGGGCCCTCTATGTCAGCGACGCCACCGTCAAGACACACGTGGCCCACATCTACGCCAAGTTGGAGGTCCAGAGCCGCCATCTCGCCCTCTCCCGTGCCGTCGAGCTGGGTCTGCTCGGGTGACCACCTCCCGTCCCCACAGGGGCCGGCCCGGGGCCAGAAGCGGCGACGCGGTGGGGCCGGGAAGGTGACGGAGCGTTCTCTGGCCGACATTCGCGTCGATTACGGCCGGGCCGGCCTGGCCGAGCACGACGTCGCCCACCACCCGTTGACCCAGCTGTCCCGCTGGCTCGACCAGGCGGTGGCGGCGGGCGCAGTGGAGCCGACGGCCATGGTGCTGGCCACGGTGTCCAGCGAAGGACGCCCGTCGGCGCGCACGGTGTTGTGCAAGGGGATCGACGGTTCCGGCGTGGTGTTCTTCACCAACCGCACCAGCCGCAAGGGCCGTGAACTGGCCGCCAACCCGGCCTGTGCCGTGGTGTTCCGGTGGGACGGGCTGCAACGCCAGGCCACCCTTCGGGGCACGGCCGGCCGTGTGGCCGACGCCGAGTCCGACGCCTACTTCGCGTCGCGGCCCCGGCCCAGCCAGATCGGGGCCTGGGCGTCGCACCAGTCGGAGGTGATCGAGAGCCGGGCGTTCCTCGACGCCCTGGCTATCGAGACCGAGCGCCGGTTCAAGGGCGCCCCGGTGCCGAGGCCGCCGTTCTGGGGCGGCTACCGGATCGTGCCCGAGGAGGTCGAGCTGTGGCAGGGACGGCCGAGTCGCCTCCACGACCGGCTGCGTTACCGGCGCCATGGTGAAGGGTGGAGAATCGAGCGCCTGTCGCCATAGGTTGGAGGCGATGACCGACCAGGCCCCCGCACCTGCCCCCGAAGTCGACCTCGACACCTTCGCCGAAGCGGTGGCCACCGGTGCCGCCGTGCTGGACGTGCGCAATTCCGACGAGTACGTCGCGATGCACGTGCCCGGGGCCGTGCTCGTCCCCCTCGCCGAGCTGGGTCAGCGACTCGGCGACATTCCCGAGGGCCGCCCGCTCTACGTCATCTGCGCCAGCGGTGGCCGTTCACGCGCCGCCGCCGACGCGCTGGTGGCACAGGTCGGTATCGACGCCGTCAACGTGGCCGGCGGGACCAAGGGTTGGGCCTCGTCCGGCCGTGCCGTGGCGTCGGGCATGGACGCCTGAGCACCTGCTCGTCGGCGGGGACGAAGCCCCGGTAGCACCTCGTCACTCGATGTGCTCACCGATGTCTTCGCCCTCGACCGAATCGTCCTGCGCCATGAGCTCCAACTCGAGTGACTCACGGGAGGTCTGCTCATCGGGAGGGTCGTGGACGGCCTGCTCCTCGATCTCGGCCTTCACCCTCTCCTGGCCGTCGTGGAGTCGATCTTCCATGCGCTCGGCCAGGTCGTCCGGTCGGTGCTGATGCTCCTGCTCCATGGCCACGACCGTACTCTGTGGCCGCCCGGGCTCCCGCCGGGCGCCAAGCGAACGCCCTCAAGTGGCAGCGGCATGGCGGCGGGCGGCGGCCAGGCGTGGCAGCATGGCGACCGTGGCCGACGAGCACTCTGGCGCGGACCCGGGCGGAGGCGCCCCACCGGGGAACGGCGCAGCCGCCGCTTCGCCCCCCGGCCAGCCGGTGGCGTCGCCATACGGGCCGCCGCCCCCGCCCCCGCCGCCGGGTCGGTCAAGGGGCGCCGGTCGGGGCCTGCTCGGCCTGTTGGCCCTGCTCATCGCCGTGGTGCTGGCCGTCGCCGTCGCCGAGGGCGTACACCTGCGGCGCACGGTCGACACGGTGGGATCCGGGCGGGCCGTGCCCACTACCGCCACCTCGCTGACCATCCCGCTCGCCTCCACGGTCCCACCGCCCACCGAGTCGACCAGCACCTCGTCCTCGGCGGTCGTGGGCACGTCCACCACCACCTCGACGACCATGCCGGCCACGACGACGACGGCACCGGTGTGCCGCAACAGCACCAATCCGGCCTGCGGGAACTTCCGCTACACGCCCAATCCCACCAACAGGGCCATGAGCGCCAACGTGACGATCTCGGCCGATCCCGCCGTGGCCGGCCAGCAGATCACCCTCACGGCCACGTACAACGACCCGGACGCCCAACCTGACCCGCTGTGCAGCCCCGTCAACTGGGGGGACGGGACCACGTCGGACGCCGGCCCGTGCCCAGGCCCTTCACCGCCCTGCGGCGGCCACGGGCCCTTCGACCCCCCGCCGGCGGTGACGTCGGGCAACACCCAGGCGTTCGGCCTTCAGCACACCTACTCGGCAACCGGCAGCTACACCGTGGTGCTGCCCCCAGAGCGGTCCCATGTCCCGAAGGTCGCCGAAGGGTGCACGGACCCCTACAGCAGCGTCGTCACGGCCGGTGTGCCGGTAATCAACGTCCGCTGAGAGCAGGACGCCGAGCGCGAGGGACCTGAGCGGCGCCCGGGTCAGGCACCGCTGCGCCGTTGCGACGGGCGACGGGCGCCGGGGGTCGGGCGTTGGATGGGCGTGACCGGTGCGCCCGCGTCCTCCGTCGGCTCCAGGCCGGCCAGCAACAGGCGCATCTGGGCGGCCAGGGCGTCGACGGTCTGGCCGAGCTCGGGGAGCCGGGTGGTGGCCGCCTCCCGCCTCAGGCGCGACATGTCGTCGACCAGGGCGTCGCCCAGCCGCTCGACGCGGGCGACGAGGCGGCGTTCGCTGCACGCCACCGCGTCAGCCAGGCTGTCGAGGGTGTGCTGGATGTCCTGCATCTGTTCACGTACGACGTCGGTTTCCAGCCGGCCCAACTCCATCTCCATGCCCAGCCGGGTGGCCACGGCCGCGGCCATGTCGACGGCCGAGGGTGCCGGGGCCTGGACCAGGGCCCGGGCCGGGGCCGGGGCTGAGATGGGGCCCAGACGGCGGACGACCACATCGGCCACCTCCTCCGCCGTCGGCACCAGGGCAGCCAGCCATCCGGTCGGATCGGTGGCCTGGGGGAGGCGGCCTTCGCTGACGAGGCGGTTCACAACGACCTCGGCGATGTCGTCTGCGCTGGCCGTCGCCGCTCCCGGCGCCATGGGCCCCAACGCACCACTGAGGTCGACCGACACCGTCGTCTCGGCCAGAGCCGATCTGACCGCGTCGGCCACTTCGGCCCCGGTCGGTAGCCGGGCCAGAGCCGTCGTCACCTGATTGACGGCCTCGGCCTGCCGCGTGGCCAATCTCACCGCATCGGCCACGTCGGCGGCATTGGGCAGGTCGGCCAGGATGGCGGTCAACTGCTCGACGGCCTCCGCCTGCTCCTTTGCCGCTCTGGCCTGGTCGGCCACGTCGGCCGCGTTGGGCAGGCGGGACAGGATGATCGCCGTCTGCTCGACCACCTCGGCCTGCCGCTTCGCCAGGCTGGCCTGATCGTCCGGCTGGTCCGTGCCCGCCGGCCGTGCCGCCAGGTCGCGACGTGGCCTCTGTATGTCGGCTGGCAGGCCGCGGCGCGGGCCATGGTCGGGCACGGGCACGGCCAGATCGGTTGACCGGGCAGGATCCGGCGACCGCGGTACCGCATCCTCCCGTACCGGCACACGATCCGGCCGTGGCTCCGTCGGTCGGTTCGACTCCCGTACCCCTGGCGCTGGCTCTGCCCGTCGGTTCGACTCCCGTACCCCTGGCGGTGGATCTGGCCGTCGGTTCGACTCCCGTACCCCTGGCGGTGGATCTGGCCGTCGGTTCGACTCCCGTACCCCTCGCGGTGGCTCGGTCGGCCGGTTCGAC
>JBBSHS010000073.1:0-12243 GCA_038232515.1 Acidimicrobiales bacterium
ATTCGCACTCGGGGGTAGCGGCAGCTACCGGGTCCGCCCCGTCCACGTCGACGATCTGGCCCGGCTGTGTGTGGACAAGGGTGCCGAGCGACATGACAGCGTGACCGACGCCGTCGGTCGCGGCGTTCGGTTCGCGCATGTCTGCGAACCGCATGGCCATGCACCATCCTCGCCTCGTGCCCATCTTCGTCCGGCTCGCGCCGGTGCTCGGCTACTACACTGTGCACCAGGTCGCAGCTGCGACCATGCCTGGAAGGTGATCAGGATGGCCAAGGCCCCGATGGGAGAACTCGAGTCGGCCGTCATGGACGTCCTGTGGGACGGCGGCGGGTGGATGACACCGGGTGAGGTCCACGATGTGCTCGAGACCGAACGGCCGTTGGCCTACACGACGGTGATGACCATCCTGGTGCGCCTGTGGCAAAAGGACAGACTGCGTCGCCAGCGCGATGGGAGAGCCTACGCCTACAGCCCGGTGCAGACCCGGGAGGAGTACGCCGCTTCCCGGATGGGCCAGGTCCTGGTGGGCGCGGGTGACCGGCCCAAGGCCCTGGGCTTCTTCCTCAAGTCTTTGGCGCCCGCAGATCGCGCCCAGCTGCGCCGCCTGCTCAGCGACCGTTCCGCCAAGGACTAGGCATGGCGGCTCCTGGCGTGGACAGCTATTGACATGGGCCTCCTATTGGTCGTGGCCGGGCTCGGCCTGCTCGGCCTACCCGGGCTCACGGTTCGCTTCGGGCGGCGGGTGACGCCTGCGGAGTGGTCTCGAATGTGCAGCTTGGCTCTGGCCGTCGGGGCGGTGGCGGTGGAGGCTGGAGCACTGCTGTACGCGCTGCCAACGGTGCTCCGCGGCGTCGGCGTCCCGGCCCTGGCCACTATGTGCGAGCGGGTCCTGGCCGCGTTCCTGCCTGGCAACCGGGCCGCCGGATGGGCCGCGGCTGTTGTCGCGCTCACGATTCCCTTGCTGGCCCTGCTCGGATGCCGCCGCGCTCGACTCACCTACCGCACGGTACGGGTAGAGCGTGGCCTGGGCGAGCACACCCAGCTGGGTGATTTCGAGCTGGTCGTGCTTCCCACGAAAACCCTTCTGGCCGTCAGTGTGGACGGGAGCCCAGGCCAGATCGTGCTGTCGCAGGGGATAGTGGAGGCGTTGTCGGCCGATCAGCTCGCCTTGGTGCTGCGCCACGAGGCGGCCCACCTCGAGCTCGGCCACCAGCGCACCCTGCAGATGGCCACCGCCCTGGACTATGGGTTCGTCGTGTGGCCTCTCGTCCGGCGCAGCACGGCGGCGTTGCGGACGGCTCTCGAACGCTGGGCCGACGAGGCCGCTGCCGGCGAGCACCCGGACCAGCGTCAGCTCCTGCGTTCGGCGCTCCTGGGCGCCAGTGGGCTGTCCATCGGGGCCGAAGTGGCGGCGTTCTCTGCTGCCCAGACGGTGATGGAGCGTCTGGACGCCTTGGCGCAGGAACCCCCCCGGCCCACGTTGCTGACCCGGGGAATGCTCTACCTACCCGGGGTGGTCTTTTTGGCCGCCCTGCTCGTCGCCGTGGCGGCGTGGAGCGGCGAGGTCCGCATGCTGGTATCCATGGCTGGACGCTGTCCGGCGTGATCGGCCCGACGGACGACGCCGTCGGACGTCGGGCGTCGGGCTTTCCGGTGGTCGGGCGAAGCGCGCTCACGGGCGCCTGGTCAACCTTGTGGGCGTGCCCTGTCGGCAAGTTCGGGTCGAACCAGGCATCGCTCCCGTCGGATCCCCATCGACTGATCCGCCCTGGCCTGATCGGCATGCGCCTGGTGGCCGGTAACCCGAGGTCGGCGGCCTCTTCAGGCCGGGGGATAGCGGAAAGTACGGTCGATCACATGGCCCACATCGACCACCCGCTCTGAGGCGATGCGCCCCTCGGGGTCGAGCCTCATGGTCACCCAGATCCGGTCGCCGGCCACGTACAGTCGCAACCCGGTCGCGGCATCGTCCAAGGGCTGGATGTCCTCGGCCACCCCCGAGGCGTAGGGCTCGGCGTCGATGAACTGCTCGCCGGTCACCGCGATCTCCGCTGGCGCCGGCACCGAGTCGGGGCCGCTGGACGTCACTTCGGTGACGTCCAGTCGAGGTACCGCCCGCATGCGCTTCACCAGGGCACTCAGTAGCTCGGGCCGAGTGGAAGGCGAGGAGGACGGGAGCATCGTGTCGAAGGTGCCCCCCTTCCAGCCCGGTGCCGAGGCGGCGACCGACAAGCGGGTGGCGCCAGGCGGGAGCGCCAGGCGCTGGGTGAAACACCCAGGCCCGCAAGGCCGGGCCAGCAGGCTGGCCTGTCGGCCGTCGGGGAAGATGGCCTCCATATCGGCTCGCGCCCTGGGCTTGGGACCGTCAGGGGGGATCACCTCGACCTGGAGCTGCCCGTCGCCCGCCGCCACGGCCACGGTGAGAATGCCGGCCAAGCCGGCGTCATGGAACACAGGTCCAGCCAAGGGCTCCGGGCCGAGCAGGTTCGCCGCCGCGCTGGTCTGTACCGGCGGGGCCACGTTGACCAGCACGGCAGTCAGCAGGAGCACGATCATGGTGGCCCCGGCCTCCGCCTTGGCCACCCGCCCGAGCCGGGCCAGCTGGGCCCGGCCCAGCCCTGACCACCGCGCCACCACGGCCAGGGCCAAGGCCACCGCGAACAGCACACTCTTGGCCACGATGAGGCGGCCGTAGCCGCTCGTCCACAGGTCATTCCAGTGGGGGACGAGGCGGAGGGCGGACACACCTCCCGCCACGGCCAGCACGCCCACCAGGGGCAGGGCCAGTCGGGCGTAGGCCCGGGCCCCGACCAAGGCGTCGGGCGCTGAATCTCGTCGACGCACCAGGCGGGTCACCAGGTGGGCCAGCGCCCCCACCCACATCGCCCCGGCCGTGAGATGGACGGCGTCGACGGCCCAACCCAGCGCACCACCGGCGGTGGCGGCGTGACCCCTCGCCGACCAGGCCACGCCGGCGGCGACCGTGGCCACCAAGGCCGGCTCGGCCCGGGGGGCCCAGGTGTTCAGGAGGCAGGCCACGCACATCAGCGCCAGGACCACACCTACGGCCGCGGTCCCGCCGCCCGTTGTGGCGCCGGCCCGGCTCATGTCCAAGATGTAGACGACGGCGGCCCCGAGCGTGGCCGCCAGCATGCCGGCTCGCACGCCCATCGAGCCAGGGGCCACCGACCGGTCGACGACGACGGCCGTGGCCAGACCGCCGGTGCCAAGGGCCAATCCGACGAAGAACAGCCAGCTCGCCGCCACCCGGACGGCCGGCGGGCGGGCCCGCGCTTGCTGGGGACCGGGCAAATGGCCGGCACCGGCCCCGACGGCGAAGGCGAACTCCCCGTCGGACTCATGGTCGTCATCCGCCACGACGTGCCAGTGGACGACGTAGATGCCGTGCTGGCGCTCGACCAGCATGGCCCGCAGGACACGACCGCCTGATTGGCGTTCCGCCCGTAGCTGGCTGTTCGCAGCACCGCCGACGTTCAGTGAGATCGTGGTGCCTCCCTCGGCCACCGGCTCACTGAACTGCAGCCCGACGGCCTCGGGGGCGCCCGAGAGGCGAGCCCCCTGAACGGGGTCGGTCCGGACCAGATAAGCGTGGGCCTCGGCCCGACCGGCTCCGAGTACCAGGGCGGCACCTGCCAGCGTCACCGACAACAGCCCGCACCGCACTGCCCGGGCGCCAACTCGTGGTGCAGGCCGTCCGACCGGCACGGAACTTGACGGGTGGCGGAGTGAGCCGGCGGTCGTGCCGGCACCGCCACGCGCGGTCTTCCGAAGCCCCAGGAGGACGGGCGCCGAGGCCGGGGGGGACAGGAGTGTCACCAGTGGGGCGACCGTGCTGAACACCACGTGCTGTCGTTGCAAGGAGCACGCTTGGCGGGCGGCCAGGGATGATCAAGGCGGCGCTCATGAGCGCGCGAGACATGGTGAGAGCGGGCGGTGGCGACCGTGGCCTCATCGCGTCCTGCTCCCTGCCCGTACGGTGTCATCTCGTCGGCTCCGTTCGGGTGCGGTCCAACGCGGCCAGGAACAGGGCCAGGGCGGTCAGGAACACCAGGTACCAGGTCAGGTTCCGTCCGGGGACGAAGTGGCTGGAGATGTGACCCAGGAAGATGTCCATCCACCGCTGGTGGGCCCGTCCAGCGATGAAAAGGACATCAGGGAACATGGCCACCAGGTGGGCGACGACAACCCAGACGAGCGGGTATGGCACCGCACGACGGGTGCGAAGGGTCATGGCGGCCATCACTGCCAGCGCCGCGCTGGCGCCTACGAAGAAGTGGGTGAACCAGTGGAACCTGGCGTCGTGGCCCCGATACGACAGATAGAGGCCGACCTCGATCAGCACGGCAATGACACACCAAAGGCACAACCGCAGCGATTTGGAGGCCCTGGCCAGCGCCACGGTCACGGCGTGGACCCCAGGATGGTGTCGATCTCGGATAAATCCTGGGCCACGCTGGGGTCGAGGGTGCGGTAGCGCACCTGGCCGCGCGAGTCGACCACGGCGTAGCCCACCGGAGCACCGCCGCCGCGGGGTCGGCGCAGCCCGTAGGCATGGGAGAGCCGGGCCGCCGGGTCGCTGACGGTGGTGGCCACTGGGCATTGGCCTGGTCCGGAGACCACGACCGCCACGTCGGCTCGTCGACCGAGGCGATCGTGTCCGATCCCCCGGCACAGCTCGGCGGAGAACTGAGGCCGGACGAAGAAGACCACGGCTCGGTGGCCAGATCGGGGTAGCCCGTTGGTGAGAGTGGGCGCGGGGATGGGTAGGCCATCGGCGTCCAGGAACCCGGGCCGCTGCTCGGCCGGGTCGGGATCGTCGAGCGGTCCTTGTTTGGCCTGGGCGACGACGAGAAGGGCCCCGAACACCATCGCCGTCGCCAGCCAGATGGCGACGAGGGCCCGGCGGCCGGGATGGGCGGCGGCGCGTGTCCCAGGTGATCCCACCGTCACCTACCGCGACTGGGGCGCCGGACCGTCATATACCACCGTCACGGCAATCGAGGAAGGGTCGTTGCCAGCTCGGGTTCGCCATGTCGTGTGGTCACGCCTCAGCTGCAACTCGAGACCGGGACCGGTGGTCTGCGTAGCGCCGCGCCTCCATGAGCTCGTCGACGATCTCGTCGGGGTGGCGCGGCGAGGATGGCAGCGGGCACACAGGTCTCCAGGTGGTCGCGCAGCACGATGCGGCTGGCCCGCTCCACTGACCCCCGCACGGCCGAGAGCTGCTTCATGGCCTCGGGGCAACAGGCCTCGGTCTCCACCCATGCGGATCACGGCCTCGAGGTGGCCTCGGGCGGTCGTGAGCCGGATGAGGACGGATTGCTGGTGCCGGGTCTTCATGGGTGTGCCTGCGATGGAGTGCGCGGAGCCTGGGAGTGGTTACACGGCGGTGTCACGACTGGTGCGAAGGCCCCGTGGCGCTGGGCGCAGCCCGGAAGCGGTCGGCACAGCCCTGGGAGCAGAACCGGTACACCCGGCCGTCGTGGGTTGCTATGGCGGCGGCGGTGGCCGATCGGACGTGCATGCCACAGACCGGGTCCACCTGGTGGACGTAGCCATTGGGGTCGGAGTCGAAGCGCTCGGCGCATGCGGGGCCACAGAACCAGTGGTCCCACCCCTCGTGGGTCCGCTGCGCGGTCGCCGTCGTCGGATCGACGGCCATGCCGCACACCGGGTCCAGCGCCGTGGCGTCGCCCCCGCCGTGGTCGTCCTCCGGCCCCACCGCGGCGCTCTTGCCGGGCTCCTCCATGCCCACCGGGCGGGCGTCCTTGGCGGCGAAGCGGTGCGGGTCGGCCATGAAGCGCTCCTGGCAGCGATCCGAGCAGAAGTGGAACGTCCGCCCGTCGTGGTCGGCCGACGCCGGGGCGTTGGCCGTCTGTACCTGCATGCCGCATACCGGGTCGAGGGCGTAGCCCTGGCCGCCGCCCAACCGTTCCCGGTTGCGGTACAGGAGATAGAGGACGGAGAACACGGCCAGGAAGACGATGTTGAGGACGCTGGTGTAGTTCCAGCGGAACGATGTGCCCACGATCTGCTTGGGGCGCACGTTCGGGACCAGCCCGGTGGCACCGAAGAGGCCCTCGACGATGAGCCCGGCGGCGGCCATGACGGCCCAGAACACCACGAAAAGCCGGATCGTCAGCTTGGTCCCGTAGAACTTGCGGTAGATGAGGACCAGCGGCAGGGCGATGAGGTCGGCGAAGATGAAGCTGATCACGCCCCCGAAGCTGATCCCGCCCTTGTACAACGCCGCGGCCATGGGCACGTTGCCGATCGAGCAGACGAAGCTGACGAAGGCCACGATGGGCCCGACGACCACGTTCTCCAAACTGGTCCAAAAGCCGTGGCCGGTGAAGAAGACGAACCGGAAGACCGAGTTGGGCACGGCCACGGCGAGGAACCCGGCGACGGCGTAACCGACCATCAGCTCCTTTCGCAGCATGGTGAGGTCGGCCATGGTGTAGCTGGCCGCGTCGGCCCAGCCCGCCTTGGAGCGCAACTTGACCTTCCACGGCTGCCGCTGGAGGTCGGTGTCATCCTCGCCGTCCATGGCCATGCCGGCCATGTCATCGCCGGCGCCACGGGCGCTACCCGAGCCCAGGCGGCGCCGGGCGTCCTCGACCAGAGGGGACCGGAAGGCGAGCGCCCCCACCACCACGAGCAGCCCGATCATGATTGGGCCGCCGATGAACTCCGCGGCGGCGAACTGCCAGCCCATCAGGACCACGAGCACGATGCCGAGCTCGACCACCAGGTTGGTGGAGGCGAACATGAACACCATGGCGGCGATGAAGTCGGCGCCCTTTTGGAACAGGGACTTGGCCATGGCCGTGGCCGCGTAGGAGCAGGACGAGGAGATCATCCCGAAGCCCGAGGCCTTGGCCACCGTGCCCGGGCGGTGATCGCCGAGGGCGCGGCGCATCTCGTCCCGGGACACGAAGGCCTGCACCGCCCCGGACAGGCCGAACCCCACCACCAACGCCCACAGGGTCTCCCAGAACATGAAGAACCCTTCGCGCAACGACTGTCCGATGGTCGTCACGACGGTGGCGGTGATCATGGAACACTCCTCGCAGATGTCGATGTGCTCGGCCCGGTCGTATCCCGGCGTCTCGGCGTCCGCTGTGTCCGGGCGGCCTCGCCCCGTACCCGTGAGAGCTTTCGCCGCGGCCCGGTAGCGGATGACGGTGCCAGCGGCTCAGCCCCGGCAGGTGGACCCTCATTCATAATCGTGCGCAGGCGCCGGGTGTCCGACGGAGCACGGTCACACCCCCGGCGAGGGATCCCTTCCACCATGGCTTGGATCCATTCAGGGGAAAGGCCCAGGTGGCACCGGGCGCACCCTACCCCCCCGGACATTGATACCAGGCGTCCGGGCCGGCTCTGAAACGACCACCTGCAACTCCCCCCGTGATCGGCTTCCAACGACACACCGTAGTATGTTCTTCCGAGCAGCTACGCGCAGCATCAATCCAAAGGGGGACAGAGCCCGGTGCGCGATCTTCTCGTCGGCAGCACGCTGCTGGCCAGCTTCCTGGGCGGTGTGGTCGCGCTGTTCGCCCCCTGCTGCATCTCGGTGATGCTCCCGGCCTACTTCGCCACCAGCTTCCGGCGCCGGCGTGCCCTGGTGTCCATGACCTTCGTGTTCGCCACGGGCGTGGCCGCCGTCATCCTGCCCATCGCCTTCGGTGCCTCGGGCCTGAGCCGGCTCGTGTCCGGCCACCACACCGTGGTGTTCATGACCGGCGCGCTCATGATGCTGGCCCTGGGAGTGGCCACTCTGGCCGGCTGGAAGCTGGCCCTGCCCATGGTCGGCGTGCGGGCACGAGGCGGCCGCAGCCCGGCCGCGGTGTTCGCTCTGGGCGCGTTTTCCGGCGTCGCCAGCGCCTGTTGCGCCCCGGTGTTGGCCGGGGTCGTCGCCCTGTCCGGCGCAGCCAACTCGTTCCTGGTGGCCTTGGCCGTCGGCCTCGCCTACGTGTTCGGCATGGTCCTGCCGCTGTTCGTCATCGCCCTGGTCTGGGACCGGCGCGACTGGAGCAGCAGCAGGCTGCTGCGGGGCCGCATGCTGCACCTGTTCGGGCGGGAGGTGCACTCCACCGCCGCCGTCAGTGGTCTGCTGCTCATGGCCATGGGGGGCCTGACCTTCGTCCTGGCCCTCACAGGGCCGTCGATGCCGACAAGTGGTTGGCAGGTCACGCTCACGGCCCGCCTGCAGCACTACGCCCACAACGTCACCTCGGCCCTGTCCCCCGTCCCCGGCTTCGCCGTCGGCATCGTGCTGGCGGCCGGGCTGGGCGGACTCGTGTGGCTGGCCCTGTCGCAACAGCCCACCGACGACGAAGCGCCCAAGCATCCCGACGACCACAGTTCACCTCCGCCCGCACCTGAGCAGGAGTTGGCGGCCACCAGCACCAGGCAAGGGTGTGAGCCGTGACTCGCCAACGCCTGAGGGTGGCGGCGAACCTGGCTCTCAGTCACGGCGGGACCGCGATGTCGACGGGTTGGTCGAAGCCGGTCCATCGGTGGTCCATGATGTGGCCTTCGGCCCGCATCTCCTCTCTGCGCACGAGGCCGTCCTTGCCGTCCACCCACACCCGGAACCAGGCGGGTAGCTCCGGTCGTAGGAAGGCAACGACATCGGTGTCGTGCCCGTCCACCTGGTCCTGGCCTATCACCCGGGCGGCGATGCCAGGACCCCAGAATGACGCGAAATAGCCGGCGGGCCAGCTGAAGTCCCCGCCTTGCTCTGTGGTCCAGGCCCCGCCGGGCTGGTCCCGTTCGTAGGTGTGATCGCCGACGGTGGCTCGTTCGGTGCCGCCCAAGGTGTAGGCGAAGGTGTCGGGGGCCCGGAACCGGTAGTCGGCGACCAGGGGACGGTTATCGGTGGCATGGCGGAGCTGCTCGGTCATGGTCGCCGAGCTCAGGTGGTCCATGGCCGAGAGGGCCCGGGCCAGCGTGGGCCGCCCCGAAGGAGCGGGTAGCGGGGCGGTGACGGCCACGTCGATCGGGCCCCGGTTGGAGGTGATGTGAACGGCCAGCGTCCAGGTGGCAGCGGCGGGGATGGTGACCGCGCCGACGAAGCAGCCGAGCCCACATGGATGGAGGCTGGTGACGTCGGCGTCGTCGGCCGCGGACGCCCGAACGCCCGCGTCCCGGAGGCCGTCGCCGGCTTCCACGCCCACGGTCTGCACCCGCAGCTGGACCGGGCCTGACGGGGCGGGAGCAGGGTGACGCCGACCACGAACGGCCCGCTGGCGCCGGCCAGGGACAAGGCGTCCTGGCGGGCCAGCGTGGCAGCTGGCGGTCGAGGCCGGCCAGCCCGATGGCGGCGACGAGGGCTTCGCCGGCCAGAGGACGGCGCATCCGGCGGACGGGCTGGCGACGGTGCCGGGCGCGGAGATGGAAAAGGCCGAGACCGCCCATCACCGCCAGCGCCTCGACCTTGACGATGACGGTCTGCCCGTAGCCGGTGGCGGGGAGATCCCCGGGACGAGCCAGCTCGAGGACGGCATTCAGGCTGCCGGTCACGGCGGTGACCACGCCTGCCGCCACCGCCGCAGGAGACAGCAAGGCGAGCGCCGCCGGCAGGCGGGCGGCGGTCAGGGCGACGAGGATGGCGAACAGCCAGGTGCCCACCGCCATCAGGTGCACGGCGTACGACGGGATGGCGAGGGCGGGCAGGGCCGACGAGGAGGCGTGCCCTGTGACGGCTTTGGCCATCACGGCGACGATGACCACCAGTCGTGCCAGGCTCGTCCACCCTCGCCAGCCCAGGACCACTCCGGCACCCCCAGCGGCGACCACGACCCCGCGCCAGGCGCCGGACCGGCTGGCGAACACACCGGGCAGATGGGACAAGGACCCGGTGGCACCCAAGGTCGAAGACAGGGCGATTACGGTGCCGCCCAGGAAGACCGCCGCGGGGGCGGCCACGGCTACCGCCGCCACCATCCCAGGCCGGGCCCCGGCGTCAAGAGCCTTGGCTTGCAGCACGGCCCACCCGGCCCACAGGGTGAGCCCGCCCAGCAGCAGGAAGCGGCCGATCAGCCCCAGGGGCCCGTCGGAGGCAGCGGGGTGGCCCCGACGGCTTCGCCGTCGGTGGCAGTGACGCCCACGCCGAAGTGGTAGGAGCCGTGCAGGGCATGCCCGTCCAGGGTGGAGACGCTGGTCCACCGGACCAGATAGCCCCCCGGGCGGACCAGGCCGAGCCGGCGCCGCAGGGCTCGGCTGTCACCGGCACGGCGACAGCCGGGCCTTGGCCGACGTCGCCGCCGGCCTGGTCGAGGATCTCGATGCCGCTCAAGGCGAAGTTGAGCGGCTCGGAGAAACGCAGCACCACCGCCCCGGGTGGCTGGGGAACACCGATGCCCGGGCCGGGCGAGGCTGACAGCAGCCCGGCGTGGGCCGCAGCCGGGCCGCCGCCGACCACGATCAACGCGACAACGAGCATGGCGCCGCAGGCCAACGCCGGGGCCGGCCGTCGGCAGAGGCTGGCGTCCCGACCCGGTCGCCTGGTCGGCCCGATCTGGCCGGCACGAATCTCGACGGGATGTCCGACAGTCGCCGCGGCTCTACCCGCCCCAGGGCGGCCGATGGCGCGGGCCGACGGCGGCACACACCGGATACGGTGCCGACAACGACACCACGCAGCGGGACATGTCGATGCTCGTGTTGGATGGGAGGCCGCGCCCGTGGTGCGACGAACCGGCGGGTGGCCCAACGACCCGGCAGCTTGGACACGACAGTGTGTAGCAACCCGCGGATAGGGTCAGGGGGTGCTGCCCCTCGTGGCGTTGGTGGCCGGCCTGGTCTCGTTCAGCTCGCCGTGCTGTCTGCCGCTCGTCCCCGGCTACCTGTCCTACGTATCGGCACTGCCGGTCGCCGACCTCGGCACCCGGCAGGCGCGGCGGCTGACCGTGCGCGCTGCGGTGCTGTTCGTGCTGGGGTTCACCGTGGTCTTCACCGGTCTGGGTCTCACGGCCTCGGTGCTGGGCAGCCTGCTCCTGGAGCACCAACGAGGACTGGTGGTCGCCGCCGGCGTGCTGATGGTGGTGCTCGGGCTGGCCAGCGCCGGCGTGCTGCGCCTGCCCTTCCTGCTGCGGGAGCGGAGGGTGGACCTGGCCCGTCTCCCTCGGGGCCCGGCGTTCGCCTTTCCCCTGGGCATGGCCTTCGCCGCCGGCTGGACGCCCTGCATCGGGCCGGTCCTGGGCACCATCCTGACCGCGGCGGCGGTGAAAGGGTCGTTGGCCTGGGGCGGGATCCTCCTGGCGCTGTACTCGCTCGGCCTCGGCATCCCCTTCGTCCTGCTGGCTGTCGGGTACCGCCGGGCCACGGCGTCCATGTCGTTCCTCCGTCGCCACGGCCGCCGCCTCGAGCAACTGGGCGGGGCCCTGCTGGTGGTGGTGGGCGTGCTGTTCGTCACCGGTCGCTGGCAGGTACTGTTCCGGCCCCTTCAGCGCATCTTCGCCCGCTGGGGGTGGCCGCCCATCTGAGGTCGGTTGCCGGGCGTTATCTCCACGGGTCCCGGGTCGCCACCCAGCACAGCCCGATGAGGCCGGCGGCCCCGCCGCCGAACTGGCCGATCACGTGGTGGGGGTCGAAGGGCAGGATCTGCACGCCTGCGGATGAGCCGACGAAGCTGGCCACGAACAGGACGGTGCCACCGATCATCAGAACCCATCCGACACTGCGCCTGGCCCGGCCTCGAGAGCCTGGTGTGGGGTGAGACGGCCTGGTGACCGGCCCGGTGGGCGCCGGCCTGGTAACCGGCCCCGCACGCGGCGGTTCGGCGGCTGACTTCCCGTAGCGGGTCTTGTGCTTGGGCACGGCTGCCTCCCACGGGACTTGAAGGCCGAGCCGCCTTGCTCCGGCCCGGTGGATGCCTATACTACGACAAACTGTCGTCGCATTTGAACAAGAGGAGCTCATCCATGTGCCTCAACCGCAAGGTGCTGCTTGCTCTCGGCGCCGTCGCTGCCAGCGTGCTGATCTTCCGGCCGAGTGCCCTCGGGGCCGCACTCCCCCTGGTGGTGCTGGCGGCGTGCCCGTTGTCGATGGTCTTCATGATGCGATCGATGCGTGGCGCTGCTGGCTCGGCCACTCCAAACCGACCGCAGAACGAAGACAAGGACAGGTCGCTGGACACCGAGGTCGCCCGGTTGCGGGACGAGGTCGGCAGGCTGCGAGTGGAAGCTGCCCTGCGCGACGCCAGCGTCGGGCGCC
>JBBSHS010000074.1:0-12198 GCA_038232515.1 Acidimicrobiales bacterium
AAAGGCCGTGCCCGTCCACGCGGCCGCCCGCGCCGGGGGGCTGCTCCGGTCCTGCCCCCACAGGGCGGCCGCCGGGGGGGCCTGCTCCGGTCCTGCTCCCACAAGGCGCCCGCCGGCGCAGCCGGTCGGGGGCGTGGGGGCCTTGCCCCCACAGGGCGAGGATCCGGCTTGCCGGTCCTCGCCGGAAGGAACGGCGAGCGCAGCGAGCTCCAGAACGGAGGGGGGCTCGGGGGAGGGGCTTTGGCCCTCCCCCCGAAGCTACAACAGGCAGTCGACGCCGAGCCGCTCTCGAAGGGCGGCGCAGAGCCCGTTGCTGGCGTCGACGGTGATCTCCCGGTAGAGGTTGAAGGCCTTGTCCCCCAGGTGCACGATGACCGCCCGGGGCCCCGGGTAGGCCCGGAGGATGGCCTTGAAGTCGCTGACCTGACGCTCGGACAGGTGGGCGGGCAGGCGCACCTCGAGTGGTGCGGCGCGCTCGGGCCAAAGCTCGGGCACCTTCACCTCCATGCACACGAGCTTGGGCGTGTCGTCGCGGGTGTCGATGCGGCCGCGCACGCACACGATGGCGTCGTCGACCAGGAGGTGGTTGACCGCTTCCAGGGACTTAGGGAAGACCCACGTCTCGATCGACGACCGCAGGTCCTCGAGTTGGAAGGTGGCCATGAGCTTGCCCGCCTTGGTCCACTTGCGGACCAGGCCGGTGACCACCCCGCCCACCCACCGGGCACCCGACGGGCTGGCGTACCCCCCCGAGCCGGCGGCGTCGAGCGGTGTCCCGTCGCGCAGGTCGGCGATGGTGGCCTCGGTGTGGCGGCGCAGGGCGGCCTCCACGCCCAGGAGGGGATGGTCGGACACGTACAGGCCGAGCATCTCCTTCTCGTAGGCCAGGCGGGTCATCTTGTCGAACTCGACGTCGGGGATGGGAAGCCGGGCGTCGTCGAAAGCGGGACCGTCGTCCGCCCCGTGGCCCAGGTCGAACAGGCTCATGACGCCGGCGTCGGCCTCCCGGCGCTTGACCAGCGTGCGGTCGACGATCTGCTCGAAAACCTGGAGCAGACCCTTGCGGGGATGGCCGACCGAATCGAAGGCGCCGGCCTTGATGAGCGACTCGAGCGTCCGCTTGTTCAGGGCCGTGGGCTCCACCCGCTGGCAGAAATCGTAGAAGTCGGCGAACGGGCCACCCTTCTCGCGCTCGGCCACGATCTGGCCGACCAGGCCCTCGCCCACGTTGCGGATGGCGGACAGACCGAACGGTATGGCCGGGCCTTGGTCCTTCCGCCCGGTCGGCCCGCTCGAAGGGACGGCCGGGCGGGCCCGGGCCACGAAGTCGGAGGCCGACAGGTTGATGTCGGGGACCAGGACCTCCAGGCCCATCACCCGGCACTCGGCCAGGTACACCGCCGTCTTGTCCTTGTCGTCCTTGACCGAGGTGAGCAGAGCGGCGAAGTAGGGGGCCGGGTGGTTGGCCTTGAGCCAGGCCGTCTGGTAGGCGACGTAGCCGTAGCCCACCGAGTGGCTGCGGTTGAAGGCGTAGTCGGCGAAGGGCTCGATCATGTCGAACAGGGCCGTGCCCAGAGCCCGGCCGTACCCGGTGCGCACGCACCCATCCACGAACTTGTCGCGCTGGGCGGCCATGTCGGCGCGGATCTTCTTGCCCGCCGCCTTGCGCAGGTTGTCGGCCTCTTCCAGGCTGAACCCGGCGAAGATCTGGGCCAGGCGCATCATCTCTTCCTGGTACACGCACAGGCCGTAGGTGTCGCCCAGCGCCTGCGCCATGTCGGGGTGCAGGTAGGTGATCGGCTTGCGGCCGTTCTTGCGGTCGGCGTAGTCGTTGTGCATGTTGGCGGCCATGGGCCCCGGCCGGTAGAGAGCGACCAGGGCGGCCACGTCCTCGAAGCAGGTGGGGGCCAACGAGCGGATGAGGGCCCGCATGGGGCCGCCCTCCAGCTGGAACACGCCGATGGTGTCGCCCCGGCGCAGCAGCTCGAAGGTGGCGGGGTCGTCGAGGGGGATGGCGTCGATGTCGGGGCGTTGGCCCGTCGCCTTCTCCAGGATGTCGAGGGTCAGCTCCAGCACGTCGAGGTTGCGCAGGCCCAGGAAGTCCATCTTCAGCAGGCCCAGCTCCTCGACACCGTGCATCTCGTACTGGGTGACGATCGGAGCCTGGTCGACGGCGGTGGACGCGTCGGGCTTGCGCTGGATGGGCAGGTACTCGGTGAGCGGCTCCCTGGTGATGACCACGGCGGCGGCGTGGATGCCGTCCTGGCGGCGCAGGCCCTCCAGGCCCCGTGCCACCTCCACCACCTTGCGTACGTCGGGGTCGGCCTCGCACATCTCCCGCAGCTCTGCGGCAGCGCGGTAGCCGTCGGCGTACTTCGGGTCCTCGTCCAGGCACGCCCACAGCGGCGTGTCCCGCCCCATGACGAGCGGCGGCATGGCCTTGGCCGCCCGGTCGCCGACGGCGTAGGGGTACCCCAGCACCCGGGCCGCATCCCGGACCGCGGCCCGCGCCTTGATGGTGGAGAAGGTGACGATCTGGGCGACGTGGTCCCAGCCGTAGCGCTCCGATGCGTACCGGATCATCTCCGACCGGTAGCGGGAGTCGAAGTCCATGTCGATGTCGGGCATCTGCTTGCGGCCCGGGTTCAGGAACCGTTCGAACAGCAGGTCGTAGCGGATGGGGTCGAGGTCCACAATGCGCAGGCAGTAGGCCACGCAGCAGCCGGCGGCCGAGCCCCGGCCCGGCCCGACGCGGATGCCGTTGGTCCTGGCGTGGTGGATCAGGTCCCACACCACCAGGAAGTAGGCGGAGAAGCCCATGCTCTCGATGACGCCCAGCTCGTGCTCGAGCCGCTCGACCACGTTGGCGGGCAGGGGCCAGCCGTAGCGCTGGGCCGCCCCCTCGAAGGTCAGGTGGCGCAGGTACCGGCCCTGGGTGGTGAAGCCGGCGGGCAGGGGGAACTCGGGCAGCTCGGGCTGGCCGGGCAGCTCGATCTCGACCGACGCCCGTTCGGCCACCCACAAGGTGTTGTCACACGCCTCTTCGGTGTGGCGGAAGAGGTGACGCATCTCCGCCGCCGTCTTCACGTAGTGCTCGTCCCCGGTGAACCGGAAGCGGTTCGGGTCGTCCATCTGTGACCCGGTCTGCACGCACAACAGGGCGTCATGGGCCAAGGCGTCGGACCGGTGGGTGTAGTGCGAGTCGTTGGTGGCCAGCAGGGGGGCCTGGATGCGCCGGGCCAGCTCGATCAGCTGGGGGTTGGTCTTGTCCTGCTCGGCCAGCCCGTGGTCCTGGAGCTCGACGAACAGGTTGTCGCGCCCGAAGATATCCTGGAGACGGGCGGCCCGGGTGGCGGCCAGCTCGACGTCGCCCTTGAGCAGGGCCTGCAGGACCACGCCGCCCAGGCAGCCGGTGGTGGCGATGATGCCGTCGTGGTGGCGGTCGAGCAGCTCCCAGTCGACGCGGGGCTTGTAGTAGTACCCCTCCAGGTAGGCGGCGCTGGAGAGCTTCAACAGGTTCTTGTAGCCCTGCGTCGTCTCGGCCAGGGCGGTGAGGTGGTAGTACAGCTTGTCGCCGCCGTCGCCCTCGCCTCCGCCGTCGTCCAGACGGCCCCGGCGCACCGGCCGCTCGTGGCGGGACTCGCCAGCCATGTAGAGCTCGGAGCCGACCACCGGGGTGATGCCCTGGCGGCGGCACTCCTTGTAGAAGTCGAGGACCCCGTACATGTTGCCGTGGTCGGTGATCCCCACCGCCGGCTGCCCGTCGGCCGCCCCCGCGGCCACCACGTCGGCGATGCGCGCCGCCCCGTCGAGCATCGAGTACTCGGTATGGGTGTGCAGGTGGGTGAAGGACCCTCCCACGAAGTCGGCCTCCCTCTCCCTCGGGCCACGGCCGTCCCCAGGGCCTGGGGACGAACCTGTGGACAAGAACTACACCGATGTGGTTCGGACGTTAGCCCAATCCGGCCCCGGCGCGGGCCCCCCAAGCCGGGCCGAACGGCGGTGCCGGGCGGGTCGCCACCACCGCTGCTACAGGTAGGTGCCGGGTCGGCCCTGGGCGTCGTCACCGGACGGGAGGCCGCGCTGGCGCATCTCGTCGAGCTGGGTGCGGGCCACCATCTGCTGTGCGTACAGCGTGGCCTGGATGCCGTGGAACAGGCCCTCGAGCCATCCCACCAACTGGGCGTGGGCCACCCGGAGCTCGGGATCGGTGGGCGTCTCCCCGTTGACGAACGGCAGCGTCAACCGTCCCAGCTCATCTCGCAGGTCCGGCGACAACCCGGCGGCCACCTCGCGGACCGACGTCTGATAGACGTCCCTCAGCCGTTCCCGGCTGGCCTGGTCCAGGGGCGCGGCCCTCACCTCTTCGAGCAACTGCTTCACCATGGCGCCGATGCGCAGGACCTTGCCCGGCTCCTGCACCATCGCCTCGGGTCGCTCGGGGTCGTCCGGGGTGGAGGCTTCCTCGGGGACCACCGTGGGTGGCTGTCCACCATCGGCTTCATCGGGCACCACATCATCCTTCCCGGTCGCCGCGTCGATTGCCAAAGGCCCGGGCACTCTTCATCACCGGCCCTGGCCGAGCAGCGGTATCAGGACTTCTTCCTCGGTGAGCGACCCGTGGTGGCTGACCGGGTGATGGGGGCCCTCGGTGAAGGCGGTCGGCGCGTGGGGGGCGAGGACGACGTCGCCCAGCCGATCGGCCACGCCCGGCCCGAGGCGCGGGCCCAGCCACCCGGCCGCCTCCACCTCGTCCCGGGAACGGACCCAGGCCAGATGGCCGAACCGGCGTCGGCACTCGTCCAAGAGGTCGCCTCGGGCACCGGGACGGGCGGTGAGCCAGCGGAAGCGGGCCTCCCCCGAGACCGCCGTGCACGCCCGTAGAAGGTCCCCGTCCAGCATGGTCACGGCCTCGCCCACGTCGACATGGCCGTGATCGGCGGTCACCACCAGCGCCGCCCCGACGGGCAGGGCGTCGAGGAGGTCGGCCACGAGCCGGTCGACCGCCGCCAGCTCGGCGTCGTAGCGGTCGTCCAGGCCGCACTGGTGGGCCACCAGATCGATGCCGTCGTAATAGGCGTACACGAAGGGCTCACCCTCGCACAGTGCCCGCCCGGCTTCGACCACGATGGTCGAAGGGACCTTCCACCCCCGCAGCCGGGCCCCCCGCAGGTGGGCAACCGTGAACCCGGTGCCCTCGAAACCGGCACGGGTGACCACCACGGGGGCGGTGCCGGCGAAGGGCACCACGGGCTGCCAGCGGGTCGGGTCCACCACTCCCCTGGCGTCGCCCTGACCGGCCACCGTCCAGCGCAGGCAGTCGAGGACGCCATGGCCGGGAACGACCAACCGATGGCCGGTGAGCCCGTGGATGCCCGGCGCCGAGCCGGTCGTCGTCGACGTGAGCGCGGCCGACGTCGTGGACGGCACGACGGTGGTGATGGGGCCGCCAGCCATGCCTGACAGCGTCGGTGCCAGCTTCGTCCGGGCCCGGAGCTGGTGCCAGCCGAGCCCGTCGAGCACCAGCAACACGACCTGGCGGGCGCCCACCACCGGCTCGGGGACCCAAGAGGGACAGGTGGGCCGGGCCGCCAGCGCGGCAAACAGGCCGTCCAGGCACGCTCCGCCGTAGTCGGGGACGAAGGGAGCCGGTCCCACCAGGGGCATCGTCACCGGGCCAGTCTTCCCGAGCCGGCCGCCGGCCAGGTAGTGGTGCGATCTGCACCCGACCATCCCGGCACGTGGTCCTGGTCACGGCCGGTGGCCCCCGGGCCTTGCTCCAAGAACGCATGAGCTTTTCCCGCGATCTCCAGCGCCAGCTTGTGCTTGGCCATTTCAGACTGGAGGCGTTCGACCTTGCGGTTGACCTTGCCCAGAGCCGCCGCGTCAGTCGAGGTCTTCCTCGGCCTGGGTCGGGCCAGGCCTGAGCGGGCTGCTGGGTCACGGCAGACCTTCATGCGTTCTTTGAGACTCTGAGTCCGATGTCCTCAGCGTTCATGGCCTACTGGGGTGCCTCGAAGATTCCGGACAGCGGGTACCACTACCGTTGACTGAATCAGACAGGAGATCATGGCCACGAAACGAGCAAGGTTCACGCCGCAGTTCAGGACTGAGGCGGTGAAGATGGTGATCGATGGTTCTCGCCCGATCGCCCAGGTGGCACGCGAGCTTGGGATGAATCCAGGGACGCTGGGGAACTGGGTCGATCGGCACCGGGAGGCCCATCCCGTCGTCGACGAGCCGTTGACCGTCCCGGAGCGGATCCGGTTGAAGCAGCTGGAAGCCGAGAACCGGGACCTGCGCATGAAGAACGAGTTCTTGGGAAAAGCGGCGGCCTTCTTCGCCCGGGAGTCCGGGTGACCTCGAAGTACGAGTTCATCGACGGCGAGAAGGCCAACTACCCGATCGTGAAGATGTGCCTTTGGCGAAGGTCTCGAAGTCAGGCTTCTATGAGTGGCGCGACCGGCCGGCATCGGCCACCGCCGAGCGGCGCGGGGAGCTGCGGGTGAGGATCGTGGCGATCTTCGAGGACTCCGATGAGACGTACGGCCACCGGCGGGTCCACCGTCAGTTGGCACGTGAAGGCGTGGAGGCCGGCCCTGAGTTGGTCCGCCACATCATGGTGGCCGCCGGCCTGGTGGCCTGCCAGCCCAGGCCGTACAAGGTCACCACGGTGGCGGGCGCCGATGCCGACGCCCCCGCTGACCTGGTCGAGCGGGACTTCACCGCTGAGGCTCCGGGCACCAAGCTCGTCGGTGACATCACCTACGTGTCGACCTGGGACGGCTGGGTGTACCTGGCAACGGTCATCGACTGCTACTCCAAGATGGTCATCGGCTACGCGATGGCCGATCACATGCGCACGAGCCTGGTGACCGACGCGTTGGACATGGCCCGGGCCAACCACGGCCTGGTCGAGGGATGCATCTTCCATTCCGACCGAGGATCCCAGTACACGTCGAACGACCTCTCCACCTATCTGCTGAACTGCAACATGCGAGGCTCGATGGGCCGCACCGGGGTGTGTTGGGACAATGCAATGGCAGAATCATTCTTTGCTGCCCTGAAGAACGAGCTGATCTACCGGACGGTCTACTCGACGCGCAAGAAGGCTCTTGAATCTATTGCGCATTGGATCGAGATCAGATACAATCGGAAGCGGCTTCATTCAGGGATCGGCTACCGCACTCCGCTTGAAGCGCACTGCGCCTACGACGCGGAAACGACAGCCGCCTGAAGGGTTTCACAACCCACTGTCCGGAAAACGCGGGGCTCACCATACCTCGTAGAAGGAGATGGAGCGTTGAGGACTATCCACCCCCGAGGTGTCGTTGGCGCTTACGGTTCGCTCCTTGATCAGGGCGCAGCGGGTGACGACAGTGTCGGGGGGCGAGTCGGGACCGTCGTCGGAGAGGGCCTCCTTCCGATCCCAGAGGTTGAGGAGTTCCTCTCCTATTGCACCGCCACCGGGAGGTCGCCGCTGACGGTGGAGACCTACGCCTATGCCCTTGCGATCCTGTTCCGATTCCTCGGCGCGCGTCGGATCGACTGGCGGGAGTTGACACTCGAGCCGTTCTGGGCGGCCCGAGCGGCGGTGTCGTCGTGAGCCCCAGGCTGCTCGTCTCCGTTCCATCGCTTCCCGACGCCGGGCCTGGTTACTGGCAGAGGCTGGAGTCCTTGGTCCGCTCGGAGTTCCGGGTCGACCTATACCGACCCGCGCACGACGATCCCATCCTTCGCCACGTGCGCGCCTGTGGGGTCACGGGTTGTCGCATGATCCTCGGCCCCGACGACTGCTATTGCTGGCGGCACGAGAAGCGATGGGGAGAACTCGGCGGGCCGCCCCATGAGGAATTCCTCAGGCTGATTCCACCGACAGAACCCGCGCGGATCTCTGGGGGAAGGATCTGTGAGGTCGTGGTCTGCGCCAACCCCGTCTGGGCCCACAGCTTGTGCCGGACCCACGACAACATGTGGAAGCGACTCCGACGCCCAGCCGGTTTCGACACGTCCGCGCCAGCTGTTCGCCAGGCCCCGCTCTGTCGCGTCCAGGACTGCGGCCGCCCTGAGGCGGTGGTTCACTCCTCGACCATCCGTTGTCGCATTGGGAGGAGATCGTCGCCGAATCGAAGGAGTCGAGTCCCGGCCGAAATGGATCACGGCCCAACCTCGGGTTCCTGCGATGGGCCTATGCCGAACTGACGCTGCTGGTGGACGACGACCCCGTTCGCCGGCGACGTGTGGCAGGCGAGACGGATCAGGCCGGGCCACGAGACCCACGTCCGCTCGATCGACTGGGGCCGCATCCCCCAGCCGTGGTTGCGGGACGCGGCCAAGCGATGGGGCCGCCTGCGGGCGACCACCCTGACACTGGGTGTGATCTCCAACGACGCCCGGCGCCTGGCCCGTTTCGGCGAGTACCTGGCAACGAGCACAACCGTGCGGTGGCCTCGCGATCTCAACCGCCTGAAGATCTAGGCGTACCTCGCCTACATCGCCATCGAGCTGCCCGCGACCGAACGGGACGGGACGTTGAGCACGCTCCGCTTGTTCCTCGATGATGCCGTCGACTTCGAGTTGCTGGACTTGCGCCGTGATGTCCGTATCCGTCGGGCCGACCATCCCCGCCGGGCCCAGAGTCTGCCCCGCTTTCTGCCGGAGCCAGTGATGGCCGTCCTGGAGACGCCGGGAAGCCTCGCCATGCTCGAGGACAACGGGCTGCGCAACCTGGTCAAGGTTCTCATCGGGACCGGCCGGCGAGCCAACGAGCTGTTGCGGCTGCCGACGAACTGCGTCGAGGCGGGACCGGATGGGGATCCCTACCTCCGCTTCTTCTCCGGCAAGATGGCCAAGGAGGACATGATCCCGATCGACCCGGCGACGGCCGCAGCCATCGTCGATCAGCAGGCGCTCGTGCTGCGGCGCTGGCCGGCGGGATCGCAGTGGTTGTTCCCCCGGCCGAAGGTGAACCCCCTCGGCATGCATCCCTTCGGCCTGAGCACGCTGAACCGCGGATTACAGCGCTGGGCGAACGCCCTCGACCTGAGGATGGCGCTGCCGCCCGACGCACCACCCGGGGCGGTGGCGCCGCTCGTGCACCTGACAGCCCACCGCTTCCGTCACACCATCGCCACCCGGATGATCAACGAGGACGTTCCTCAGTATGTCGTGCAACGGTTCCTGGGGCACGAGTCGGCCTGAGCATCCCCCTGTCGGGCGGACATCTCGATTAGGAGGATGTTCATGTCTGGTAGCAGGAAGTCCAGGGGCGGGCGGCCCTCGAAGTATCCTTGTCGTTAGAGGCATCGTGCTCACTTTCACCCGAGGTGTGGTCGACGGGTTGGACGGCATCGTGGTGAAGGACACCAAGATTCACACCGCTGCTACACCGTTGCGATAGACGAGCCCATCGTCGAGCTCTTGCGAGCGCACCGGGCTCGAATGGCGGAGCGGGCGCTCGCGTGCGCGACCAACCTCTCCCCGGAGGCGTACGTCTTCTCCTATGCGGTCGATGGCGCAGCCCCTTGGCGTCCCGACGGCGTTGGCCCGACCGGCGGCGGCCCCATTGCCACCGGCGGCCGGACCCGGGGTCATGAGACGCTGAAGGGTTGGAACATCCCCTTCATGAAGTGGGGCTGGTGGGGTGCCTGGTCGTCGGGTACGAAGCACAGCGCCACGTAGTTGCCGGGCTTGAGGTGGATGCGGCCGTAGGCGGTCGCGCCGGGGGCGATGGCGCCGATGCCGCCGGCGTCGCTGAACGGGGGCGGACCCGGCGGGCTGGTGGCGTCGAGGAAGTGCATGACGTCATCGACGGTCTTGCCGGGGGCGATGCGAAGGAGGGCGACTTCGTGCGGCTCGTCACCGGTGTTCGTCGCGGCGTACACGCCGTGGCCGAACCGGGCGGGAAGGGTGATGGCGTAGTTGCGCAGCCCGACCGTGCCCGTGGTGTGCGGGCGTCGGCCCCGGTCGGTGCCGGCGACCTGGAATGGCATGATCATGCCCTTGGCCACGTGCGGGACGCCGTCGGCGCCCGACACGAAGCAGAGCAGGACGTAGTTCCCGGCCTGCAGGTCGGAGAACGAGACGCCGGTGGCGCCCGGGTCGATGGTGTTGACGCCGCCCGCGAAGTCGATGAGCGCCAGCGCGGGCCCGAGGCCCTGCTGGAGGGCGGCGGTGAACCGGTCGTAGGTGACGCCGTCGTGGAGCCGGGCGATGTTGGCTTGGTGGGGTTGCGTGCCACCGTTGTGGAGCCGGAGGGTCGTTAGTCCGGCCTGCACCGGGCCCATCGGGGGCATCTGGTAGCTGAAGTCCGTGGCGGTGATGTCGAGGAAGCGGGTGCGATGCGATTCGGCCGCGCCGGCTGCGCTGCCGGCGAGGCCGCCGGTGACGGCGAGCCCGGCGAGGACCGCGAGGGCGCGTCTGAACAGGGGTTTGGGCATTGGGATTCCTTTCGTAGGTTGGAGTTGGTTGAGCCTCGGTGCGGCGGCTCAGCGGTCGCAGGTCCGCGACCCGCTGAAGCCGTCACGCACCACGGGGATGATGCGGGGGTGGAGCGGTTTTACTCCTTGTGGTTTGTTGAGGCGGTCAGCTGGGCTCGGATCGCGCCGCCGTCGAGCCAGACGTTCTCGCGGGAGATCAGGCCGTTCGCGGAACTCGAAGACGTGCAAAATGCGGAAGCTGATGCGCCGGCCGTTGCCCGGCAGTCCGAGGAACACCCCGGTGACCGTGCCCGTCATGATCTGGTCGACGATCATGGCGTCGTCGCTGAAGTAGCGGTGGTCGGCTGTTCGCCCTCGGTGCGAAAGTTGGGTGGCGTGACCGTCGGACTTGATCACCATCGTGGTGTCCAAGAACCAGTGTCGGTGCCACGTCGCCGCCATCGAGAACGTAACCCCCGGCGGTCACCCGTGGTCCTCGAGGCTGTAGAGGCGCACCTCTATCCCGTCGGGATCGCACAGCCCGCCGAGGACCCAGCCCACATGTCCGGTAACGATGCCGGCATGCGTCTCGCCCAACTCGTCCAGCCGGGTCCGCCACTTCTCCAAGTCGGCCCGGTCCGGCACGGCCAGCGCGATCGGGTCGAAGCCGGCCATGGACTGCGCCAGATTCGGCCGGGCTCGCAGGGCCAACTGGAGCGTGTGACCCGGGTCGCGAAGCGCCACGCCCATCAAGGTCCCGTCCTCGACAAACTCCAGCGCCACCTCGAGGCCCAGGACCCGGCGGTACCACTCCAGACTGCGCCGGACGTCGCTCACCGGGAGTTTTACGTGGTGGAACCCCGACAGCCGTTCCATCTGGATCCACTCCCTTCGTTAGAGTCACCATCTAAGGTGGTAGTATGAGCGGAGTGGTCGACGATGTCAAGGCCAGCCGCTACGAGGCGCCGGTCAGACGCCAGCAGGCGCGGGCGACCCGGCGAAAAATCACCGCGGCGGCCCAGATGCTTTTCGCCGAGCGGGGATACCAGGCGACAACGTTGGAGGATGTCGCGGTGGCGGCCGGCGTTTCGGTGCAGAGCGTGTACTTCCACTTCGGGAACAAGCCGGCCCTGCTCAAGCAGGCACTGGATGTGGCGTCGGTGGGCGACGACGAGCCGGTGCCCGTGCTCGACCGGCCTTGGGTTCAACAGATCCGCGACGAGAGCGATCCTCGGCGAGCCGTCGAGCTTTGGATTCGGGGCAGCCGGGCCATCTATCTACGAGTGGCCCGGCTCCTGGCCGTGGTGCGTCAAGCGGCAAGCGTCGACGCCGCCCTGGCCGCCCAGTGGGCGACCAACGAGCAGCAACGGTACGTGGCCCACCGCTCCTTGGCGGAGCTGCTGGCCGCCAGGAAGGCGCTACGCCCAGGAATGACCGTCGAGAAGGCGTCAGACATCATCACCACGCTGGCCAGCCCCGAGGTCTTCTTGCTGCTCACCGATGATCGCGGCTGGTCGGCCGACGAATGGGAGGAGTTCGTCTCCTCCACGTTGGCCGGAGCCTTGTTGGGCTAAGAAATAACCCATGTGTTCCCGTCCGGTCTGGGCGGTGACGATCCACGCTTCCCGCCCCAGACCAGCACGTTCTCAGTGAGTATGGAACGGCCGGCCCGTTCCGCATCTTGCGTGGGTTGACCACCATGGGGCGGACCGAGCCACATACGGAAGGAGCCGACCGTGATCCATGTTCCCCATGATGCCCCTGTCCTGGCAATGGATGT
>JBBSHS010000075.1:0-12019 GCA_038232515.1 Acidimicrobiales bacterium
AAGTAGTGTCGAGTAGTCGGCCATCACAGCCTCCTTCGTCTTCAGCAACCAGGAAGCTACGACCGATGCAACGAGGGCGCCCTCCGGGCGCCCTCAGCGCGAAGCGCTGAAGTGCTTGTCGGTATGAGGACGCTCGCTACCGCTAGCCGAGTCGTATCGGTCAGATGAGCCGGAGTCAGGTCGCAGGGCGCTGGAGCAGCACCCATTGACCGTCCTGTTCGACCTCGTGCCATCCTGCGTTCTCGAGAACCTGGACCACGGGCTGGTGATCGTCCCAGAGCACCAGATCGACGTCGTAGCGGCCCAGAACAGCGGCGGATCCGGGTGATCCGTGCAGTAGAGACTGGTAGGACTGGCTGAGCTGCAGCGGGTACATGTCGTAGCGGTCGTCGATGAAGACCCGGGCCTGGCTGCCGAATCGGGCGGCCACGTAGTCGCCGACCCAGTCCTGCTCGGCCATGCGGTGGGGGGCTTCGAGCCAACCGTCGGCTTTGGCCCTGCTGACGAGTCGCACGGGGTAGCTGTGCAGGTCGTAGGCGGGCACCGAGAACGAATAGGCCACCATTGCCAGGCCGACCACCGCAAACCCCAGCGCGCCCGCCCGCTCGAAGGGGCTTCGGCCGATCCGCAGCCGCCCCGCGGCCGCGGATGGCGTGCCATCGGCCTGGCTCGGGCGCAGGGCCCGCCCCAGCACCGGGGCGAGGACCACGGCCGCCGGCGTCAGGTTGCGCACCGCGAACAGCCCGATGGCGACGAAGACGGCCGCGGTCAGCGCATCGGCCCAGGAGAGCCGGGCCCGGATCAGGACGACCGCGGCCAACGTGAGGAAGGCGAGCGTCACCAGACCGGAAGCGGACTGGAAGTTCGGTGACCTCCACTCGACGATGGTCTTGAAGATCATCTGCTTGTCCCGCACGGCCAGCGGGAAGGCCAGCAGCCTCGGCCCCAGCGGGTTGACTACGGCCACGGCCAGTCCGACCACGAAGGCGCCCAGATGCCGGAGCTGTCGCCTGGGCAACGACCGCCGGTCGACGGCCGTGCCCGCCACCACCAGGAACAGCCACGCCAGTCCCAGGGGAAAGCTGCCGTGGCTGTTGACCCACACCCACACCACCGGCACCTGCCACCACGGTGACCAACCGCGGTCGACGATGGTGACCGTCAGGGCCAGGCACAGCAGCCCGACCAGCAGCGGGCGAGGGGAGATGCCCTCGACCAGGACGCCGAAGGCGATGGTGGCCGCAACCACGGTGCGCAGGGTGGAGCCGGCCCGGGCCAACAGGGCCACCAGGAACGTCACCGCGGCCAGCAGGACGGCCTGCAGCAGCAACAAGATGTGGGCCCCTCCGAGGCGCACGGCCCAGCCGTACGCCATCTCGGCCAACCAACTCTGCACGACCCAGGCGTGGCCGTGGGCGGTGAAGGAGTAGGCATCGACTCTGGGGATGCCCGAGCCTTTGGCCATGTCGATGCCGGTGCGAATGTGGAGCAGGGCCGAGTTGTCGCCGATGCGACGCAGGCCGAAGGCCAATCCCACCAGCACCAGGACGGCGACGAAGTAGGGCTCGAGGGCCGCCAACCGTGGCTGATCGACGGCGGCCGGATCGGCGGGTGGATCGGGCACGGCGGGATCGCCGGGATCGGTTCCGAGGGGCCCGACGGCAGCCGTGACCGTCACCCGTGGCCCGCAGCGATGGTGGGGCCGCTATCCGGGCGGCTCGGGGGTCTCGGGCGGCTCGGGCGCGCCCGGGTTGGCGCCGGCATCTGCGGGGTCCCCAGCCCCGGCGCCGCTGTCACCAGAAGCCTCCGCCAACGCGGAACTGCCGCCCGCCGGCGCCTCGCCCTCGGGTTGGGGGCCCTGTCCGGCGTAGTAGTCGGCCCAGGCTGCCTGGGCCTCGCTCTCAGGGGTGAACTCGCTGTAGTCGGCCCCAATGTAGTTGCCGGACTCGTCGTAGGCGTGCTCGCCGAAGTGCTCGCGGTACTCGGCCGCCACCTCCCCACCCTCGGCTGCCTGCTTGATCGACAGGCTGATACGCCGGCGCTGGAGATCGATGTCGATGATCTTGACCCACAGCTCCTCGCCGGGGGTGACCACCTGCTCGGGCAGCTCGACGTGGTGCGAGGCCATCTCGGAGATGTGCACCAGGCCCTCGATGCCTTCGCCCACCTGCACGAAAGAACCGAACGGCACCAGCTTGGTGACCCGGCCGTACACCAGCTCGCCCATTCGGTGGGCGTTGGCGAACTCCTGCCACGGGTCCTGCTGGGTGGCCTTGAGCGACAGGCTGATGCGCTCACGGTCGTGGTCGACGTCGAGCACCTGCACCTCGACCTCGTCGCCCACGTTGACGACCGAGCTCGGATGGTCGACGTGCTTCCAGGACAGCTCTGACACGTGGATGAGGCCATCCATCCCGCCTAGGTCGACGAAGGCCCCGAAGTTGACGACACTGGACACCACACCGCGTCGCTTCTCACCCGGCTTCAGATTGGTCAGGAAGTCCTCGCGCTGCTCCTTCTGCGTCTCCTCCAACCAGGCCCGGCGGGACAGCACGACGTTGTTGCGGTTCTTGTCCAGCTCGATGATCTTGGCCTCGATCTCGCGACCGACATAGGGAGCCAGGTCCCGGACCCGGCGCAGCTCCACCAGCGACGCCGGCAGGAAGCCGCGCAGGCCGATGTCGAGGATGAGGCCGCCTTTGACCACCTCGATGACCGGTCCCCGCACGACGCCGCCGGACTCCTTGATCTTCTCGATGGTGCCCCAGGCCCGCTCGTACTGCGCCCGCTTCTTGGACAGGACCAGCCTGCCCTCCTTGTCCTCTTTCTGGAGGACGAGGGCCTCGATCTTCTCGCCCACGGTGACGATCTCGTGGGGGTCGACGTCGTGGCGTATCGACAACTCGCGACTGGGGATCACACCCTCGGACTTGAAACCGATGTCCAGGAGGACCTCGTCCTTATCGACCTTGACGACCGTGCCCTGCACGATGTCTCCGTCCTCGAACTCGACGATGGTCCCGGAGATCGCGTCCTCCAGGCTCATCGAGCCGAGGTCGTCCTCGGTCACCTGGCGGGGGACGTAGTTCCCCTCCTCGTCGAATGTGCCGTAGGTGTTCTCGAGGATGTCGCTCATGGTGGTGGCTGGTTCCTTGGCCGTCCGGAGGGGCCTGCCGCCCCGGAGGGGCCACGACCGGTGATCTGTGGGGATGGGGTGGGGCGGCCCGCACCGATCCTCTGGCACAGCCGGCCTTGAAGACTAGCCGGTGACGGCGGGGGCACAGCCGGCCGGCTTTCGGGCCCCACCAGATGTCTGGCACCGGATGGCGGTCGCCCCGTCCGCAAATCTGTCGATGGGCCCATATGGGCGTGATCAGAGCATCCTAGGGCTCGTTCACCCCCGTATGGGCCCATAGGAACAGGCCAAACGCGAGCGGTCAGCCCTTGGCCTGGGCCCAGGTGGCCCCCCAGGACAGGTTCACCTCGAGGGGGACGCGCAGGTCGGCGGCGCCCCGCATGGCGTCGATCACGAGCGCGGCGGCTGCGTCCTCCTCCTCGGGCGGTACCTCGAGGATGACCTCGTCGTGGACCTGCAGGACGAGCCGGGCCTCCAGGCCCTCGGACTCGAGGGCGGCGTCGAGGCGGACCAGCGCCCTCTTGAAGATGTCGGCCGCCAGGCCCTGGATCGGGGCGTTCATGGCTTGGCGCTCACCGGCCTGGCGGATCCGGAAGTTGGACGACGACAGCTCGGGGATGAGCCGGCGCCGGCCGAACAGGGTTTCGGTGTAGCCCTTGTCGCGGGCCTCGGCCACCACCCGGTCCATATAGGCGTCCACCGACGGGAAGGCGACGAAGTAGGCGGCGAGGATCTCGGCCGCCTCGGCCTGGGTGATGGCCAGGCGCTGGGCCAGCCCGTAGCTCTCCATCCCGTAGGCCAGGCCGTAGCTGACCATCTTGGCCTTGGACCGCTGCGCATGGGTGACGTCGCCTGGGGCCACGCCGAAGATGCGGGCGGCGGTGGTGGTGTGGATGTCCTCGCCGCTGCGGAAGGCCTCGACCAGGCCCGGGTCCTCGGCCAGGTGGGCGATGACCCTCAGCTCGACCTGGTTGTAGTCGGCCACCAGGAGACGCCAGCCTTCGCCGGGAAGGAAGGCGCGGCGGAACCGGCGGCCGTCCTCGGAGCGCACGGGGATGTTGTGGAGGTTCGGCTCCTCCGAGCTGAGCCGGCCGGTGCGGGCCACCGTCTGGTGGAACGTGGCGTGGATCCGACCGTCAGCCCCCACCTCGGCCAGGAGGCTCTCGCCGTAGGTGGACCGCAGCTTCTCCACCTCGCGGTAGCGCAATAGCTTCTCCACGATCTCGTGCTGGTCGCGGATCTTCTCGAGGCTGGCGGCGTCGGTGGAGAACCCGGTCTTGGTTCGCTTGGACGGCTGCAGACCGAGCTCGTCGAACAGCACGGTTCGCAGCTGGGGCGTGGAGTTGACGGTGAACGGATGGCCGGCCAGGTCCTGGATCGTCTTTTCCAGCTGGCGCACCTCGTCGGTGAGCTCGGCCACGAGGTCGCGCAGGTAGGCCACGTCGACCCGGATCCCGACGGCCTCCATCTTGGCCAGCACCCTCACCAGCGGCCGTTCGATGTCGTCGTACAGGGTCGACAACGAGCGGGCGGCGAGCGCCTCGGACAACGGCTCGACCAGCCGGCCGATGGCGACCGCAGCCCGCGCCGCGTCCTCGCCCTCGAGCGTGGCCGTGCCCAGCAGATCGAGCTCACCGGCCGGCGAAGCGTCGGGCGAACGCAGGTCGACGCCGGCGTACCGGGCCGCGATCTCCACCAGCGGATAGGCGTCCCGGGCCGGGTCGAGCAGGTAGGCGGCGATGGCGGTGTCGAGTGACAGGGTGCGTACGTCGATGCCCAGCCGCTCCAGGCTGCGCATCATGGTCTTGGCCTCGTGGGCGGCGATGGGCACACCCGTCTGAACGGCCACGCCGGCCTCGACCGTCGAGCCGGTGTGAGCCGGCTGGTCTGCCCGGGAATGGGCCACGAGGTGGGACAGGGCGGCGATGACCGTGCCGTCGGCGAGGAGCTCGCCGGTCAGCCACAGCGCCTCGTCGGTGCCCACCTCGCAGAAAGCCAAGCCGCTCAGCGCCGATCGGCCGGTCCGGCCCGCCCAGGTGGCGCTGACGGCGACGGCCCGGCCCGCGGCCCGCAGTGCCTCGACGCCCACGACCGCCTCGGCGGCATCGGGCGGCCGGCGGATGTCGATGCTGAGCGGCCTGGTGTCCGGTTCGGCGGACGCCGCCACCAGCTCGCCGCCGATGCCCACCGCGTCGACCAGGCGGTCCCACAGCGTGCGGAACTCCAAGAACGTGAACAGTTGGCGCACGGTGTCGGTGTCCCAACCGCCGAGGGGCAGGGCAAGGTCGTCGAGCTCGCAGGGCACGTCGCGCACGAGGGGGATGGCCTTGGCGTTGGAGCGGACCTGGGCCTCGGCCTTGGCCAGGTTCTCCCGCAGCTTCGGGGTCAGCTCGTCGAGGTGGGCGAAGATGCCGTCGAGGTCGCCGTAGGTGTTGACGAGCTTGGCCGCCGTCTTCTCCCCCACGCCGGGGACTCCTGGCAGGTTGTCGGACGGGTCGCCCCGCAGGGCCGCGTACTGCGCGTAGTCGACGGGGGTGACGCCTGTCCGCTCTTTGATACCGGCCTCGTCGTAGAAGGCGTAGTCACTCACTCCCCTGCGGTTGTACAGCACCTTGACGTGGGGATCCTCGACCAACTGGTAGGCGTCCCGGTCGCCGGTGACGACGATCACGTCGTCACCCCGGTCACGGGCCTGGGTGGCGAGGGTGGCGATGACGTCGTCGGCCTCGTAGCCGATGCACTCGACGACGGGGATGGCGAGCGTCTCGACCACCTGGCGGACGAGGCCCATCTGCTGGCGGAGGATGTCGGGCGTCTCCTGCCGGCCGGCTTTGTAGTCCGCCACCATGGAGTGGCGGAAGGTGGGCTCGGGCCGGTCCATGGCCACCGCCACGCCATCCGGCTTGTGGTCCTTGACCAGGTTGACCAGCATCGAGGTGAAGCCGAACACGGCGTTGGTAACCTGGCCAGAGGCGGTGGCCATGTCGGTCGGCAGAGCGAAGAAGGCCCGGTAGGCAAGCGAGCTGCCGTCCAACAGCATCAGTGTGGCCATGCGCCACAAAGCCTACGCAGCGTGGTGGGTGGCCTCCGCCGCCGGCGCAGCCGGTCGGGGGCGTGGTGGCTTTGCCCCCACACGGCAGGGGTCCGGCTCTGCCGGCCCCGGGTCCAAGGGGGAGGGGCTTTGGCCCTCCCCCTTGCGCCTACGGCGTCAGCTTACCGTCGATGATCCGCTGGGCGATGTCCTTCATCTGCACCCGTTCGCGCATGGCAGTCTTCTGGATGAAGGTGAAGGCTTCGCCCTCTTTCATCTCGTGGCGGTCCATGAGCATGCCCTTGGCCCGATCGACGACCCGGCGGGTCTCGATCTGGTCGTGGAGGGAGAGGTTCTCCTCCTGCAGCGCCTTCATCTGTTGGAAGCGGCCAACCGCCACCTCGATGGCCGGTACCAGTTCGTTGCGGGCGAAGGGCTTGACGAGGTAGGCGAGCGCTCCGGCGTCACGGGCCTGTTCGATGAGGTCGCGCTGGGAGAAGGCGGTGAGGATCAGGACGGCAGCAGCGTGGTCGGAGGTGATCTCACGGGCCGCCGCCAAGCCGTCCATGCCGGGCATCCGGATGTCGAGGATGGCCAGGTCGGGGTGGTTGGCCCGGACGAGGGCGACGGCCTCGTCGCCCCGGCCCGTCTCGCCGACGACCTCGTAGCCCTCCTCCTCGAGAATCTCCTTCAGATCGAGCCGAATGATGGCCTCGTCCTCGGCGATCACGACGCGCGTTGCCACTTCTGCGAGCTCCTCGGGATCAGCGGGCGGGCAGGCGATCGAGCAGCTCGTCCTGGGCCCGCACCAGGTCGGCGATCCTTGCTAGCAGAGTCTGTCGGCTCCCGGTCAGGACGTCCACGTGGCGCTCGCCCTCTCGGTCATGGGCGTCCTCCCACAGGGCGGCCAGCTGCTCGTCGGTGACGGCCAGTTCCTCCCTGGCCCGTCCCAGCTCGGCGTGCACCTTGCGCAGCCGGCGCTCGACGCCGGACCTGACCATGAACACGGCAATGTACCGGCCGCTCGGCTCGTGTGCCCCCGCTGCCCACTCCCGCCGCGGGCATGGGCGTCATTGCCACGCATCGTTCTCGGACTCGTGTCGGCCCTTGATGCCCAGAAGGCCGTGAAGCGTCGGGGACGGAGCAGGGTGCAGGCGCCGGTGGGCCTACTCAGGCACCCACCGCATCAGTCACAGGAGCAAAAGGCTGGCCACGTCGATGGAACGACAGCAGAAGAGAACGATGGGGGGTCAGCCGGTCCGGCGGGCCGGGCGAGGAGCAAGCGAGCCGAGCAGACGACTGGTGGCTGCGGCCACGTCGGCAACCGCCTGATCGAAGGCCTCGGCGTTGACCCGCGATGGGTGGCGGTAGCCGCTCAGCTTGCGGACGTACTGGAGTGCGGCGGCCCGGACGTCGTCCTGCGTGGGCGCTGGCTCGGCGCCGTGCAGGGTGAGGATGCTGCGGCACATGATTCCTCCTCCGCTGGGCGGATGCCCGCTGGGCCGAAGGCCTCCACGTCACCGAGGCCCGTTCGACTAGGCAAAATTCTAGCTCTCAGGGCGCCGGGCACGGCGATCACGAAGTTGGAGCGCCGGCCAGCCAGTTGGCCACACCCCCGTGGCCCGAGCACGTCCCCGAGCGATGCTGACTGAACGACGGGGTGCCGTCCCGGCAGACCGCCGAAGCACCGGCCGAGGCTGGCGCCTGAGGCGATGCCGATGTCGTCACCGGCGGAGCCGGGCGGGTGGTTACCGGTGCAGCCGGGTGTGGCGTCACCGGCGGAGGCGGCCGTGTCGTCCCCGGCAACGTCGTTGCCGCCGTGGCCGCGCTTGGCCCTGCGTCGCCGCTTCCTGCGGTGTCCCAGTGCATGATTCGTGCCTGGGCGCCGGCAAGGGTCATGGCGCCGGAACAGACCTGTTGGTGGAGCCGGTTCTCGACCTTGTCCTTGTCGTGGGAGTTGTTCTCTCCGTCAGATGGCTCCGGCCACAGGTTGTCGATGTCGTTGCTGCCGCCCAGCTCCAGTGCGATCAAGTGGTCGACCTCATAGCTCGAGCGGGTCGACCAGTCGACCCCGTACCGGGCGAAGGCCTGCTGCCTTTCGGTGTCAGGCACGTCCCGGACGGTCTTGGTGTAGCCCACCTCACAGATGGTCGAGCCGATCGTCGCCTGGGTGGTCCGAGGGTCGGTGGCCCCCGGCGTCAGGCTGAGATCAGGGCGGCGGCGGTCAGGGTTGACGTTTGCCGCCAGCGGCGCCGTGGGCCCCGACAGGTTCGTCGGGGTGCCGTCGCCGGTCTTGACTGCCGGGCCCACGCTGATGGAGCTGGCGCTCTCGCAGCTGGTGAGCAGTAGAACGGCGGCCGCCCCTCCTGCGGCCGCCCACCGCCAGTTGGGCAACGGCAGCGCCCGTGGCCACTGTCGGCGTCCAGTGCGTCGGCCTACGCCGCCGTCGCCGTCCAGTCTCATACAGGCTCCTCGCCAGCAGGGCGCCGTGGCTTTTCACGGGGCCGAATCCACCACCCCATCGACACGTCGGGATGGAACCTGAGCCCAAGCCGGGGCGGATCGTGGCGGCGGAGCCGAACGGCAGCCGTGGTTCACGGACGCGGAGCCCCGGTCGGCGCTCGTGACCGGCTCCTGACCAGGACGAGTCACCTCGTGTCATTCCAGCACGGCCGTCGCGCTCCGACCTGCACTCATGGCACCGCAAGGGGGTGCCCGGAGCGGGATTCGAACCCGCACGCCCTCTCGAGCAATGGATTTTGAGTCCATCGTGGCTGCCGATTACACCATCCGGGCGACGGGCCAAGCGTAACCCGGTCCCAACCGACGGCAGGGCCGGCGCAGAGGCGTGACCGGTACGATCGCCGGGTTGGCCCGCTGCTCGCGAACCGTCGGGTGGGCCGGCTGCTCCTCGTCCCAGATGCCGTCGTCGGCCCAGTGACCTTGCCGCCGCGCCAGCTGGCCGAGAACACCAAGCTGTACGACCCGTCGTAACCAGTCCAAGCTCCGTCGGGTCGGACCCACGACCGTCCACCCCCGTCCGGAGATTCGCCTTGCTCGCCTTCACCTTCCCTGGCCAGGGTTCCCAGCGTCCTGCAATGGGGGCCGCCTGGGTCGACCACCCGTCGTGGGAACTGGTCGACGACGCCTCGGTGGCCGCCGACCGCGACGTGGCCCGGCTCCTGGTCGAGGCCGACGCCGAGGAACTGCGCGACACCCGCAACGCCCAGTTGTCCACCTTCGTACTCTCCATGGTCGTGCTCGACGCCGTCGAGCGGCTGGGCATCTCTCCGGCGCTGGCCGCCGGCCACAGCCTGGGTGAGTACTCCGCGCTGGTGGCCGTGGGCGCCCTCAGCTTCGACGACGGCGTGCGGGTGGTGACCGAACGGGGTGAGGCCATGCAGGCCGCGGCCGAGGACAACCCCGGCACCATGGCCGCCATCCTCGGGCTGGACGACGACCAGTGCGACGTGGCCTGCCGTCGGGCCGACGGTGAGGTCTGGGTGGCCAACTACAACGCCCCCGGCCAGGTCGTCATCGCCGGATCGGGTGAGGCGGTGGCCCTCGCCGGTGACATTGCCAAGCAGCTGGGGGCGAAGAAGACGATGATGCTCCCGGTCGGCGGCGCCTTCCACACGCCGTTCATGACGCCCGCCCGCCAGCGACTGCGCAAGGCTCTGGCCGAGGCCGCCTTCGCCGACTGCGAGGTGGCCGTGGTGGCGAACGTGGACAACACAAGCCACGGCACGGCCGAGGACTGGCCCAGCCTCCTCTCGGCCCAGCTGTGCAGCCCCGTCCGTTGGCGGCAGAGCCTGGCCCAGTTGGCGGCGATGGGCGTGTCGTTGCTGGCCGAGCTGGGCCCCGGCGGTGTGCTCACCGGCCTGGCCCGAAGGAGCCTGACCGATGTCCGGGCGGTGGCCGTGACCACTCCGGCCGACCTCGACAAGTTGGTCGAGGCCGTCGCCCCCACGACCCACCTGGCCGGCGCGCCCAAGCTCCAGGACGGCGAGCACCTCTACGTCCACGAGCGTCTGGTCGTGAGCCCCGCCGCCGGCGTGTTCACCCCCGACCCCACCGCCGCCCAGGTCGGTACGCCGGTCGAGGTGGGCGGCCTGCTGGGCCGGGTCGGTGGCGTCGACGTGCGCAGCGCCTTCTCCGGGACGCTGCAGGGCATGCTGGCCGTCGACGGCGAACGGGTCATGACCGGCGAGCCCATCGCCTGGTTGCGCAGCACGTGACCGCCGCCCTTACCGCCGGTGGCGTCATCCGTCTCCCAGAGTCGAACACCGACGGTCTACGCTCGAGGATCGCCTCCACGACGCTTGTCTGCCCGGTGCGGCCGTCATGAGCGGCGATGGCGGACGGCGGGCCACCGTCGCCGGGTTGGGACCGGCCCTGCCCGAGCGGGTCGTCACCAACGCCGACTTCGCCGACCACCTCGACACCAGTGACGCGTGGATCACAGAGCGCACCGGAATCCGCGAGCGCCGCTTCGGCGGCACCACGGCCGACCTGGCCACCGAGGCCGGTCGGGCCGCGCTGCACGATGCCGGCCTGGCGGCGGCCGACATCCAGCTACTGGTGCTGTGCACCGAGACACCCGACCGGCTCATGCCGGCCACGTCGGCCGAGGTGGCCGACCGCCTGGGTCTGAGCTGCGGCGCCTTCGACGTCAACGCCGCCTGCTCGGGGTTCGTCTACGGCCTGGTGATGGCCAGCAGCCTGGTGGACAGCGGCCTCGACCGCATCCTGGTGGTCGGCGCCGACACCATGTCCCGCATCACCGATCAGGACGACCGGGGCACAGCCATACTCTTCGCCGACGGAGCCGGCGCCGTGGTCCTCACCGCCGATGTGGGCGAGCCCGCCGTGCTGGGTTGGGACGCCGGCACCGATGGTTCCCTGGCCGGGATCCTTTCGTGCGAGCACGGGGCCAAGATCGTCATGGAGGGCCGGGCGGTGTACCAGAAGGCGGTGCGGATGGTGGTCGAGTCGGGACGGGCCGCCCTGGAGCGGGCCAAGGCCACCGCCGACGACATCGCCGTGTTCGTGCCCCACCAGGCCAACGTGCGCATCATCGACGCCGCTGCCCAGCGCCTCGGCATCCCTCCCGAACGCTGTGTGGTGGTGCTCGACCGCACCGGCAACACCAGCTCAGGCTCGATTCCCCTGGCACTGGCCGAGGCCCGCCAGACGGGTCGGCTCGGCGCCGGCGACCTCGTGCTGATGTCCGGGTTCGGCGCCGGCATGACATGGGCCAGCGCCGTGTGGCGCTGGTGACAAAGCCGAGGATCGGACCGTCCCACAATGGGCTGCCGGCAGGCGGGAGGCCCATGACGTGTCGCTACTCTTGTCCAGAACCCCACAGCCCCAGGAGCGAGCGCGTATGAACCGCGACGAAGCATTCGACACCTTCAAGCAGGCCGCCACCGAGGTTTTGCAGGTGCCGGCCGAGAAGGTGGAGCCGGAGGCGAAGTTCTCCGACGACCTCGATGCCGACAGCCTCGACCTCGTCGAGCTGGTGATGTCGCTCGAGGAGAGGTTCGACATCACCGTGGACGAGAGCGAGCTCGAAGGCGTCGAAACCGTGGGCCAGGCGTTCGACATCATCTTCGCCAAGCTGTGAGGTCGGCCCCGGGGCATGGCCGCAGAAGCAGGGGAACGTCCGGTCGTCGAAGGAGGTAGTGATGCTGGTTTGCACCCCGACGCAGCAAGGACGGCGGGTGGTGGTGACGGGCATGGGCGTGGTCGGCCCGTGCGGCATCGGCCTCGACGCGTTCTGGGCCGGTTTGCTGGCACCCGCCCCTCAAGGCGAGCGGTGCGTCCACGACTTCGACCCCACCTCGCACTTC
>JBBSHS010000076.1:0-11729 GCA_038232515.1 Acidimicrobiales bacterium
CCCGATCTTCAGCCCGGCTCGTCGATCATGCCCGGCAAGGTCAACCCGGTCCTGTGCGAGGCGGTGGGCCAGGTCGTGGCCCAGGTCATCGGCAACGACGCCGCCGTCGTCTTCGGTGGCGCGGCCGGGAACCTGGAGCTCAACGTCATGCTGCCGGTCATAGCCCGTAACCTGCTGGAGTCGATCGGGCTGCTGGCCTCGGTGTGCCGGGTCTTTTCCGCCAACTGTGTCGCCGGCATCGAAGCCGACGTCGAGCGCTGCCGGGCCTACGCCGAGAGCTCAGCGGCCATCGGCACGTCGCTGAACCCCTTCATCGGCTACGAGCGGGCCGCAGAGGTCGTCAAGGAATCGGCGGCCACGGGCCGGTCGATCCGCGAGGTGGTGCGGGAGCGGGGTTGGATGACCGACGCCGAACTGGACAATGCCCTGGACGTCCTGGCCATGACCAGGGGCGGCATCGTCAACTGACCGTGCGCTCAGCCCTGGGCGGGGGTCCCCTCGAACGGCCCGGGGTCCTTGGGGCCAGGGACGATCGGGCCCTTCCAGGCGGTTATGCGAGCCAGGTTCTCAGTCACCTTGAACCACTCGCCCGGGTGCCAGTGCTCGGCGGACCCCATGAGGGTGCCGTCCATGGCCACGTGGACGATGGCGGGCAGGTACTCGAGGCCGAACCCCTTGACCACCGAACGGTCGGCATCGGTGAACACCAGGAGGTCCCGGGCGTGGGGGCCGAGCCACAGCCGGGCGTCGGCCGGCCCGGCGGTGACCACCAGGGCCACCCGCACATCGGCCTGCTCGAATGTCCTCAAGATCCGAACGGCCGGCTCGAGGATCCACGTCGAGGGCTCCTCGAACGGATCGAGGGCCACGAAAAGCAGGTGGAACGTGGTGAGGAGTTGGCGAACGCTACGGGCCTTGCCCTCGAGGGGTGTCATCACCAGGTCAGGCGACGGGTCCGCGGCCACGGCGGGGAAACGTACCGCTCCTAGGCGCTTGGCGCCTAAGGCCGCAGGATGCCCGCCGAAGGGTGCGGGTGAAGAACATCGCCGCTCGTAGGCCGAAGGATGACCTGGCCGCTCGTTCCGAGGATGACCTGTTCGTCGGGGGGGAGCGAAGCCCCGGTAGGGTCTGCGCCAACAAGCCCTCATGTCCGGAGCGGAAGGAAGTGCGTCGTGATCCTGGCGAAGGTAGACGGTGGGGTCTACAACGTCCTGTTGTTGCTGCACATCGCCGCGGTTGTGGCTGCGTTCGGACCGACGTTGTCGTACCCGCTGCTGCGCCGGGCCCGAGCCGGCAAGGTGGCGGTCGACACCAACCAGCGCATCAGCCTCCCGGCGTTGGTGCTGGCCGGGCTGTTGGGAATCGGCCTCCTCGGCGCCTCGGACCAGGCGTTCAAGTTCAGTCAGGGCTGGGTCTCGGCCGCACTGCTCGTCTGGATTCTGCTGATCATCGACTGTGCGGTGCTCCTGCGGCCCGCCCTCATCGCCGCCGCGGACGGCGACGAGCGGGCCGGCGTCCGGGCCGGCATCTTCACCGGCCTGCTCCACCTCGGCCTCGTGGTCCTGCTGGTGCTCATGATCTGGAAGCCCGGCCTGCCCACCTCGGCCAAGTAGGGGTGGCCAACTGCTGCCGCAGGCCGGTGGGCTGGCTCCGGCGGTAGTCTCCGGCCCGATGCACCCCATCGAGCATCTGCGCTGGGCCGCCCGGGCCGGCGGTGGTGACGTTTCGCTGCTGGTAAGGGAAGCCGCCGGTGCCCTGAGCGGCTTGGCGGACGATCCCGCCGCTCTGGTCACCGCCTGTCGAAGCCTGGTCGACCGCCATCCGTTCGCCGGGCCGGTGTGGTGGTTGGCGGCCCGCTGCCTCATGTCGGCCGACCCGGTGGCCGAGGCTTGGCAGGCGGCCGACGCCCTTGGCCGCGACCGCACCGCCTGCACGTTGGTGGACGACGTGCCGGCCGAGGCGGGGGTGGTCGTGCTGGGCTGGCCCGAGGTGGCCGGGACCGGACTGCGCCGGCGCCCGGACACCACGCTGCTGACGGTTGACGCCGGTGACGACTGGTCGCCGGGTCGAGCCCGCCTGGCCCGTTGCGGGCTTCATCTCGTCGAGGTGCCCCAGGCCGGTCTGGGCGCGGCCGTCGCCCACGCCGACCTGTTGGTGCTGGAGGCCGAGGCCATGGGCGCCGCCGGGTTCGTGGCCGCCTCCGGGTCCCGGGCCGCAGCCGCAGTGGCGGCCGAGGCCGGTGTGGCGGTGTGGGTGGTGGCCGGGGTCGGTCGGGTGCTCCCAGACCGACTGTGGGTTGCGTTGTCGGACCGGATGACCGGCTCTGACGAACCCTGGCTCCGCCCTGTGGAGCTTGTGCCCTTCCGTGGCACCGACTTCGTGGTACGGGCCACAGGCCGGTCAGCCCCGGCCGAGGCCACGGCCGTCGCCGACTGCCCCGTCGCCCCGGAGCTGCTCCGGCCGCTGGACGCCCCCGGCTCCTACCGCTGACAGGAGGGGCTGGGCCGTCACGGCCGGGCGCGGCCTTCGCCTGCGTCATACCGGCGCGCAACGAGGCGCCGACCGTGCCCCACGTCGTGCGGGCCGCCCTGGGCTGCCGGCATGTCTGTGAGGTTGTGGTGGTGGACGACGCCTCGACCGACGGGACGGCCGAGGCGGCGCTGGCCGCCGGGGCCAAGGTGGTGCGCCGTTTGCAACCTGCCGCCGGCAAGGCCGGGGCCATGGCCGTGGGCGTGGACGCCACCACGGCGACCAACCTGTTGTTCTGCGACGCCGACCTGATCGGCGTCACGTCTCACCACCTCGACGCCCTGTGCCGCCCGGTGGAGGAGGGACGGGCGACGCTGTCCGTCGGCTGGTTCGACTACGGCCGCTGGAACCCGCTCGTCGTCCGGCTGGCGCCCACCACGGGCCAGCGGGCACTGCCCCGCTGGGTGTGGGATTCGGTCCCGTCGGCCAGGCGTCAGGGCTGGCAGATCGAGGTCATGATCAACGAGGTGGTGGTCGAAGGCCGCCGCCCGTGCTCGGCCCAGACCATGTCCGGCGTCACCCATCGGACCAAGCGGGACAAGTTCGGGCGGCACGAGGGCCGGCGCCAGACCTGGCAGATGTTCCGCGAGTGCATGGGCGTCTTCGCCGTCGTCCGCCTGCGCACCTACTGGTTCTACGTCCGGTCCCTGACCGTGGAGCGGCCGAGCTGAGGCTCAGACCATTGTGGCCCGGGTGCGGGGCATGCCGCTGCCTCCGGCATCGTCGTCGATGACGCCCAGCACCTGGTGGACGCCGATGCCGGCATCCTCGAAACCCAGGACGGAGCCGACCATGTAGATGCGCCAGATGCGGGCACGGCGCACGCCAACCTCGGCCACGGCCTCGTCCCAATGGGCGTCGAGGTTGGCGACCCAGTAGCGCAGCGTCCGGGCATAGTGCTCGCGCAGGCTCTCCACGTCCCGCACCTCGAAGCCGGCCTGCTGCATGGCCACCACTACGTCGCCCACGTCCTGCAGCTCGCCGTCGGGAAAGACGTACCGGCCCACGAAACGACGCCGGCCGGGCCGGGAGCCGCCTGGGGTCGAGATGGCGTGATTGAGCAGCCGGCCCCGAGGCCCGAGGCTGCGGTGGAGCGCCGAGAAGTAGTCGGCCATGCGTGAGCGCCCGACGTGTTCGAACATGCCGACCGAGCTGACGGCGTCGAACTGCTCCCCGTCCAGGTCGCGGTAGTCCTGAAGGCGGATCTCGACGTGGGCGCCAAGACCGGCGTCCGCCACCCGCTTGCGGGCCAGCTCCGCCTGGGCCGAGCTGATGGTGATGCCGACAACCTCGGCGTCGTGGTGCTCGGCCGCGTGCATGGCCAGAGACCCCCAGCCACAGCCCACGTCGAGCAGCCGCAAACCAGGCCCTCGATCGAGCCCGAGCTTTCGGCAGATCAGGTCGTGCTTGGACGTCTGCGCCTCCTCCAGGGTCGAACCCTCGTGCTCGAACCGGGCGCAGGAGTAGGTCATGCTCGGGCCCAGCACCAGCCGGTAGAAGTCGTTGCCGACGTCGTAGTGGTGGGTGACGGCCGAGTGGTCACGGGCTTTGGTGTGACGGAGCCCGCGAGGATGGGCCTCCTCGGGCGGGGCAGCCGGGGGCTTGCTCAGGACCCCCAGCCGCTTGGCCGCCCGGACGGCTTCGGCCACCGCCTTGGGGCTGGGCTTCATCTCGTGCGGGATCACCTGCTCGATGGCCCTCATCAGTCTGAAGGGGTCACCTTCCAACTCGATGTCGCCGACGACGTAGGCCCGTCCGAAACCAAGTTCGTCGGGGGCCCAGGCGATGCGACGGATGGCGTCGACGTTGCGGAACACCACCCGCTCAGTACCCGAGTCGGGGCCGGCACGGCTCCCGTCCCAGAAATGGAACGGGACGGGGGGGGCGCCGCCCAGAAAGGCGTCGAACAGGGGCTGGAGCGTGGCTGCCGCAGCAACGGGGGTTGGGTTGACGGGCATGGAATCGTTCTACTATCCCGATGATTGTTTCGCTCGGTCATCGATCACCTGTCGGGCCTACCCGGGATGGCCGGCGGCCGAACCGTATCGCCAGGAGCCTGTGCCCCAACCGGCATTTGCACCCTTGGGGCGAGGCTGGGCGTCAAGTGGGCTTGGATCCCAGCACGGTGACCAGCGGGGGCAGCACGATGGGTTCGTCGCCGGAGTCGACGTCGGTCATGGCCTCGAGGTAGTCGGCCACCGGCCCCGGTCCCACGCCCGCCGGCGCCTCCGCCCAGGCATCGACGACCTCCAGCCCGGCGTCGCGTACCAAGCCCGGAAGCAGCGCGCCGATGTCGGGATGGCGGGCGTCGGGCATGGCCAGCGGCAGCCCCGCCACCCGACCGGCGGAGGTGACGGGCTCCTGGGCCACCACCCACCCGCCGGGCCGGACCACGGCGGCCATGCGCTTCAGCACCGCAAGGGGTTCGACTACGTGCAGGAGCAGGAACCGGCAGAAAGCCAGGTCCACGGGCTCGGGCAGGGTCAGCGCCTCGGCCGCCTGGGTGAGGGCCACCACCTGGGTGTGGGCGGCGGCGGCGGCGGCCACCGCGTCTCGGGCCCGGGGGTCGACATCGACCGCGTAGATGCGTCCAGCGCGGCCCACCACCTCGGCGATGGCCACGCTGACGTCACCCTGCCCGGCGCCCACGTCGACACACCGCCAACCGTCGCCCAAGCCGAGCCGGTCGAGGGCCGTGACCAGCGGGCGCCGGTAGACGTCGTTGCGCAAGCCCAGTTGGATCATGTCGTCCCGTCCCCGAAGCCCAACCGTGCAGTCACGGCCCCGACCATACGGGCGGAGCCACAGACTGCGGGGTGGCCCAGCCGCCCAACGGCGGAAAACAGCCCTGTGACCGGTGCGCCATGCGAAGGAGACGCCGATGGGCGAGAGTGGCATTGTCACCGTCGAGACCGCAAAGCCCATGAGGAGGGGACGATCTGCTAGCTCAAGAAGAACGCGACGGTTTGGGACCGTGACCGGGCCCCCGGGCGCCTGTGGCCCCACGCCGAGTCGGCCAGGGACAGCTGAGCAGCCGGTGCGCGGCGTCGCCCGACGGATCGGTATGGCTGGGTTGGCTGTGGTGGGCGGGGCCGGCCTGCTGGCGGTGATCCTGGTGGTCGAGGTGCTGGTGGCCCGCCGGGCGGCCACGGCTCCGGCCCCGACCGGCGTGGACGGCTGCGTCGGGTGCGGTTCTGCGGGCGGTGCGCCGTTGCGGGTGGCCTTCCTGGGTGATTCGACGGTGGCCGGTGTCGGAGCGTCCAGCGCTGACTCCGCGCTGCCCCGCCAGGTCGCCACCCGCCTCGGGCGTCCCGTGCAGGTCCTGGACCTGGCCGTGTCCGGGGCGAGGGTGGCCGACGTCCTGGCCAGCCAGGGCGGTGCCGCACTGGCCGCGTTCCATCCTCAGGTCATCGTCATCGGGGTGGGCGCCAACGATGTCGTCCACGGGTCCCGGCGGCCCGGTTTCCGCCGGCACTACAGCAGGCTCGTGTCGTCGCTGCCGGCTGGGGCCGAGGTGGTCCTGCTGGGGGTTCCCGACCTCGGGTCCCCGCCCCGCCTGGCTCAGCCCCTCCGGGCCGTGGCCGGTTGGCGAGCCCGGATGCTCGACGACGACGTCCGCCATCTGGCTCGGGACACCGGTGCCCGTTTCGTCGACCTGCAGGCCCTGGGCCCTGCCTTCCGCCGACAACCAGGCCGGTATTTCGCGGCCGACCACTACCACCCGAGCGACGCCGGCTACGGCCTGTGGTCCGGGGCCGTCGTCCGTACCATCGCCGCCTGACCCGTCCGCGGCCATCGCCGCCTGACCGTTCGCGGCCTGTCCCGCCGCCGCCGCCGCCGCCGTCGCCGGGTGGCCGGACGAGCGGGCCCAGGCCACGCCGAGGCTGGCTTTCCCTCGCCTCGGCTTCGCCGAACTCGTAGCGTGGCTCCGATGCGTTCGAGCCCCCTCACGGTGATGGCTCTGGCCGTCGTGTTCGGCGGGATGGTCATGCTGGTCGCCGGGGGTTCGGGCCTGGCTCCCTCCACACAGGCTCTCGTGCTGCTGGCCGCCCTGGCCGGTTGGGTGAGCCTCCTCAACGCATCGGTCATCGGACGGGGTCTGGGCAGCGGCGTCGTCCTTGCTGTGGGCGCCCTGCTGGTGTGCGTGTGCGTCGCCTTCCCGCCCGTCGGGTCCAAGGACGTGGCCTCCTATGCCATCTATGGGCGGATGGTGGCGGCCCATGGCATCAGCCCATACAGCAACACGCCGGCCGACGTCGTCACCGACCCCTGGTTCCGGGACGTCGCCACCCAGTGGCGCCACACCCCGTCGGTCTACGGCCCCGCCTTCACCGCCGTCTCGGCCCTGGGAATGAGGGCGGTGGGCACCAACAAGACGGCCGGACGGGTGTTCTTCCAGGCCCTGGCCGGCCTGGCCGTGCTGGTCAGCGCCGCCCTGGTGGCCGATCGCACCAAGGACGCCGGCGCCACCGCCTTCGTGGCCTTGAACCCCGTGCTGCTGGCCAGCGTGGTCAACGGTGGCCACAACGACGCCCTGGTCGGCGTGGGCATCCTGGCCGGCGCTCTGCTGGTGGAACGGCGCCGATGGCGGTGGGCGGGCGTGGCCCTGGCCCTGGCCGCCAGGGTGAAGATCGCCGCCATCGTGGCCCTGCCGGCGCTGGCCTGGTGGGCGTGGCGGCGCGGCGGCCGTCGGGCCGCGTACCGGGTCGCCGCCGCCGGCGGCCTGGCGCTGGCACTCGGCTATGCGGTGGCCGGAGGCCTCGTCGCCGTCAGGCCCGTGCGCCATGCCGGGTCCCAACAGAGCCGCTCCTCGGTCTGGCGGCCGTTGGTGGCACCCGCCGCCCGATGGTTGGGCAACCCCGACGCCCACCAGGTCATCGGCCTGGCCGCGACCGCGCTCAGCGTGCTGGTCGGCACCATCCTGGTGTCGTCCAGGGTGCGACTGCGGCCTGCGGCCATGACCGGGGCGGCGGCGGTGTGCGGCTATCTGCTCCTGGGCGGCTACGTACTGCCCTGGTACTGGGCGTGGGCCCTGCTACCCCTGGGTCTGGCCTGGCGAACCAGGCTGGCCGTCTTCGGGTCGGCGGTGGCGTCGCTGCTCATGTTCGGGTACTTCTGGCACGCCGGCGTCAGTGGGGCCAGCGGAGCGGTGCTCCACGCCATCTCACACTGGGTTACCCCCGGCCTGGCGCTTCTAGTCGCTGCCGTGCTCGTGCTCGGAGCGCTGGCCGATCTGCGCCACCTTCGACGCACAGGGTTGATGAGTTGAGCAAAGGGGGCGGGAGGCCCTCGGCGAAGAAGACGTAGGGTGCCGCCGTGGGTGACGACCTCGGCGGGGCCGGAGCGTCGGCGTTCGACACGTCACGTTTCCGCCAGGTGCTCGGGCACTTCTGCACCGGCATCGTCGTCGTCACGGCCAGCGACCAAAGGGGCCCCGTGGGCCTCACCTGCCAGTCGTTCTGCTCCGTCTCGCTCGACCCGGCGCTGGTGCTCTTCTGCCCGTCCAGGGCCTCCACCAGCTGGCCCCGGATCAAAGCGGTCGGCCACTTCTGCGCCAACATCCTGGCCGAGGACCAAGAGGCCGTGGGCCGGGTCTTCGCCACCAGGGGTGCCGACCGGTTCGCCGGCATCGGTTGGAAGACGGGCATCTCCGGTGCGCCGGTCCTGAACGACGTCCTGGCCCACGTGGATTGCAGGCTGGAGGCCGCCTACGACGGGGGCGACCACGAGATCGCCATCGGCCGGGTGGTCGACCTGGCCATGGACCACGAGGGACGTCCTCTACTTTTCTTCCGGGGCGGCTACGGCCGCTTTCAGGTCTGACCCGGCTAGGGGCTGACCGGCCGTGACCCTGATGGCGGATGCCGGGGTGGTGGGCCGCACGGCGATCGGAGCCGTCCTGTTCGTCTCAGGCGTGGCCAAGGTGCCGAGCCGGTCGTGGCCGGCCCAGGCCCAGGCCTTCGGGCTGCCCCGCCCACTGGCGGTGGGACTGCCCTGGGCCGAGGTCATCCTCGGGGCGGCGGCGGTGGCTCAGTTGGGGGGCTGGCCGCTCGATGCCGCCGCGCTGGCTCTGCTGTTGGGATTCACCGCCGCCCTGACCCGCCGGGTGTCGGCCGGCCACGCCCCGCCGTGTGCCTGCTTCGGCGACGCATCGGACCGTCCCGCCACCTGGTCCACGGTGGGCCGCAATGTCGTCGTGTGCGGGCTGGCCGGGCTGGGCCTGCTGGCCGGATCACCGCACCTCGCGCCGCTGGCCATGGGCGTCGTCGTCGGCGCCCTGGTGGTGGTCGCCGGGCTGCTCGTCGCCTGATCTTCGGCGCGCCGGGCCAACCGCCAAGCGGCGAGGGCAAGAGTGCCCATCCGACTCGGATTCCCTAGGATCGCCCGGCGTGCCCCAGGTGACCGAGTCCGACCGCATCGTCGGCGTCTACATCGTCGTGCCCACCATCCACACCGACGATCGGGGCCGCTTCGTCGAGACCTACCGGCGGTCGTGGTTCCCCCAGGGTCGCGAGATGGTGCAGTGCAACCGCAGCGACCGCCAGGCCGGCAGCATCGTCGGACTGCACTACCACCTCCACCAGGCCGACTACTGGCTCGTCCCGTTCGGCCGGGCCCGCGTGGTGCTGCACGACCTGCGCGAGGGTTCGCCCACCGACGGTTCCACGCTGGCGCTCGACCTCGGCGGTGACGACCTCGAGCGGGGTGTGTTCATCCCGCCCGGTGTGGCCCACGGTTACGCCGCCGTGACCGACATGACGATCACGTACATGGTCGACGGCTACTACAACCCGGCCGACGAGCTGGGGGTGGCGTGGGACGATCCGACCATCGGGGCCGACTGGGGAGTGACCGATCCCATGGTCAGCGGGCGGGACGGCGCCAACCCCCGGCGGGACGATCTGCGCGAGGACCGGCGCCCCCACCTCAACCTGCGCACGTAGGGAGACGGGCCGACGTCCGCCGGGGTGCCCAACGGATCGGGTGGCGGCCTCCTGGACGTCTGCGCTGATCAGATCGGCGTTGATTGCGACGGAGGCTGTGGCCCCGGCGGTTCTCGGCCACTTCGAAGCAGGGTAGGAACCGCCGTCCGAAGAGCCTTGCGAGGGTGGTCCCGGATGAGCGCCACCGCTCGCACTCCCTGCCGTGGAGCGGTGCGGCCGAACGCAAGCAGGCCGAGGCGGCGAATTATTGTGGGCGCCCTCACAACAGGCGCCTGGCTGCGGCCCAGGTGCTGAGCTCGTGACGGCTGGACAGCTGGAGCTTGCGTAGCACGGCCGAGGCGTGACTCTCCACCGTCTTGACGGAGATGCTGAGCTCGCGGGCGATCTCCTTGTAGGAGTAACCGCGGGCCAGCAGGCGCATCACCTCGCGCTCGCGCGGGGTGAGCTGGTCGAGCTCGGGGTCGACCGGATCCGGCCGTATGTGGGCGAAGGCATCGAGCACGAAGCCGGCCAGGCGGGGCGAGAACACCGCGTCCCCCTCGGCCACCCGGCGGATGGCGCCGGCCAGGTCGGGGCCGGAGATGGTCTTGGTGACGTAGCCGCGGGCGCCGGCCCGGATGATGTCGATGACGTCCTCGGCCGCATCCGACACCGACAGGGCCAGGAAACGCACGGTGGGGTGCCGGGGATTGACGGCCTCGATCACTGCCCGGCCGCCGCCCCCGGGCATGTGCACGTCGATGAGCACCACGTCGGGCAGCCGTTCGCCGATCATCTCGATGGCCGCGTCCACCTCAGAGGCGTCACCCACCACCTCGACGGCGTCGCCCAGCTCCTGGCGCACGCCGGCCCGGAACAGGTGGTGGTCATCGACCAGGAAGACGCACAGCCGCGGTAGGGCGCCTCCGGTCGTCAAGGCATCGAAGGGCCGGTCAAGGCACCGGCCGATGGGCCCGGGCGGTGGCGGCGAGCGTCGATGGACGGGTCGGCCTGCCCTGTCGGGCCCGTCATGGCACCGCCCTGGGCAGTTTCAGCTCGACCTCGGTGCCGGCATCCGGCGCGGTGCGAACCACGGCCTTGCCGCCGTGGCGCTCCATGCGGCCCACGATGGACTGGCTGATGCCCTTTCGGTCGGCTGCCACAAGGGAGAGGTCGAAGCCGGTGCCACGGTCGCGCACGAAGACCGACACCACCGTGGGCTCCACCTCGGCGAACACCGACACGGTGGCCTGGCCCGACCACTTGGCCGCGTTGACCATGGCTTCCCTGCACGCCGCCACCAGCGCGGTACCGGCGTCGTCGAGGGGGGCGTCGCCCACGGTCACGGCGTCGATGGCCACGCCGTGGCGTTCCTCGACCTGTTCGGCGGCCTGGCGGATGGCGGCGCTGACCGTGGTGGTGTCGCAATCGGGGGGGCCCTCGAACAGCCATGCCCGCAGCTCGCGCTCTTGGCGCCGGGCCAGCGTGGTGACCGCCCGCGGGTCCTCGGCCGCCCGCTGGATCAGGGCCAACGTCTGCAGAACCGAGTCGTGCAGGTGGGCCGCCACCTCGGCTCGCTCCTGGGACCGGACGCGCTCACGCCGCTCCTCGGTCAGTTCCTGGGCCAGCCGCCACCACCAGGGGCCGAAGATGAGGGCCAGGCCGCCGACGATGCCGACCGTGCCCATCAGGCCGTCACGGACGGCCGGTAGGGCCCCGCTCTCGGCCAGGAAGGCGGCCACGCCGGCGCCCACCAGTCCGGCGCCGACGGCGATACGCGCGAACACCAGCCGGCGCTTCCGCGAGCCGGCTGGGATCCGGGCCCACGGCAGTATGGCGGCCAGGCGGGCCAGAGGGGCGCGCTCGTACTCGTCTCCCTGCCGCCACACGACGGCCAATCCGATCCCGGCCAGGCCGATAGGGAAAATGGCGCCGCTGAACCACAGGCCCAACGACCGGATCACCACCATCGAGCCGACGACGACGAAGGCGATGGCGGCGATGTGGGCCGGCTCCCGTGGCGATTGCAGCGACTGCTGGGCCAGGCACGTGTCGTCGCCGTCCGACGGCAGCAGCAGCCACCCGATCATGTAGAGCAGGACGCCGGACCCGCCGGCCACCGTGGCCACCACGAACACCAGGCGTACGACCGTGGGGTTGAAGCCGCGCCACTCGGCGATGCCACTGGCCACTCCGCCCATCATGCGCTGGTCGCGGCTGCGCACCAGCCGGCCCGTTCCGTGGCCGCGCCAGCCGGCGTGGCCGTGTTCGTCGACA
>JBBSHS010000077.1:0-11699 GCA_038232515.1 Acidimicrobiales bacterium
ACGGCCACGGCGGCCTCGGGCAGGCCCCGGGGCGGGCGGGCCACCAGCACCAGAACCACTCCCAGCACGAGGAGGCTGACGGCGGCGTCCACTGTGCCCGGTTCTACCCCCGCCCGTCCGCCCGTCCCCGAGATTGGGTCGTCAGGTGGCCTTCAGCGGCCGGAACGGCCGCTGAAGGCCACGCCGTGACCCAATCTCGCGTCGTCGCCGTGGCACCGCGGCACCCATGGCGTGGCCCACGTCCGAACGCGTGTACGATCGGAGTCGGCAAGCGTTGCAGTTGGCGGCGCTCGCCGGGCCGCCCTCACGGTTTTCTGTGGCACGACGCGTGCTGCGATGCGAGGCCAGCGTGTGGCTGCCCACCGCTGTTGCCCGTATCTAACCGAGGAGCCTTCCCTGAGCATCTCATCGTCATTTGCCGACCTGGGCGTCGACGCCGACCTGGTGGCCGCCCTGTCCAGCTCCGGCATCACTGAGCCGTTCGCCATCCAGGCCCTCACCATCGGCGACGCCCTCGCCGGCCGCGACATCTGTGGCAAGGCCAAGACGGGGTCGGGCAAGACCCTGGCCTTCGGACTACCCCTGCTCATGGGCATCACGCGTGCCCCGTCCAAGGCGCCCCACGCCCTCATCATGGTCCCCACCCGGGAGCTGGCCGGACAGGTCAACGACGTGCTCGTCCCCTTGGGCAGGGCCAAGGGCCTCCGGGTTGGCTCGGTTTACGGCGGCACCACCCTGGACCGCAACATCAAGGCGCTGCGGGACGGTCTGGACGTCGTCATCGCCACTCCCGGCCGGCTCATCGACCTCGTCCAGCAGGATGCCGTGCGCCTCGACGAGCTCCAGATCGTGGTCCTCGACGAGGCCGACCGGATGGCCGACATGGGTTTCACGCCCCAGGTCGAGTGGTTGCTGCGCCACGTGCCCGGCCACCGCCAGACGCTGCTGTTCTCGGCCACCCTCGACGGTGACGTCGACCACCTGGTCCGCCGCTACCAGACCGATCCGGCCTGCCACGAGGTCGAGTCCGAGCAGGTCACAGTCGAGGAGATGGTGCACCGCTTCCTGCAGGTCCACCAGATGGACAAGCCCAAGGTGGCGGCGGCCATCGGCAACGCCGGCGCCCGGACGCTGGTCTTCGTGCGCACCAAGCGGGGCGCCGACCGGCTCGTCGAGCAGCTGCGGCGCGAGGGCGTCAAGGCCGACGCCATGCACGGGGACCTGCGTCAGCAGGCCCGGGAAAAGGCGTTGAAGGCGTTCACCGACGGCACCCTGCCGGTGCTGGTGGCCACCGACGTGGCCGCTCGGGGACTCCACATTGAAGGGGTCGACACCGTCGTCCATTACGACCCCCCCGAGGACCACAAGGGCTACCTGCACCGTTCCGGCCGCACGGCGCGGGCCGGCGAGGCCGGTCTGGTGGTCACCCTCGTGTTGTGGGACCAGGGCAACGAGATCGCCCGGATGCAGCGGGCGCTGGGGCTGTCCATCCCCACGGTGGAGATGTTCTCCAACGACGGCCGCCTGGCCGACCTCGCCGCCTGGGACCCCGTCGAAAAAGCGGTCGCTTCGTAGCCGGAGGCGGTCTTGCGCCCCTCCCCGGGAGCCGACGATGGCTGCTTCTATGAGGAGCGGGAACCGGTCATCTCTGCGGCCCCGGTCTTGGCCCGCTTGGCCGTGCGACCCCGGGTGGTCGAGTCCAACACGGCCTTGCGCAGCCGTACCGACTTGGGCGTGACCTCGACACATTCGTCGTCGGTGATGAACTCGAGCGCCTGCTCGAGGCTGAGCTGGCGGTGGGGGATCAGCTTCTCGTACGAGTCGGCCGAGGACGCCCGGTGGTTGGTCAACTGCTTCTCTCTGGTCGGGTTCACGTCGATGTCGCTCGAGCGGCTGTTCTCGCCGATGATCATCCCCTCGAAGACCTCGATCCCGGGGCCGATGAACATGGTCCCCCGGTCCTGCAGGCCGAGGAGGGCATAACCCGTGGTGGGGCCCTTGCGATCGGCCACCAGGCTGCCGTTGCCCCGGGCCCGGATGTCGCCGAACCACGGCTCGTGGCGCTCGTACACGTGGTGGATGAGGCCGGTGCCCCTCGTCTCGGTCATGAACTCGGTGCGGAAGCCGATGAGGCCGCGGGCAGGGACCAGGTAGTCGAGCCGGACCCAGCCGGTGCCGTGGTTGACCATCTGCTCCATGCGCCCCTTGCGCAGGGCGAGGAGTTGGGTCACGACACCGAGGTAGTCCTCGGGCAGGTCGATGGTGACCCGGTCGACGGGTTCGTGAACGCGGTCGCCCACCATGCGGGTGAGCACGCGGGGCTTGCCCACCGTCAGCTCGAAGCCCTCCCGGCGCATCATCTCCACCAGTACGGCCAGCTGCAGCTCGCCCCGGCCCTGGACCTCCCAGGTGTCCGGGCGCTCCGTCGTCAGCACCCGGATGCTCACGTTGCCGACCAGCTCCTTGTCCAGGCGGTTCTTGATGAGGCGGGCTGTGAGCTTGCTGCCCTCGGAACCGGCCAGCGGCGCGGTGTTGATGCCGATGGTCATGCCCAGGCTGGGCTCGTCAATGGTGATGACGGGCAGCGGCCGGGGATCATCGGCGTCGGCCAGGGTCTCGCCGATGGTGATCTCGGGCAGGCCGGCCACGGCGATGATCTCTCCCGGTCCGGCGTCGTCAGCCTCCACCCGGTCGAGGGCCTCGGTGATGTACAGCTCGGTGACCTTGGCCCGTTCCTGAGTGCCATCGGCCCGGCACCACATGACGGTCTGGCCCTTCTTGATCTGGCCGTTGACCACCCGGCACAGGGCCAGCCGGCCCAGGTAGGGAGACGAGTCGAGGTTCGTCACCAGCGCCTGGAGGGGGGCCGAGGGGTCGTAGGCGGGCGACGGGATGGTCTCGACCAGCAGGTCGAGGAGCGGGCGCAGGTCGGTGGTGTCGAGCTTGCCGTCAGGGCCGGGTGGGTTGAGGCTGGCCTGGCCGTTCTTGGCCACGCAGTAGAGGATGGGGAACTCGATCTGGTGTTCGGTGGCGTCGAGGTCGAGGAACAGCTCGTAGACCTCGTCGACGACCTCTTTGATGCGGGCGTCGGGCCGGTCGACCTTGTTGACCACGAGGATGACGGGCAGATGGGCGGCCAGCGCCTTGCGCAGGACGAAGCGGGTCTGGGGCAGCGGGCCCTCGGACGCGTCAACCAGGAGAAGGACGCCGTCGACCATGGACAGACCCCGCTCGACCTCTCCCCCGAAGTCGGCGTGGCCCGGCGTGTCGATGATGTTGATCTTGACGTCGCCGTAGCGGACTGCGGTGTTCTTGGCCAGGATCGTGATGCCCTTCTCCCGCTCCAGGTCCATCGAGTCCATGACCCGCTCGGCCACATCCTGTGTGGCCCGGAAGGCGCCGGACTGCCACAGCAGCTTGTCGACGAGCGTGGTCTTGCCGTGGTCGACGTGGGCCACGATGGCCACATTGCGAAGATCGGCGCGTCGCTGCATGGTTGCTCCTGCTCCAGGGGGGTGGGCCGGCCTGGTCGGCCCGCTGGTCCATGCTACCGGCGTGACCGATCCTGGCCCGGACGACGACCTCGTGCGCCTGGAGCTCGAGATGTTCGCCATGGCCGTGCACCTCCTGCGGCGCAAGGGACGGTTCTGGCCGTTCGGGGCTGTCGTGTGGTCCGACGGCGAGTGCCAACTGGCGGCTGCGCCCGTCGACGCCGGCGAGCGCTTCCCGGCGGTGCAGTCGCTCAGGGATGGGCTGATCGAGGAGCTGAGGGCCGAGGCCGCCGGCGGTCGCATCCGGGCCGCCGGCCTGGCTACCGACGCCCGGGCCGTCGACCTCGAAGGCCGCGGCACCACCGATGCCGTGCGCCTCGACGTGGAGTCGGCCGACGGCCGTGCCGAGGTCGTCCACCTTGCCTACGAACGATTGTTTCCCCGGCGGTACCGCATCGACCCGAGGCCGGTGCGCCGCCCTGGTCGTCCCCTGGTGTTCGGATAGGCCGCAACCACAGGTCCCCACCCGGCCGCGGTGCAGGCCCATTAGGTTTGCCACGATCGCGACGAAGGGAGATCCATCCGATGCAGTTGGGCATGGTGGGCCTCGGCCGCATGGGATCCAACCTCGTGCGCCGTCTGACGCGTGGCGGCCATGAATGCGTCGTCTACGACGTCAACCCCGATGCGGTGCAGAAGCTGGAGGGCGAAGGGGCCACCGGCTCCGTCTCGCTGGAGGACTTCGTGGACAAGCTGTCGGTGCCGAAGGCCGTCTGGCTGATGGTGCCGGCCGGCATCACGGGCCAGATGGTCGACCAGATCGCCCCCCTGCTCGATGCCGGCGACATCCTGGTCGACGGCGGCAACAGCTACTACCACGACGACATCGACCGGGCCGAGGCGCTGCAGGAACGGGGCATCCACTACCTGGACGTCGGCACCAGCGGCGGCGTCTGGGGCCTCGAGCGGGGCTACTGCCTCATGATCGGTGGCGGCGACGAACCGGTCCGCCACCTCGATCCCATCTTCGCCACGATCGCCCCGGGCGTGGGGACAGCGGCGCGCACGCCGGGCCGTGACGGCGAGCCGACGGCGGCGGAGCAGGGCTACCTGCACTGCGGCCCATCTGGCGCCGGCCACTTCGTCAAGATGGTCCACAACGGCATCGAGTACGGGCTGATGGCCGCCTACGCCGAGGGCCTGAACATCATCTCCCACGCCAACATCGGCAAGTTGGAGAACCAGATCGACGCCGAGACCACCCCCTTGCGCGAACCCAGGTACTACAGCTTCGACATCGACGTCCCCGCCGTGACCGAGGTGTGGCGCCGGGGCAGCGTGGTGGCATCGTGGTTGCTCGACCTAACCGCCGCCGCTCTGGTCGAGGACGCCGATCTTTCCAGCTTCGGCGGCCGGGTGTCCGACTCGGGAGAGGGCCGGTGGACAGCCGTCGCCGCCATCGACGAGAGCGTGCCCGCTCCCGTCATCACCGCCGCCCTCCAGAGCCGGTTCGAGTCACGGGGCGAGGCCGAGTTCGGCTACAAGCTGCTGTCGGCCATGCGCAAGCAGTTCGGCGGCCACCTCGAAAACACCAAGCCGGTATGAATTCCGTCCTCGGAGTCTCGCTGCGCTCGCCTCCTGCGGCGGGTTTGAATCGAGCGGCTGCGCCGCGCTCGTTTTGTTCGCCTTCGGCAAAGCCGGCGGCGAACCCTCTGGGGACAACGCCCCCGGACCCCCGGCGCCTTCGGCGCAAATTCGAGACCCAGAGGTATCCATATGGACCACTCTGACGCGTTGGTGTTTTTCGGGATCACCGGCGACCTGGCCAACAAGAAGGTCATTCCCTCGCTCTACACCATGGTCAAACGCGGCCACCTCGGCGTGCCCGTGATCGGTGTGGCCAAAGCGGGCTGGGGCCTCGACCAGATGAAGGAGAGGGTCCGACACTCGATCGAACACACCGGCCGCGGCATCGACGACCAGACGGCTTTCGACAAGCTGCTGGCGCTGCTGCGCTACGTCGACGGCGACTACGCCGACCCCACCACCTTCGACGCCGTGCGCACGGAGCTGCGTGGCGCCAAGGCCCCCACCTTCTACCTCGCCATCCCTCCCAGCCTGTTCGGCGTGGTCGTCCAGGGTCTGGGCGGCGCCGGTTGCGCCGAAGGGGCCCGGGTGGTGGTCGAAAAGCCCTTCGGGCGGGACCTGGCTTCGGCGGAGAAGCTGAACGACGTGCTGCACACGGTGTTCTCCGAGTCGCAGATCTTCCGCATCGACCACTATCTGGGCAAGGAGGAGTCGCAGAACATCCTGTACATGCGCTTCGCCAACTCGCTGCTCGAACCCATCTGGAACCGCACCCACCTGGCGTCGGTCGAGATCACCATGGCCGAGGACTTCGGGGTGGAGGGGAGGGGCACGTTCTATGACGACGTCGGCTGTCTACGCGACGTCATCGAGAACCACCTCTTCCAGCTGGTGGCGCTGCTGGCCATGGACCCGCCCGTCAACGGTTCGGCCGAGGCCCAGCGCGACGAGAAGGGAAAGGTTTTCAAGGCCATGCGCACCGTGCGCCGGGAGGACGTGGTGCGGGGCCAGTACGAGGGCTACCGCAACGAGAAGGGTGTGGCCCCCGACAGCGACACCGAGACGTTCTGCGCCCTGCGGCTGTGGGTCGACTCGTGGCGGTGGGCCGGCGTCCCGTGGTACCTGCGGGCCGGCAAGAATTTGGGCGTGCACGCCACCGAAGTGGTCATCGAGCTGAAACCACCGCCGCACAAGGTCTTCACCGGTGACAGCGAGCTCACCATGACCAACTACGTGCGCTTTCAACTCAACCCCCGGGTCACCATCGCCATCGGCGTGCGGGTCAAGGTGCCGGGCGAAGGCTTCACCGGTGAGCAGCGCGAGCTCGTCCTCCACGACGACCATCCCGACGAGATGGGCCCCTACGAGCGCCTGTTGGGCGACGCCATGGCCGGCGACAGTGCGCTGTTCGCCCGGGTCGACTCGGTGGAGGCGGCGTGGCGCGCGGTCGACCCCGTGCTGGTCGACCACGCGCCGGCCGTCATCTACCCCGTCGGCTCGTGCGGGCCGCCTCAGGCCGACGACCTCATCGCCGGCGACGGCGGTTGGCACCAGCTCGTGGCCGAGCAGTCCGAGGCGTGAAGCCAGACGACAGGCCCGAGTGGCGAGCCTTGGCGGCGCACGCCTCGGAGCTGGGCGGCACCTCGCTGCGTCAGTTGTTCGCCCACGATCCCGGTCGGGGCCGGACGTTCGTGGCGCAGGCGGCCGGGCTGCGCCTCGACTACGCCAAGCACCGCATCACCGCCCAGACGCTCCGGCTCTTGGTGGCGCTGGCCGAGGCGGTTGGGTTGCGAGAGCGGATCGAGGCCATGTTCACCGGTGAGCGCATCAATGTGACCGAGGACAGGGCCGTTCTCCACGTCGCCCTGCGGGCCCCCGAAGGTGAGCACATCGAGGTCGACGGCCACGACGTCGTGCCCGAGGTGCACGCCGTCCTCGAGCAGATGAGCCGGTTCTGTCACCGGGTGGCGGCGGGCTCGTGGACCGGCCACACCGGGCGGCGCATCCGCCATGTGGTCAACATCGGCATCGGCGGCTCCGACCTCGGACCGGCCATGGCTTATGAGGCCCTGCGGGACTTCTCCGACCGCACCATGACTTTCACGTTCGTCTCCAACGTGGACGGGACCGACTTCTGGGAGGCGGTGAAGGGCAAGGACGCCGCCGAGACGCTGTTCGTGGTGTCGTCCAAGACGTTCACCACCCTGGAGACGCTGACCAACGCCCGGTCGGCGCGGGAGTGGGTGGTCCGGGAGCTCGGCCACGAGGCGGCGGTGGCCAGGCACTTCGTGGCCGTGTCGACCAACGCCGCCAAGGTGGCCGAGTTCGGCATCGACACCGGCAACATGTTCGGCTTCTGGGACTGGGTGGGCGGCCGCTACTCCGTGGACTCGGCCATCGGGTTGTCGCTCATGCTGGCCATCGGGCCTGACCGGTTCGGGGAGATGCTGTCCGGTTTCCGTTCGATCGACGAGCACTTCCGCACCGCTCCCTTCGACCAGAACCTGCCGGTGCTGATGGGCCTCATCGGCGTGTGGTACGTCAACTTCTTCGGGGCTCAGACCCACGCCGTGCTGCCCTACTCGCAGTACCTGGCCAGGTTCCCGGCCTACCTGCAGCAGCTCGAGATGGAGAGCAACGGCAAATCGGTGACGCTGGCGGGGGAGCGGGTCGACTACGACACCGGACCGGTGGTGTGGGGCACCCCGGGCACCAACGGCCAGCACGCCTATTACCAGCTGCTCCATCAGGGCACCCGGCTGATTCCGGCGGACTTCCTCGGTTTGGCCAGGCCCAACCACGATGTGGGTGACCACCATGACCTTCTCATGGCCAACTGCTTCGCACAGACCGAGGCGCTGGCCTTCGGACGGACGCGGGCCGAGGTCGAGGCCGAAGGCGTCCCCGCCCCACAGGTGCCGCACCGGGTGTTCGAGGGCAACCACCCCACATCGACGCTGCTGGCGGACTCGCTGTCGCCGTTCACCCTCGGCCAGCTGATCGCCCTGTACGAGCACAAGGTCTTCACCCAGGGGACGATCTGGGGCATCAACAGCTTCGACCAGTGGGGGGTGGAGCTGGGCAAGCAACTCGCCCAGCGGATGATCCCCGAGCTGGAATCCCAGTCGCCGCCGGCCCTGGCCCACGACTCTTCCACCAACGCCTTGATCCGCCACTACCGGAGCAGGCGGGGCCGCCAGGTCTGAGCGCCGCCCTGCCTACTTCCTGTCCCGGCGGTGGCGTTGCTCCATGCGGGCCCGGATGATGTCGCGACGCTTCTGGAGGTCGCGATGGGTCAGCTTGTCGACCGGATCGGATACGCCGAAGGCGCTGCGTACCCCGTCGATATCCACCTCCATCTTGGTGACGTCGATGCCCACGTCGCTCATGATCTGCTCGCCGTGGTGGATGGCGAAGTAGGTGGCCACATTGGTGATCTCGGCCAGCACGTCGAGGTCGGGCGCCAGACTGGCGAGGGCGCCGTCGATGAACAACATGTCTTTGACGAACAGCATGAGCTCCTTCGGCAGATGGGCGCCGTAGCCCAAGAGCTTCTTGGTCAGGTCGCGGATCTCGGCGGTCAGCTCCTCGGCCGAGAGCTTGGTGGGGTCGACCGGCGGTCCGTCGAGCTTCAGGTCCTTGATCACCACCTCGATGTCGGTGTCTGTGGGCAGGGCCCCGAAGCCGACCAGGGCGTTCACCTGCATGCGCATGTCGGCGATGGTGCCGCCGATGAGGAGGCGCAGGAAGGCCAGCCGGCGGGCCGGGGACAGGCGGCCGGTGATGCCGAAGTCGAGCAGAGCCACCTTGCCGTCGGGCCGCACGAAGAGATTGCCACCGTGCAGGTCGCCGTGGAAGACGCCGTGGAGCATCGCCCCTTCGAGCAGCATGACCATGCAGGCCCGGACCACCGCCTCGGTGTCGACCCCCGCCGCCTTCATCCCCGCCACGTCGTCGAAGCCGAAGCCGTCGAGCCGCTCCATGACGAGCACCCGGCGGGTGACAAGAGTGGGGTGGGGCCGGGGCACGACGACGGCCCGCTCACCCTCGACCGCCAGCAGGCGGGCGATGTCGAGCATGTTCTCGGCCTCGAGGCGGAAGTCGAGCTCCTCCACGATGGTCTCGGCGAACAGCTCGACCAGCGCCGGCGGGTTGGCCAGTGCGCTCACCGGGATCCGGCCGACGAGGGCGGGAGCGATCCAGCTCATGACGGCCAGATCCCGGCGCACCAACTCGGACACGTCAGGGCGCTGGACCTTCACGACCACCCGCTGGCCGGTGTGGCGCAGGACGGCCGGATGTACCTGGGCGATGGAGGCGGCAGCCACGGGGATCGGGTCGAAGCGGCTGAAGACGTCGTCCAGGGGCCGGCCCAGGTCGCTCTCGACGATCTGGCGGACCACCTCGAAAGGCTCGGCCGGCACCCGGTCGCGCAGGAGGCGGAACTCACCGACCAGCTCCTCGGGGAAGATGCCCTCGCCCGAGCTGATGATCTGGCCCAGCTTGATGTACGTCGGCCCCAGCTTCTCGAAGGCCTTGCGCAACCGCCGCGACAGCCCGGCCCGCGACTCGGGGGTACCCGGCGCCCGACGCCGCTCGGCCAGGTACCACCCGCCCACGGCCCCGCCCAGAAGGCGCCCGACCCGCACGACCCTGGCACCGGGCGGCAGCCTGCGCCGGCGGGTCAGATGGGGGACCTCGGCGTGGGTGGCGGCCCGGATGCGGTCCAGACGCCGGCGCCACACCAGCTGGTCGGGCTCGACCAGCCATGGGCCGCCATCGGTGAACGAGCCCACGCCCAGATCGTCGGGTGCGGTGGTCGGCGGCACGGTCATCGCCACCGACGGTACCGCCCGCCAACGCCCTGCCGTTTGGAATGGACGTCTACGGCCAGCTTGGGAGAGGCTGCGGGCAACAGACGGGGCGGGCGGCGGGTACCGTGCGCGCATGCTCAAGCCCGGCGACAAGGCCCCTGACTTCACGCTGCTCGACCAGCACGGCAGCACGGTGGAGCTCAGCTCGTTCCTGGGCCGCAAGGTGCTCGTCTACTTCTACCCCAAGGCCGACACGCCCGGCTGCACCACCCAGTCGTGCGGGCTGCGCGACATCGCCGGGCAGGTGGGCGACTCCGTCATCGTCGGCGTCAGCCCCGACCCGCCCAAGAAGCAGTTGAAGTTCGACCAGAAGTACGGCCTCGGGTTCCCACTGCTGGCCGACGAGGACCACGCCGTGGCCGAGGCGTTCGACGTCTGGAAGGAGAAGTCGATGTACGGCCGCAGGTACCTGGGCATCGAGCGCTCGGCCTTCTTCATCGACGAGGACGGCGACGTGGCCCACGCCTGGTACAAGGTCAGCCCCAAGGACACCCCGGCCAACCTGCTGACGGCGCTGGCCCAGGGCTAGTCGCCGTCCGCTCGGCTCCTACCGTCGGCGCGGCTACGGAGCGTAGGGAGCGAACACGACGGTGCCGTTGTGGCCGCCGAAGCCGAACGAGTTCGACAGGGTGATGCCCGGCTCCCACGGCCGCGGGTCGCCCACCACCAGGTCCATGGTGGGCAGGTCCGGATCTGGGGTCCGGTATCCGGCGGTCGGGGGAATGAGCCGGTGTCGGATGGTGAGCACGGCGGCGACAGCCTCCAGGGCCCCGGCGGCACCGAGGGCATGACCGGTCACCCCCTTGGTGGAGGTGACCGCCGGCCCCTCCGACCCGAACACCTTGGCCATGGCCTCGGCTTCGGCGGCGTCGTTGAGCAGTGTCGAGGTGCCATGGGCGTTCACGTGGCGGACGTCGGCCGCCGACACACCGGCATCGGCCAGCGCCAGTTCCATGCAGCCGATGGCGCCGACGCCGTTGGGTGCCGGTGCGGTGATGTGGTGGGCGTCTGCCGTCGACGCCCCGCCCAGCACCTCGGCGTAGATGTGCGCACCTCGGGCCAACGCCGCTTCGAGCTCTTCGAGGACGAGGATGCCGCCGCCCTCGGCGATGACGAAGCCGTCGCGGGCCTTGTCGAAGGGGCACGAGAAGCCCGTCCGCGACAGGGCGGTCATGTTGCCGAAAGCGGCGAGGCCGACGGGCGTTATGGGAGCCTCGGCCGACCCGGCCAGCACGGTGTCGCAGCGGCCACTGGCGATGAGGCGGGCCCCGTTGGTGATCGAATGGGTACCGGCGGCGCAGGCAGTGACGGTGTTCTCGCACGGTCCCCGCCACCCGTAGCGCATGGAGATGGTGGCGGCGGCGGCGTTGCTCATCATCATCGGCACCAGGAAGGGGCTCACCCGGCGGGCACCCTTGGAGTAGTTCACGATGATCTCGCGCTCCAGCGTGGCCAGGCCACCCACGCCGGTGCCGACCCAGACGCCGGCCCTGTCGGGGTCAGCGGGGAGGGCGGCACCATGGGCGTTGGCGTCGGCCAGCGCCTCGTCGGCGGCCACCACCGCGAACTGCGTGTAGCGATCGACCCGGCGGACCTCTTTGGGACCGAAGTGCGAGGTGGGGTCGAAGTCGTGGACGCACCGCTCGCCTTGAGGGGCGGGTGCCAGCAAACCGGCCCAGAACGCGTCGAGGCCGATGCCGCACGGGCCGACCACGCCCATGCCCGTCACCACCACCCGCCGTCCTTG
>JBBSHS010000078.1:0-11668 GCA_038232515.1 Acidimicrobiales bacterium
ACGCTCGAGAACGGCCGCAAGGTGGGGCACGGCACCGAGAACGGCACGGCCGGGCGATGGGACGGCGAAGAGCTGATGGTCGCCGTAGGCCGGCGGCCCAACACCGACGGCCTGGGCCTCGAGGACGTCGGCATCGAGTTCGGGCCCAAGGGGGTGGTCGTCGACCAGCGCATGCGCACCACCGTCCCGTCGGTCTACGCCGCCGGCGACCTGGCCGGTCGCTTCCTGTTCACCCACTCGGCCGCTTACGAAGGGGTGCGGGCGATCCGGGACATGTTCTTCCCCGGCAAGGGCACCGTCACCGACTTCGTGCCGTGGTGCACGTTCACCGACCCAGAGCTGGCCCACGCCGGCCTAACGGTGGCCGAGGCCAAGAGGCGTTGGGGCGACGGCGTGGACGTGTGGCGTATGGACCTGACCCATTCGGACCGGGCCCGGGCCGATGGGTCGAGCGAGGGCGCCATCGTGATCGTCACCCACGACAAGAGGGTCGTGGGCGCCCACATCCTGGCGCCGGCGGCAGGGGAGATGATCCATGAGCTGGCTCTGGCCATCAGCAAGGGTCTGAGCTTCGGCGACGTGGCCGGGCTGATCCACGTGTACCCGACGCTGTCGACCAGCATCGGCCAGCTGGCCGCCGAGGCGGCGTTCGTGGGGGCCAAGCGCCTGCGCTGGCTGGTGCGGCGCGAGCGCTAATTGCTGGTCCTGTGGCTCAACCCCGGACGCAGGGCTGGTTCACCGTGTTGAACAGGCTCTGGATCCATGTGTTGGTGCCGCACCCGGGGGTCGAGCGCGGGCCGACGTAGATGCCGGTGACGCCGTTGTGCGTGGCCGTGTTGTTCACCACCACGTTGTCCTTCACCCCGCACAGATCCGGTGTGTCGACGAAGGGATCGTCGGGGTCGGGACTGATGAAGCACCCGTAGTTCCCGCCCTCCGGTGGTCCAGGCGTCACGGGACAGCTCCTGGCCGTTGCCACCGCCGAGGCTGATGCCGTTGCGCTGGTTGCCGTTCACCGAGTTGTGCACCATCTTGTTGTGCCCGGGCATGGCCACCACCGGTGGCCCCATGGCCAGAAGGGCGATACCGTCGCCCAGCGCGCCGGCCAAGGGGGCACCGAATCCGTTGCCGTCGACCGTGGTGTCGGCGATGAGGTTGAAATCGTTGGCCACGGTGTGCGGACACCCTCCGGCCAGGTTGTAGCCGTCGGAACACGCCGGGAAGACCTGGACGCCGTCGGTGCCCGAGCCGGCCACGGTGTTGTGCAGGACCGAGTTGTAGGTGGCGCCCGGGCCTTCGACGGCGATGCCGATGTCACGCTTGTCGATGGCCGCACGCTGTCGTCGAACATGGGGATGTTGTTGTCGCGGACAGCGTTGTCGGCGACTACGTTGCGGCTGGAACCGGCCGTCCCGGCGTTCAGCAGCGTGGACAGGGTCCTACATTGGCGTCGAGTCGGGTGTTGGCCTTCAACACCGACCCACACGGGAGGCTCCCCGGGGCAGCCGAAGCGGGGACTGCCACCGCTGCGCTCAGTGCCAATGCGGCAACACCCGGAACAGCGATCAAAAGGCTGCGACGTGTTCTCATCGGCTCCCCGCAAGTCGTGTGTGACGAAGGTCTTCGTGCCCAGCGGTGCCGCCGTCTCCCGCAACGTCGCCAAAAGGTAGCGCACGCCGTGGGAGAAATCACGCGTCAGATCTCTCTACCAGCCAGCTCTTTGATCAGGGCACCCCGCGAGCGAATCCCCAACTTGTCGAACACATGGGTGAGGTGGTGGCCCACCGTTCGCGGGGAGATGAACAGCCGCCGACCCACCTCGGGGTTGGTGAGGCCCTCGCTCACGAGCCGGACAACCTCCTTTTCGGCCGAGGTGAGGCTGTCCCAGCCGGAGGAGGGGCGGTCTGGAGCCCGGCGGCCCCGCAGGGCATAGGCCACGGCCTCGTCGGCGGACAAGGCCGCCCCTTCGGCGCAACCCTCGGCGAACGCCTTGTCCCCCAGAGCAGTCCGAACCTGGGCCACATCGAGCTCGTAACGAGCCTGGTCGGGCTGCGAGCGTGCGTAGCCCTGCGGGTCCCGGAGGGCCTGGGCGGCACCGAGCAGGCGCGCCGCCACTTCGGCCCGCCCGTCGGTGGCCAAGCCGGCGAGGGACTCCAGGGACGACGCGACGGCCGGCAGCGCCCCTACCCGGTGGTAGAGCTCGAGGGCGCGACGACCGAGCATGGCGGCCTCGTCGACCTTGGCCTGGCCGCGGGTGACGACGCTCAGCCGGTCGAGGGCCTCGGCCGTCGCCACCAGGTCACCGATGGCCTGACCCATCTCCAGCGCCTCGAGGAAATGACCGGTGGCCGCCCCCAGGTCGCCGTCGGCGGCGGCGGCCGATCCGAGGCCGAGGATGCAGCGGACCTCGTGGAAGACCGGTACCTCGCCGGTGCGGGCCATGGACAACGATCGCTCGAAGAGGTCGGCGGCCTCCTCGTGGCCCTGCGATTCGGCCAGTCGACCGAGGAAGTACAGCGCGCAGGCGACACAGAGGGGCCAGCCCACCTCGTAAGACAGGCGGAGGGAGTCGGCCAGCAGTGTCTCGGCCTCGTCCCAGCGACCGCGCATCCGGGCCACGTCGCCGAGCAGCCCCAGAGCGGTGGCCGAGTCCTGGGCATCCTGCACGTCGTCGGCCAGGCCCTGGGCCTCGGCCGCCCACGCCTCGGCGGCGATCAGGTCGCCGACGAGCAGGTCGATCCGGGCCAACCCAAGGAGCCCGGAGCGCAGCGCCTCGCCGTCGGCCGCTCCCCGGCCCAGCCTCACGCACTCCTCGAAATGGAGGCGGGCATCGTCGGTGGCGCCCAGGACGTAGTGGACGTGGCCGATGGGGTGGAGCACATGGGCCAGGCCATTGGTGTCGCCCGTCTGCCGGCACGACGCCGCCCTCTCCCGGAGCACCGGAAGGGCCTGGCGGGGGTTGCGGAACATCAGGAACGTCGGGTTGCAGACGCAGACGCTGGCTTCGTGGTCGCCGGTCTCGGCGTAGAGAGCCGAGCTCTGCTCCAGAAGGGGGAGAGCGGAGACGACATCGCCGAGCATCCCGCGCAGCAGGCCCGCGGCCCGCAACGCCTTGGCCTGCAGGGGGGCAGGCGCCTCTGCGCTGGCGACGACGGCCCACTCCAGCCAGCGCCGGCTCTCGCCGATGTGGCCCCGGATCCGCCAGAAATGGGCCAGGGAGGTGACGAGGCGGAGCCCGATCTCGATCTCCTCGGCATCCCGGGCCCACTCCATGGCCGCCCGCAGGTTGTCGTGCTCGGCCTCGAGCTCGTCGAGCCAGGGCTTCGGGTGCCGGCCACCGAATTCCCCGTCGGCTCGCTCGGCCAACGCCAGGCACCATTCGGCATGGGCCCGGCGGAGGGCGGACGCTTCGGATGCGTCGATGAGCTTGGTGCCGGCCCACACCCGGATCGTCTCGAGCAGGTGGTACCGGAGGCCCTCATCGCGTGCCTCGACGGCCACGAGTGACTTGTCGACGAGGGCGGTGAGGTGGTCGATGATGTCGGCCTGTTGCACGGTCCCGCCCGAACAGACCTTCTCGGCGGCGGCGAGCGTCCAGCCGGCGAAGACCGACAGGCGTCGCAGGAGCGCGGCCTCTGCGGGCGTGAGCAGGTCATGGCTCCACTCCAGCGCCCCCAGAAGGGTCTGGTGCCGGGTGGGGGCGGTGGGGCTGCCCCGGTTGAGGAGGCGGAAGCGATCATCGATGCGCTCGAGGATGTCGGCCGGAGCCAGCGAGCTGACTCGCGTGGCCGCCAGCTCGATCGCCAGGGGCATGCCGTCGAGGCGGCGGCAGATCTCGGCCACCGTGGCCGCCGAGGCATCGGTGAGGGCGAAGCGTGGATTGGCCTCGGTGGCTCGCTGGACGAACAGCTCGCCCGCTTCGCCGAGGGCGGGCGACCGGGCGCCCGGCTGGTCGGGATCGGGCAACGAGAGCGGGCGCACCGTCCAGTTGTGTTCACCGACGATACCGAGTGTCTCCCGGCTGGTCGCCAGGACGTCGAGGGCCGGGCACGCTTGCAGGACGTGCTCCACGAGGTGGGCACACGCGTTCACCATGTGCTCGCAGTTGTCGAGGACGACCAGCATGCGCCGGCCGCCGATCCGGCGGGCCACGTCATCGAGCTGGGGCTGGGTGCGGCCGTCACGGCCGGGAAGGACGTCGGCGACGACCTCGGGCAGGCGGGTCGGGTCGGTGGCTGCGGCGAGCTCGACCAGCCACACACCGTCCGGATACCGGCCTGCGGCCCGGGCGGCGACCTCGAGAGCCAGGCGGGTCTTTCCCATGCCGCCAGGCCCGGCGAGGGTGACCAGTCGGGATCGGCCGAGCAGGGTGGTGACCTCGGCCACCTCCTCCCGGCGGCCGACGAAGCCGCTGGCCAGGTGGGGCAGGTTGTTGGCCGGGCCACCATGGGACCGGTCGCGGGGCGGGCCGTGGCGGGGGGTGAAGGCGTTCGGCTTTCCCGAGCGCGGCTCGGGCCGATCCTCTTTGTCTGCGCTCTGGGAGACGAAGGGCACGTCCGGGACTTTCCTGGTGCGACGACGACGGGAATTGCAAGTTTACCGTGGTAGCGAAAGAGCTTCCATACCTGTCGCACTGCTAGGTGTGAAACGACTCTACTAATACGGCCTATAGCCAGATCATTTGGCAGCCGGATGAGGTTGACGTCTCGTTGGACTCGTCGACGGTGTCGCCGGTCACGTCCACGGTGGGAGAGCCCAACACCACCGACCATCGGGAGCCTCGCGAACAATCAAGGCGAGAGCTTCCGAGGCAGGGAGTCCCAGGGCAGAACATTCCGGAAATAGGTCAATTGACCGGTGCACCCCGGGAGGGGCTGTGCGACTGTCGTCTCGTCGCCTGCGACCACCCGACGGATGGCTGTGGGGGCATACCGGCACGGGATCTCAAAATGGAAAGGAACAGAATGATGCGAATGTTCACTAAGAATGGTCGGCATGCCCGGAGGGCGCCCCTGGCTCTGGCACTCTTGATGCCGCTGCTCGCGGGGATGGTGGCCTTCTCGGGCCCGGCCGGCGCCAGTGTCTCGAGTGATGTCGGCAGCGCCTTCGACTACCAGCTGAAGGTGAGCCTCTTCAGTGGACCCATCAACACCCGGGGTGTCGGCCAGGTCGTGTGCACGAACCCGCCCACGAACAACATCCCGGCCGGCTGTGTCCCCGACACCCAGGCAGCCGTGGCCGCCAGTCCTCTGGTGACGCTGCCCACGACCGGATCCTCCACGATCACTGGCACCCAGGCATCCATGAGCGGATTCGTCGGTCCCGCCGAGTTCTTCAGCACGGGCGCAGTCAGCGCCAGCACCCAGGGGACGACCGGAGGGAGTGGGTCGGTCACCAGCTCGACCAGCATCGCCAACGTCGATGCAAGTGGCTCGGAGAGCTTCGGCTACGGCCCCCTGGACGCCACCACCCTCTACCCCAAGAACCCCACCGGGCTGTCGACCACCGTGGCCAGCTCGTGCACATCGTCCGAGACCGGGACCAGCGGCTCGACCACGATCACCAACGGCCAGCTCGAGCTTGACAACGGCTACGACCCGCTCGGCAACGGCACCTACTCCGGCGGCGTCGGTGCCCACCCGCCGGTGCGGGTGATCGTGGCGACCAACCCCGCCCCCAACACCTCGTACTCGGGCCACATCGAGGTGAACGGGTCCCAGGACTTCTGGACGTACGTGTTCAACGAGCAGGTGACGAACTCCGACGGCTCGCTCACCGTCTACGCCGGACACGAGTACATTCAGGGACCCACGGCCGTCGGTGACTTGTGGTTCGGCAAGTCGCAGTGTGGCGTGAAGCGCACGTCCAAGACCACGGTCACCTCGTCGGTCAACCCCTCGACCGTCGGTCAGAACGTGACCTTCACCGCCACGGTGGCCCCGGTGGCCGGTACGGGCACCCCGGCCGGCACGGTGCAGTTCAAGGTTGACGGCGTCAACTCCGGCAGTCCGGTCACCCTCGTCGCCGGCCAGGCGACGAAGGCGATCTCCACCCTCAGCGCCGGTTCCCACGCCATCAAGGCGGTCTACAACGCCAGCGGAGCCTTCCTCACCAGCAACGGCACAGTCACTCAAGTCGTGAGCTGAGCCAAAGGTCCGCACCAAGGTGTTCCACCTCGCCCCCGCTCGATCTCTGGCCGCCCTAGCCTCGGATCGAGCGGCGGCGCGACGTACCATGCATGCCCATGACCGCACCGATCCTCGTCGCCGCCGGGCGTTCGGCGTGATCGCCGCCGGGGCCGTCGCTCCGTCGTGCACGCTTCTCGATGCCGTCAGCGGTGAGGCCGTCACCGGTGAGGCCGTCACCGATCCGTGGCAGGCCGGTCGCACCGTCGTCGTGTTCTTCAAGGTCACGTGCCCCGTCTGCAAGATGGTGGCGCCCCCGCTGACTGCTCTGGCCGAAGGAGGCGCCCGGGTGGGCGCCGGTGGGTGAGCCCAACACCACCGACCATCGGGAGCCTCGCGAACGATCAAGGCGAGAGCTTCCGAGGCAGGGAGACCCAGGGCAGAAACATTCCGGAAATAGGTCAGTTGACCGATGCACCCCGGGAGGGGCTGTGCGACTGTCGTCGCGTCGCCTGCGACCACTCGACGGATGGCTGTGGGGGCATACCTGGCACGGGATCTCAACAATGGGAAGGGACAGAACAATGCGGATATCACGAGGAATGGTCGACACACCCGGAGGTTGCCCCTGACGTTGGCGCTCCTGGTGCCGCTGGGCATGGGGATGGTGGCCTCGGCCGGCCCAGCCAGCGCCAGTGTCAGCAGCGACATCGGCAGCGCCTACGGCTATCAGCTCAAGGTCAACCTCTTCGGCGGGCCGATCAACACCAGGGGCGTCGGTCAGGTCGTCTGCACGAACCCCCCCACGAACAACCTACCGGCAGGCTGTGTTCCCTCGACCCAGGCGGCAGCGGCCGCCAGTCCCCTGGTGACGCTGCCGGCCGGCGGCTCACCCACGATGACGGCCACCGCCACGACGACCAGCGGATTCGTCGGTCCCGCCGAGTTCTTCAGCACGGGAGCGATCACCGTCAACACCCAGGGCACGATCGGAACATCCGGGTCGGTGACGAGCTCGACCACCATCGCCAATGTCGATCGAAACGGCGCGGAGAGCTTCGGCTACGGCCCCGTGGACACCACCACCCTCTATCCCAAGAACCCGACCGGGCTCAGCACAACCGTCACCAGCTCGTGCACGGCGTTACCATCAGAGCGGGAACAGCGGCTCGACCACGATCACCAACGGCCAGCTGGAGCTCGACAACGGCTACGACCCCATGGGTCTCGGCACCTACATTGGCCTCCCTGGCTCAGGCGCGCACCCGCCGGTGCGAGTGACGGTGCCGACCAATCCGGCCCCCAACACGACCTACACCGGTCACATCGAGGTGAACGGGTCCCAGGACTACTGGAAGTACGTCTTCAATGAGCAGGTGACGAACCCCGACGGTTCGCTGACCGTCTACGCCGGCCACGAGTACATCCTCGGCCCCACCGCCGTCGGTGACCTGTACTTCGGCAAGTCGCAGTGCGGCGTGACACCGTGACCCAGACGGTGAACTGAGCGGAGGTTACCAACCGGCTCGACCTCGTCCTTTCGTTCGACCTCTGGCCGCTTGGCCTGAGGTCGGGCGGTCGAGCCGCGAGGGACACGGGGCCGTGGTCGCCCCAGTTGACCATCTTGGAGGTGGCCAAGGCCTGAGGCGAGGGATCGTCCGGTCCGACACTGTCATCGAAGTCGACGTCGTGACCTCCTCCACCTACCGAGTCGCGTCGCTGGCGGCCTTCGGGTGACTGCCGGCCCGCTGGCCCTGGTGGCCGCCAAAGTCGCCGGCCTCACCGCCCTGGGGCTACCGGGTGTGGGTGGCGGGCACACGCTCCCAGACGGTGAACTGAGCCAAGGCCCCACCCACCGAGCCGCGTCGACCTACGATTCGCCCATGACCGTACCGGCCGACGCCCTTCCCGGACCCGGACCTGCCGGGTGCTAGCTGCCGGCGCCACCGCCCCCTCGTTCACCCTCCCCGACGCCGTCACCGGCGAGGCGGTCAGCGACCCGTGGCAGGCCGGCCGCACGGTGATCGTGTTCTTCAAGGTCACCTGTCCCGTCTGCAAGATGGTGGCGCCCAAGCTCACGGCTCTGGCCGAGGGTGGAGCCCGCGTGGTGGCAGTCGGCGAGGACCCACCCGCCGCCCTCCAGCGCTACGCCAACGAGGAGGACCAGCAGGTCCCGACCGTGAGTGAGGCCACCCCGTACACGGTCTCCGACGCCTACGGCATATCGACCGTGCCCAGCCTCTTCCTGGTGGAGCCCGACGGCACGGTGGCCGAGGCGATCGGTGGCTGGGACCGCGACAGGTGGAACGACGTGGCGGCGGCGTGTGGTGCCCCGGCCGTCTCTGCGGTAGGTGACGGGCTTCCGGTGTTCCGTCCCGGCTGAGGCAGCCGCAACAGTCACTGACCCGGTCGGGTCAAGCGCGCAGGTCACACGGACGAGCCGGCGGGGGTCGGAGGAATGACATCGCCTTCCTCTCTGCCGGGCAGCTCGACGGGATCGTCGAAGGCCGACGAGAGCTGGGGACGAAGGAACCGGACGGCCAGCACCAGACCGATGAAGGCCACCGCACACCCGGCGGTGACCACCCGGATCCCCAACCGGTCGTCGAGAACGCCCTGGAAGATGGCGCCCAACGGATAGATCGTTCCCAGGGCCACCATGTAGAGGCTCAGGACTCGGGCCCGATAAGCCCTCGGAGCCCGCAGCTGGACGACGGTTCCCAGGCCCGACAGGACACTGATGTAGCTGGCGCCGACGATCACCAGGGCGACGGCGGCCAGGGCCAGAGACGGGGCGCCGGCATAAGCCAGGACGGCTGCGGCCACCGCCACGAAGCTGGCCTGAAGGGCCCGGCGGCGCCCGAGGCGGCGGGCGATAGGGGCCAGGGCGAGCGCCCCCACGACCGCTCCCACCCCCTGGGCGGTCACCAGGATCGCCGTGCCGGTGTCCTCGTGATCGAACAGCTTCAGGGCCACGGCGGGGATGAGGGCGATGAACGGCGAGATCAGGAAGGCGGTGACGCCGATGGCGATGATGGCCAGGCGGCATCCGGGCTCGGCTGCGGCGGCCCGGACGCCGGTGGCGATGCGACTCCGGAGGGTGCCACCCTCGGTGTCGGGCACTGGTGGGGGGATCTTGACGAAAGCGAGAGCGACCATGACGGCGGCGAAGGACGCGGCGTTGACGGCGAAGGCCAACGTGTAGGAACCGATGGCGAGCACAACGCCGGCCAGCGCCGGGCCCACCACCCTGCCCAGGTTGTACTGGGTCGACGACAAGGAGATGGCAGCCAGTAGGTCCTCGCGGGGAACCAGGTCGGGGAGGATGGCCTGGTAGGCGGGAAAGCCGAGGGCCGCCGCCATCCCTCCGCCCAGGACCACCACGATGACGGCCGAGGGCGTGGCCCGGCCGGTTGCGGCGAGCAGGGCCAGCAGGGTGGCGAGGACGGTCTCGCCCACCGTGGTGGCCAGGAGCCAGCGGCGACGGTCGACGCGATCGGCCATGGCGCCGCCCACCGGGGACAGCAGGCCGATGGGCAGGAAAGCGGCGGCGGCGGCCAGGCCGGTCCAGCCCGCCTGGTGGGTCTTGGCCGTGACCAGCACACCGACGGCCACGGTCTGCATCCAGGAGCCGATGTTGGACACGAGGGCGGCGCCCCAGAGCAGAGCGAAGTGGCGATGGTGCAGGGGCTGCAGCGACGACAGGGAGGCGATGCGCCGGTGCTTCGCCTGCCTCACGTTCCTGTCGAGCTGCTGTCGGTGCGGTACCGGGCCTCGATCTCGTAGTGGGCCTCGAGGTCGTAGTGGGCCTCGAGGTCGACCACCTTGTTGAACTCGTCGAAGGTGGTGACCAGATCGAGGTGGTCTCGCAACGTGCCCTGCTCGGCGAGGATCCCGTAGACACGGGCCAGGGCCTTGGCGACGGCGAAGAGCCCGGTCAGCGGGGAGACGATGAGGTTGTAGCCCAGGTCGGAAAGCTCGGCGGGCGTGAGCAGCGGGGTACGGCCGGCCTCGATCATGTTGGCCACCCGCACCACGCCGGGGGTGGCCGCCGCCACCCGCTCCAACTCGTCCACCGACTCCGGCGCTTCGACGAACACCGCGTCGACTCCGAGATCGGCGGCGGCCCGGGCCCGCTCGATGGCTTCATCCAGGCCGAGCGCAGCCCGGGCGTCGGTGCGCGCCACCACGAACAGGTTCCGGCGGTGTTCCACGGCCGCAACCAGCTTGGCCAACCATTCCTCTCTGGGGACGACGACCTTGCCGGCCATGTGCCCGCACTTCTTGGGCCACACCTGATCCTCGAGGAAGATCCCCGCAGCTCCGGCCGCTTCGAACAGCTCCACGGTGCGGATGGTGTTGAGGGCGTTGCCGTGACCGGTGTCGCCGTCGACCACGACCGCCGTCCCGGGCACCCGCCCGCACACCCGGCGGGCCACCTCGGCGATCTCGGCCTGGGTCAGGTACCCGAAGTCAGGAAGACCCAGAAGGGTGGCGGCGGTGGCATAGCCCGACAGGAAGACGACCTCGTGGCGCGCGCCTGCGGCCAGGCGCGCCGAGAGGGCGTCCCAGACGCCGGGCATGAGTACCGGCTGGCCCGTTGCCAGCAGCTGACGAACACCGTCTCCGTCCACCCGGCGAGCGTAGGTGAGGCGGGAGGGCTATGGGGCGGGTTCGTCAGCGATGAAGAACCCGCCGATGAGGATCTGCTGGGCCGTGCCCACATCGGGCAGAGAGCTCTGGACCCGGACCTGGTCACGCGACACCCCGAAATTGCCCATCACATCGTGAGCCTGCAGACGGGCGGTGTCTCTTGGACATTGGTCGTACGACCTCCACCTGACCCGGGTCACGGGCTACGTTGTCTGGCCCGGTTGTGGAAGCCACACGCCACTTGACCGTTGGCCTGGGTGGTGGGCCCGCCGTTGGCCCAGGGCTGGACATGGTCGATGTCGCAATCGACGGCCGGAGTGTCGCAATAGGGGTGGAAGCATTCCCGGTCCCGGACTTCGATGGCCCTCCGGGTGGCACCGCTGAACAGGCGCCGGCTGACACCCACGTCGGTGACCCGGCTGGGCCCGTCGAACACCACCCGCTCCACCCAGGCCGCATCCAGCCATGGGCGCAGGCTCGATGGGCTGACCACGGTGCCGTCGTCGAGCTCACAGATCATCCCGGCAAATGTCTCGTAGCCCACCAGCACGCAGAACAGGGCCTCGGGCCGTCGGGCCCCGGCCCGCAGGGACGCCGAGCGGGTGGCCATCTCGGTCACGGCGTCGGATCGGCGCTGGGCCGGCGTTCTCGACAGGTCGCCAATGCGCACCTCGTCGCCCACCCGGGCCTTGGCCTCGGCCCAGTCGGCGGTGAACAGCTCGGTGTCGATGCGGGCCAGCTCGGCGGCGACGAGGTTGCCGTCGATGGCATCGAACACGCCCTCGGCGAACCAGGCGCCGCCGAAGCCACGCGACAGGTGGAAGCGTCGACCGTCGCGCTGGGCCTTGGCCCGGGCCTCGGCCCCGTCGGGATCGGCGTGCAGGCCCCAG
>JBBSHS010000079.1:0-11428 GCA_038232515.1 Acidimicrobiales bacterium
CCCCCCCCCCCCCCCCCTTTCCGGGCCCCCTGCGCCCGCCTTTGGCCCCGGCCCGGGCCGGCGGCGCCGGACCCTGGCCTTGGGGGGGGCACCCCCCCCCACTCCCCCCGGCCGCCTTCGGCGGCGGCTCCTCGATGCCAGCCGACGAGACGGCGCCTCCGGGTGTTCGGTAAGGGCCCTGTATAAGGAGTGGCGGCAACCCCCCACGCCCCCCGGGCCGGCTGCGCCGGCGGCGGCTCGACGCCAGCCGATCTGCGGGTGCCCGGGTGTCATAGGGCCTGTTGGCGAAGTGGCAGGTGTTACGGTTGGGGGCATTGTGGCTACGACGACCAAGCCGGCCCGGCGAGCGCCGGCCAAGGGTGCGCCGGCCAAGGGCGAGGGGGCCAAGGGCGGGGCGGCCAAGGGCAAGGCGCCGGCGGCGGGACGACGCAGGGCCCAGGACCCGGTCACCCTCGAGGGCCGGGGGCTGCTGGGCCGCCTGGGCGACGACGTCATCGGTCTGCTCCTGTGCGGCGCCGGGGCTCTGTGGGCGCTGGCCGACTGGGTCGACCTCACCGGGCCGGCCGGGCGCCTCGTACGCCTCGGCGCCGGTGACCTGCTGGGCGGCGGGCGTTTCGCCGTGCCGCTGGTCCTCGTTGCCGTCGGTGTCGCCCTCCTGCGAGAAGGTGGCCGGGCTCTGGCCGGACGGCTGGCCCTCGGTTCCACGGTTGCGCTGGTGGCAGCGGGCGGCCTGCTCCACATCGGCCATTCCGTGGGCCGGCACTGGGAGCTGGCCGACCTGCGGTCGGCTGGTGGTCTTGCCGGGCTGGTCGTCGGTGCACCGCTTCGGGCCGCGTTGTCCAACTGGGGGGCGGGAATGGTCCTGGTGGTGGCCGTCGTCACAGGTGTCCTGGTGGCGGCGGGCACGTCGGTGGCCACCGCCGTAAGCACGGTCGGCCGGGCGACCGGCCCGATCGGGAAGGCCGTGGCCGCAGCCACCCGCCGGGCCATCGCTGCGGCCCGCTCCGCCGCTCGGGGCACGGGCCACGGGCGACGTGGTGGCGGCCCCGTGCCTTTCGATCAGGATGCGGTGCCCGACGTCGACGGGCCCGAGAACCAGGTCGGCGTCGACACCATGGTGCTGGGCGCCGAGCCTGGCGTCCCCGAGGCCAAGGGCCAAGCCCCGGCCAAGGCGGCCAGAGGCAGGGAGAAGCTCGAGGTCCACGTCCCCCCGGGGGCGACGGCGGCCGGCGCCGGGGAGCAGTTGAGCATCGACCTCGGGCCCGGTGCCGAACCCGGGGCGTGGAAGCTACCGGCCCTCACGCTGCTCGAGCGGGGCAAGGCCATGGCCGTCGACCAGGAGGCGGTCAAGGCTCGGGGCCGGACGCTGGAGGCGGCCCTGGCCGCCCACGGCGTCGAGACCCGTCTGATGGGGATGACCGTCGGGCCCACCGTCACCCGCTTCGAGCTGGAGCTCGGGCCCGGAGTGAAGGTGGCGCGGGTCACGAGTCTCCACAAGGACATCGCCTACGCCATGGCCGCACCCGACGTGCGGTTGCTGGCTCCGATCCCGGGGCGGTCCGCCATCGGCGTGGAGGTGCCCAACCAGACCCGTCAGATCGTCCACGTGGGTGACATCCTCACCAGCCCCGAGGCCCGCCACGAGCAGCATCCGCTCACCGTGGCCCTGGGCCAGGACATCGCCGGCAGGCCGGTGATGGCCAATCTCGCCACCACCCCGCATCTCCTGATCGCCGGGGCCACCGGCGCCGGCAAGTCGAGCTGCATCAACAGCCTGCTCACCAGCCTGCTGGTACGGGCCACGCCCGACCAGGTCCGGCTCATCATGGTCGACCCCAAACGGGTGGAGCTGGGCCAGTACAACGGCCTGCCCCACCTGCTCACCCAGGTGGTGGCCAATCCCAAGAAGGCGGCCAACGCCCTGTCCTGGGCCGTGGCCGAGATGGAGCGGCGCTACGACCTGTTGGCCGAGGTCGGTGTACGGGACATCACCGGTTACAACGCCGCCTTCGACCGGGGCGAGCTGCGCGGAGACGACGGTGCCTACGGCGGGCCGGGCGACGTCGACGGCGTGGCCAGGTACCAGCGCCTTCCGTTCATCCTCATCGTGGTGGATGAGCTGGCCGACCTCATGATGGTCGCCGCCCGCGACGTCGAGGAGTCGATCTGCCGCATCGCCGCCATGGCGCGGGCCATCGGCATCCATCTCGTCATCGCCACCCAGCGGCCATCCGTCGACGTCATCACCGGTGTCATCAAGGCCAACATCCCCGCCCGCATCGCGTTCGCGGTGTCGGGGCTCGTCGACAGCCGCGTCATCCTCGACCAGTCCGGGGCCGAGAAGCTGGTGGGCAAGGGCGACATGCTCCTCCTCGGTCCGGCGTCTTCCGTGCCCGTGCGGGTGCAGGGTGCGTGGGTGTCCGAGCCGGAGGTGAAGGCGGTCGTGGCCCACTGGCGCCGCCAGGCGGTGGCCAACGCCGCCGCCGTGGAGACCGTGCCGGACACAGAGATCGTCGGCCCCGACGGCCAAGGGGGCACGCCCGGTGCCGGGACGGGCTCGCAGGACGACGACGACATGCTGGAGTCGGCCATGGAGCTGATCGTGCGCAGCCAACTGGGTTCCACCTCGATGCTGCAACGCAAGCTGCGCGTCGGCTTTGCCCGCGCCGGCCGGATCATGGACCTGCTCGAGCAGCGGGGCGTCGTCGGCCCCAGCGAGGGTTCCAAGGCCCGCGCCGTGCTCATGACCCCTGACGAGCTCAACGAGCTGGTCGCCCGCAGGCAGGGCGTCTGAGGGCTGACCACCGTCCCGCCGTGCTGGCCTGCCCGGTCTGCCGGCTGCCGTTGGTGGCGTGCGGGCGGGTGTTCGGGTGCGCCACGGGACACCGTTTCGACCGGGCCCGCGAGGGCTACGTCAACCTGCTACGCCCGGGCCGGGCCCGCAGGGCCAGGTCGGGCGACGACGGCACCATGGTCCGGGCCCGGCGCTCGTTCCTGGCCGCCGGCCACTACGGCGGGCTGCGGTCCGCACTGGCCGAGGTGGTAACCGGACTGGGCACCGTGGTCGACGTCGGTTGTGGCGAGGGCACCTTCACCGCCGCCCTGGTGGGGCCGGACCGGCAGGTGGTGGGCGTGGACATCTCGCGGCCGGCGGTGCGACTGGCCGCCCCTCTCGTCCCCGAGGCCACCTTTGCCGTGGCCAGCGTCCAGGACCTCCCCGTCCTCGCCGGCGCCTGCGACTGGGTGGTCAGCGTGATGGCGCCGGTCCACGAGGCCGAGTTCCTGCGGATGGCCCGCCCGGGCGGGCACATCGTGGTGGTGGTGCCCGGCGCCGACCACCTCGACGGCCTGCGCCGGCTGCTGTACGCCGAATACCGGCCCCACGACGAGGCCGTGCCGCTGGCCGACCGGCTGGAGGTGGTCGAGCGGCGCCGGGTGCGGGCGGCCGTCCACCTGGCCGGCGCCGACGAGGTGCAGCAGGTGTGGTCGATGACGCCGTACCGGTGGGCCGCACCCGTCGAGGCCGCCGCCCGGTTGGCCGATGTCGGAGCCGCCGGACTGGACGTGACCGTCGACTTCCTGGTCACCGTCTTCGAGGCGCCCCTCGTCGCCGTGCCCACAACAGGACCCGCTTGAAAGGGTAGAAGTACGAGGTCTTGAACCTGTCCGCAGGATCGGGACATCGCCGCGTTCCCGCAACGCCCGGTGAGGCGCGAAGATCTGGTCACGCCCATCCGTGACGCCTACGAGCCGGGACGCCCCTGTTGGGTCGACCTGGCGACCTCCGACCCGGCCGCGGCGCGGTCCTTCTACACAGAGCTGTTCGGCTGGGATGCCGAGGTCGACCCCCGCCCCGAGGCGGGCGGTCACGCCCAGTTCACCCCCGACGGCCACTCGGTGGCCGGTGTCGGGCCCGTCTTCGCCGAGGGCGCGTCACCGTCGTGGACCACCTACATCGCCACGGCCGACGCCGACGCCACCGTCGCCGTCGTCACGGCCAACGGCGGCACCGTGCACCAGCCGCCCATGGACATCCTCGACGCCGGGCGCATGGCGGTGTTTTCCGGTCCCGACGGCGCCATCGCGGGCTTTGGCAGGCCGGTACGAACACTGGCGCCGCCTTCGTCACCGAGCCCGGTGGGTGGAGCTGGAGCCAGCTGCTGACCCGGGACAAAGAGGCGGCCCTCGCCTTCTATGCCGCCGTGTTCGACTGGCGGCAGCGCCAGCACCCGGACTGGGGCGAGTTTCTGGCACTCGGCGAGGAAGGCGGAGAGATCGCCGGTGCCACACAGATCGGCGACGAGCTACCGCCCGACTTGCCATCGCAGTGGGTGGTCACCTTCATGGTCGCCGACGCCGACGCCTTCGTCAGCCGGGCCCAGGAGCTGGGGGCCACGGCCCCCGCCCCCGTCGGGGACATGGCCATGGCCGTCTGCAGGGCGAGCACGCGGCCGTGCATCTGCGGGTCGGCGCGCACCTGCACGATTTGCTGTGGTGGCGGTCATGAAGCTGATGCTGGTGATGCCGAGCAGCACGACGATCGGGACGACGACCGCCACGTTCGGCGCCGGCGCCAGCAGGAGAAGGGTCGCTCCGAAGGCGGCGGCGCCTACGACGATGTGGCGGACGGTGATCGTGCGGCGGTCGGCCACGGCCAGCGCGCCGACCAGGGAACCGGCGCTGAACACCGAGTAGACGAGCGTGAAAGTGGCGTCGGACCCGTGCAGCCCCTGCTCGACGAACAGCGGGAACACGACGCCGAAATTGTAGCTGAACGTGCCGATCACGGCGAACATCACGAAGGGCAGCCACAGTTCGGGCATCGAGGCCACGTAGCGGACGCCGGCCCGCACCTGCCCGCGCCCGCGACGCGCCACCGGCACCTTGCGCAGCTCGCTGGCGTGCATCAGCAGCAGCGCCACCAGCACCGCCGTGTAGGAGACGGCGTCGATGATGAAGCACCATCCGTACCCGAGGGTGACCACCAGCAGCCCGGCCAGGGCCGGACCGAAGATCCGCGAGCAGTTGACCAGCGCGCTGTAGAGCGTCACTGCGTTGGGTACGTCGCCGGGCTCGACCATCTCGGTGACGAACGACCGGCGGGCGGGATTGTCGAAGGCCAGCAGGCAGCCGCCGGCCACGGCTACGGCGAAAAGGGCGCCAAGCGGCGGGTGGCGCATGAAGGCGAGCGCCGCCAGCCCGAACGACTGGCCCATCTCCAGCGACTGGGTGAGCAGCAGGAGGCGCCTCTTGTCGGTCCGGTCGGCCACCAGCCCGGCGAAGGCCGACATGGCCAGGATCGGCCCGAACTGGCAGGCGGTGGGAGCCCGACGGCGAAGCCGCTGCTGGTCAGGTGGAGGACGAGCAGGGTGAGCGCCACCATTGTGAGCCAGTTCCCGGAGTTGGAGACCAGCTGGCCGAAGAAGAAGAGGCGGAAGTTGCGGGTCCAGAGCGCGTGCAGCCGCCGCTTGGCCGACCCCCCGACCCGCCCGTTCACGTTCCCCGCTCTACCCGCCGGTGGGCGGCGGCGCACGTCGGGGGGCAGTAGGTGACGATGGGTGGCCGCGTACCATTGCCAGGCATGGACATGAGAAACCTCGGTCGCACCGGCCTCCAGGTCAGCCCGCTGTGCCTCGGCGCCATGATGTTCGGGGCCTGGGGCAACCCCGACCACGACGAGTCCATCAGGGTCATCCACCGCGCCCTCGATGCCGGCGTCAACTTCATCGACACGGCCGACGTGTACTCGGCGGGCGAGTCGGAGGAGATCGTGGGCCAGGCGCTGGCCGGTCGCCGCGACGACGTCATCGTGGCCACTAAGTGCCACGCCGCCATGGGCGAGGACCCCAACCGCCGGGGCAACTCCCGGCGCTGGATTATGCGGGCCTGCGAGGACAGCCTGCGCCGTCTGGGCACGGACTGGATTGACCTGTACCAGATCCACCGACCCGACCCGTCGACGGACGTCGACGAGACGCTCGGGGCCCTGTCCGATCTGGTGCGCGCCGGCAAGGTCCGTTACCTGGGCAGCTCCACCTTCCCCGCCCACGCCATCGTCGAGGCCCAGTGGGTGGCCGAGCGGCGCCAGCGCCAGCGGTTCGTGTGCGAGCAGCCGCCCTACTCGATCCTGGTGCGGGGCATCGAGGCCGACGTCCTGCCGGTGTGCCAGCAGTACGGCATGGGGGTCATCTCATGGAGCCCCCTTTCCGGTGGGTGGCTGTCGGGCAGGTACCGCAAGGGCCAGGACGTGCCCACCAGCGGGCGGGCCCAGCGCATCCCCGGCCGGTACGACATCTCACTGCCGGAGAACCGGCGCAAGCTGGATGTCGTGGACGAGCTCGCCGGCGTCGCCGAAGCGGCGGGGTTGAGCCTGATCCAGATGGCCCTCGCCTTCGTGGTCCAGCACCCGGCCGTGACCTCGGCGATCATCGGGCCCCGCACCCTCGAGCAGCTCGAGGGTCAGCTGGACGCGGCTGACGTGGTTCTCGACGCCGGCGTGCTGGACCGCATCGACGAGCTGGTGCCGCCCGGCACCACCCTCAACCAGACCGACGCCGGTTGGCAGCCCCCGTCGCTGACCGACGCCTGGCGGCGGCGCCGGGCGGCGGAGCCGGCCTAAGGGTGACCGCTGGCCGGTTCTCAGGTACGAGACATCGCCGCCCCGGACCTGGTGGACGTCGAGACCTGGCCGTGCTCAGGAAGCGGTGGCTGGCGAGGACGATCTCCGCCCATCGTTTCGCTCGGGCGGTCGAAGACCTCGAAGCACTTGGCCTGGATCGCTATCCGACCCTGCCCTTCATGCGACGCAGCTATGAGCTACGGGCCAACGTGGCGGCGTACGACGCGATGTATGTCGCCCTCGCTGAGGTCTTGGCGTGCGAGCTCCTGACCGGCGATCAGCGACTCGCTGGAGCGCCCGGGCCGCGGTGTGTGATCAGGGTGTTGTCGTGACCATCCCTGGCGCGGACTGCGGGCTGGCCCGGCCACGGCTGCGGAGCGGCTGTACCGCGCCGGCCGGCACATGACTGACGGAGGTCCATCACTGTTCGGCCCGAAGCCTGTGACCCTAACGCTGGACCTCTCCCGCTGGGCGCCCACGGACGGCTCCATCGACGCCGTCGTGCGTCTCCGGGCCCACTCGGCCGTGGACGTCTCGCGGGTATCGGTCCGACTGGTGGAGCGCCGGGCGCGACACACGACGCTGGTGCCGGTGCGATCCCCGGCCATGTACCGAGTCTGGGTGGAGGAGGAGATGGCTCAGCTGAGGTTCGACGATCTGGGCGGGCGGCTCGAGGCAGGCGAGGAGCGCGGTGGACACGGCTTGGTGCCGGTAGCCGGCGCCGCGCCGAACGCGCTGGCCGGATCGGTGGACGTCCAGCACCTCGTCGTGGCCGAGGTGGCGCTGGCCGGGAGCGGGATGCTGACCAGGCGTCACCACGTCCTGATCGTGCCCGGGCCGTCCTACGGGGCCGGCTGGGTCGGCGCCGTACGGACTGGCGGGGATGGACCGGCGCGCCTGGAACTGGTCCTGGAGTCGCCCCGGGCCGTGCAGAACCATCACGTGGTCGGTCAAGCGCGTCTCGACGGCGACGAGGCGGTGCCCGCCGGCGCCCTCGATCTGTACCTGGAACGCACCAAGTCCTGGGGGGTGCACCACGTATGGCCGGGCTTTGACGAGGTGCGCAGCTCCACCAAAGCGTTCTCCCGCCTCCACCTCGACGTCCCGCCGGTTGCGCCCGGCGGCGCTGCCGAGCTGCCTTTTTCCTTACGGGTGCCGCTGGGAGGCAGCACCACGACGGGCACGGACGAGGGCAGCCTGTGCTGGCGGCTCGTCGGAGGGTGGCGGCCCGACCGTCGGTCACGGGGCGCCATCTGCTCCGTCGACCTGGTCGTCGCCATGCCGACGGCCGGGCCGACGTCGCCCTCCGGCCCGCCGTCGCCCTCCGGCCCGCCGTCGCCCTCCGGCCCGCCGTCCCCGTCCTCGCCATCGTCGTGACGGCCGGGGCCGGGCCGGTGCAGCCGGTCCAGAACGCCGTCCGGTCCGGGGCCGAAGCCGACCCTGCCGTGGGTGCGGACGACCCGCCGCCGCCCAGTGCCCAGCCCTACCTGGGCCTGACCGCCGGGCTCGATGCCGGCCGGTGGTACCCGATGGGCGTCGGCCCCGCCTTTGTCGGGCGCGATCCGCGCCACCATGTGCCGATCCCGTGCCACCCGTCGGCTGCGGGCCGACGGCCGCGTGCCACCGGCCGCGTGCCACCGGGCTTGGACCTGGGCGTAGCTGGGTACACCTGGCCCCGACATGGGATATCCCGGGCAGGCCGTCGAGGGACCGCGGCGACGGGCGTGGTTCCTCGGGCGCAGCCTCCGTCAGGTCGTGGCCCTGGCCGCCGTGGGCCTGCTGGTGCTGGTGCTCGCCGTCCCGCCCCTGCGCCGGGCGGCGTCACTGGGCCTGTCCCGGGTGATCCTGTTCGTCGCCTCGCCGCTGGCCCCCTCCACCAAGGGCTTCAACACCTTTCCGTCGGGCTCGCGGGTGCTGGCCGTCGACGGCTCGGCGGTGGGCACCATCGAGAGCGAGCACCGTGACCCGGTGCAGCTGAAGGACCTGCCGCCGGTCGTCCCCCGAGCGGTCATGGCGGCCGAGGACGAGCACTTCTATGAGCACTCCGGCGTCGACCCGGCCTCGGTGTTCCGGGCCGGGATCCACACTCTCACCGGCCACGGCACCCAGGGCGGGTCCACCATCACCCAGCAGCTGGCCAAGCTCAACTACACCAACGGCCAGCGGACCCTGCTGCGCAAGCTCAAGGAGGTGCTCTACGCCTCCCAGCTGGAGAAGCGGTACTCCAAGGACCAGTTGCTGGAGCGCTACCTGAACCAGGTGTACTTCGGCGACGGCGCCTACGGCATCGACGCCGCCGCCCGGCGGACGTTCGGCATCCCCGCCAAACAGCTCGACGCCGATCAGGCGGCCACGCTGGCCGGGCGTATCCGCGCTCCGGGGAAGCCGCTCGACCCCCGCGCCCACCCCGACGCCGCCCAGCGCCGCCGCAACCAGGTGCTGGCCAACATGGCCCGCAACGGCTGGTTGGACAAGGCCGACCTGGCCGCAGCCGACGCCGCGCCGCTGGGCGCGATCCCCGCCCCTCCCACCACCCGGGCGGCGGGCGTGGATCCCTACTTCGTCGACCTGGTGGCCCGGGAGGCAGGCGGCCTGGCCGAGCTGGGCGACAGCCCCGAGGTCCGGGCCTCCGCGCTTGCCAACCAGGGCCTCACCATCGAGTCCACCCTCGACCCCCGGGCGCTGGCCGCGGCCACCAGGTCGGTACAGGGCCAGCTGGGCCGTCCCGGCGACCCCGCCACCTCCATTGCCTCCGTGCAGCCCGGCGACGGCGCCATACGGCTGCTGTTCGGCGGCCTCGACCCCCACGAGCAGTTCGACGTGGCCAGCCAGGGCCACCGCCAACCCGGCTCCTCGTTCAAGCCGTTCGTCTACCTGGCCGCGCTGGAGCAGGGCATCGACCCCCGGACCACCTTCGACTCCGGCTCGCCCAAGACCCTGCAGTACGGCGGCACCTCCTACCAGGTGTCCAACGCCGAGCCCGGCCCGGGGGGCCCGATCACGGTGGACCAGGCCACCGTCGACTCGGTGAACGTGGTGTACGCCCAGCTGGTGCTGCAGGTCGGGCCCAAGAAGGTGGCCGACCTGTTGAAGCGTTTCGGTTTCAGCGAGCAGTTCGACGCCCTGCCGTCGATCGCCCTGGGCGGTGTGCGCACCGGAGTGAGCCCGCTGGAACAGGCTTCCGCTTACGCCGCGTTCGCGGCCAAGGGTGCCTACGCCGCCCCCTACGGCATAGTCCGCATCAAGGACCGGAACGGCAAGGTCGTATACAGCCGCCGCCCCTCGACGACCAAGGCGGTCGACCAGACCAAGGCGGGTGTGCTCAACGCCACCCTGGAGCGGGTGGTGGAGGAGGGCACCGGCAAGGGGGCCGCCATCGGGCGACCGGTGGCCGGCAAGACCGGTACCACGACCAACTTCGTCGACGCCTGGTTCGTCGGCTACACGCCGCAGTTGGCCACCGCGGTCTGGGTCGGGGACCCCGACAAGTCGACGCCCATGACCAGCGTGCACGGCAGGGACGTGTTCGGTGGCACCTTCCCGGCCACCATCTTCGCCGACACCATGAAGGCGGCGCTCGCCGGCCAGCCCTCCGCCGCGCTGTTCACGGCCAGCCCCGACCAGTTGAACCTGCGGCCGGCCAGCGTGCCTCCTCCGACGGTGGCCACGGTCGCGTCGGTACCGCTCACCGCGGTGACGGAGCCGCCCCTCACCGGGGTCGCGACCGTGCCCACCTTGCCGCCCCTGCCTCCCGGTGGTGGCGGCGGGGCCGGGGGCGGGGGCGGGCCGTTCCCGACGCCGCCCCCGCTGCCCTCCACGATCCCACCGCGGTGCACGACCACCACGACGCGGCCCAGCGCCTCGACACCCACGACCGCCCTACCGGCCTCGACCACGACCACCCGGCCGCCGCCCGGCTGCTGAGAGGGCCCGCCGGCCCGCTGGCGTCGGCACGGTGTACCCGCTCGGCGCCGGGCGTGGCCCTGATCTGGCCCCTGGCTTTGCCCTGGGCCCCTTACCGGCCCATAGACGCCGAGGTGTTGACCTTGGTGGCCGCCACCTTGAGCACGACGCGGCCGTCGGGGCCGATCGGGTTCTGGTAGTCGGTACCCATGTACTTATGGGACAACTCGTCGATGTGGCGGCGCGCTTCCTGGCCGCCGACGGTCCCGACCACCCGGCCCCGCACCTCGGCCCAGTCGAAGGGATTGTCGGCGCTGTGGATGAGCACCGTGATGCGCGGATCGCGGGCGACGTTCTTGGACCGCTGGCGCTGGGGCTCGGTGTTGATCAGCAGGTGCTCGCCGTCGGTGTCGATCCACGTGAGCAGGGCTTGGGGCTGACCGTCCGGCATCAGCGTCACCACCGTCGCCAGGTTCCTGCCCTTGGCCAGGCGTTGTGCGTCCTCGTCGAGCGCCATGAGAGCACCTTTCTGTTGGCCGGCAGAGTATGCCGGGTTCGCAGTGCCAGCCGGCGGGGCGCCGAAGCCGTGGGCGGGGGAGTCGCGCTGGTGGGACGACGTTCCCCGCAGTTTCCCAACCGGCGCCGCTCCACCCGGCCGGGACACTCTGGCGGCGGACCTGATGCTGGGCGTCCAGTTGCCAGGGCCACGACCCGACCATGACCGTCGACCCGGCCAGCGCCGGCTCTCCATGCGAGGAGCTTCTCCGGATCCGGGGTGACATCTGCGCAGGTCGGTGGCGGCCGGAGGACCGGGAAAAGAGAGCAAGGATCGTCGCCGTATGTCCGCCATTGGTGCTTGTACGGCGAACATATGTTCGGTACAATGGCGGTGATGGAAGCGGCGGG
>JBBSHS010000080.1:0-11062 GCA_038232515.1 Acidimicrobiales bacterium
AGCTTCGACCCGTGCATGCCCTGCACCACCCACATGGACACCGGCAAGGGTGTCATCACCCGTGAGGTCAACTCCTGCAGCTGCACCCTGGAGTGACCCGTTCCGGGCCGGTGCTGGTCGGTGGCATCGGGTTGCCATGGTTGCGTGACCTCGACTTCGGCACCCAGTTCGTTCGCCGGGTCGAGGACCAGGACTGGCCCGACGACGTCATCATCGAGGACATCTCCTACGCCGCTCATCGTGTCCTGCATCTGCTGCAGGACCTCCGGCCCTCCAAGGTCGTGCTGGTCGGGGCCATGCCGCGCGACGTCGACCCCCCCGGGACCATTCGCCGCTACATGCTGGACCTGGCCCCGCCGCCCGACGACGAGGTGCACGAGCGGCTGACCGAGGCCGTCGGTGGGATCATCGACCTCGACCACACCTTGGCCGTCGTCCGCTACTGGAAGGGATTCCCGGCTGACACGGTGGTGATCGAGATAGAGCCCGGCGACAAGTCGTTCGGCCTCGGGTTCAGCAACGAGGTCGAGGCGGTGGTCGACGAGGTGCTGGCCATGGTGCGCGAGGAGGTGGCCCTGCCGGTCGGAGAGGCTCTGGCATGAGGCAGGGGACCGGGAGGTTCCCGTCGCTGCCAACGGGGCACCGACGAGGTGGGCCCGGCGTCTGCGGTCCGGCGTGGGAGCAGACAGATGGGTGACATGAAGGCACCGCCGATGAGTGACACAGAGGCACTGCGATGAGTGACACAGAGGCACTGCGATGAGTGACACAGAGGAACTGGCCTACGAGGACGTCCTGGCCCGCATAGGCGAGCTGGCCGAGCAGCTGACCAGCCACCCCGACCCGGCCGTGGCCGCACAGGTGGGAGAGCTGCTCGACTGGGTCGACGCATTCCACCGCGACGGTCTGGGCCAGCTCGTCGAGATGATCCGCGCCTGGCGGGGCGAGATCTTCTTGGAGTCGGTGGCCGGTCATCCCGTCACGGGGGCGCTGTTGGCTGCGTACGGGCTGGGAGAGGACGCCGAGCAGGCGGCCGACGCAGCCGTGGCCGTGGCCGCCGCCCTCGAGGAGGTCCGGCCTCTGGTGGAGTCCCACGGTGGCTCTATCCAGGTCGAAGGCATCAAGGACGGCGTGGTCACCGTTCGCCTGGCGGGCACGTGCGACGGTTGCCCGAGTTCGTCGGCCACACTCACCTATGGGGTGGAGGTGGCCCTGCGAGAGCGTTGGCCGCACTTCCGACGCCTCGAGGTGGTCGACGCCACCGACCAGACCGACGCCAGCAAAGCCGATCTCACCTGTCTCACGGTGCCCGAGCCAGAGCCCGTCGACGTCCCCACGCCCCAACCGACGCTCCTGCAGATACGCGGTCACGAGGGAAAGTGACGGGCACCGTCGGCGACTTGGCGTACCGGGCCCGGGCCCTTGCCCAGGCCCATCCCCTCAGCGCCATGGCCAAGCGGTTCACCGACCGGGTCGTGGCCGAGGAACGCCTCTCCCAACCTCTGCCGGAGACCAGCATATGGGCGGCGGCGGCGATCCTCAACGGCTACTGCCTGCGCCGGGTCGAGGAGCAGGACGCGGGGATAGCCGGTGTCACCTACGAAGAAGTCGACCTCGACGTCCTCGACGCCCGTGCCGCCGCCATCGCCGGCGACCTCAGGGTCGGCGATCCCGGGCCGCACATGATCGGTGATGCCGACGCCGCTTTCCGGGCGTTGGACCACATCATCGGCTCAGAGGTTGAACGCCGCCTCGACCACTGGCGGGACTCGGTCGACGATGCCGCCTGGGCCGAGCTGGAGGAGTACATCGCCTGGTGGGCGGTGAAGGGGTACGCGCTGCGGGTGGCCGAGTCCGGGCAACGGGCCACGGCATGAAGATCCTGGTGGCCGGCGTGGGCAACGTGCTGCGCAGTGACGACGGGTTCGGTGTGGCCGTGGCCGACCGGCTGGCCACGATGGCGCTCCCACAAGGGGTGAAGGTGGTCGAGACCGGGATCGGCGGCATCGCCCTGGTCCAGGAGCTCATAGACGGCGCCGACGCCCTGGTCGTGATCGACACCGTCGACCGGGGGCGGCCCCCGGGCACGGTCATGGTCATCGAGCCCGACATCGCCGATGTGGCCGATCTCTCCTGGGACCAGCGTCATGACTTCCTCTCCGACATGCACCTCGCCACGCCGTCACGAGCTTTGATGCTGGCCCGGGCGCTGGGGGTGATGCCGGCATCCTCGGTCATCATCGGCTGCCAGCCGGTCGACACCGAAACCTTCGCCCAGGGGCTGTCGGAGCCGGTGGCGGGGGCCGTCGAGGTTGCCGTGGCCGAGGTTCGCAGCCATATTGACAGGCTGTGCGCCGCTGACGTCACCCCGGCCTGAGGTGGCCCAGGAAACGGCCGCCGAGCCCGCCGACACCGTCGACTCCGACCGCCTCGCCACCATCCGGTCGTTGGAGGCGCAGCTGAAGGCCACTCCCCGGGCTTTGCGCCCCCACCAGTACGCCATGTTGGCCTACCGGCTGGGACTGGCCTATTCCGAGCACCCGGTGGGACCGCCCGAGGAGGGCCTGCGGCGGGCTCTGGCCTGTTATGACAGCGCCGCCGGCATCTTCGACCCCCGCTTCGACCCGGTCGAGCACGCTCGGGTTCTCAACGCCGCCGGCGCTGCCCATCGTGCCCTGGGCGACAGCAATCGCGCCGCCGAGCTGTTCGAGCGGGCGGCCGGGTTGTTGGCCGACCATGGACGCGACGACGAGCGAGCGGCCACCCTGAACAACCTGGGGCTGGCCCGGACGGAGCTGGGGGCCAGCGCCGGCGCCGTCGAGGTCTTCACACAGGCCGCCGACCTGTTCGACCGGACCACGGCTGAAGGAAGGCGCGGCTGGGTGGCCACGCTCCACAACCGGGGCCTGGCCCGCGCCGCGGCCGGTGACGAAGCTGGGCTGGTCGGCGCCCTCGACGACTTCGAGCTGGCCGTCGAGGAGCTCGACGCCAACGAGGCCCCTTACCACTACGGGTTGGTCCACCACAGCATGGGGGTCGTCCTCGCCGATCTGGCCGCCACCCACCCCGACGAGCGGATGACCCTCCTGGATCAGGCGGTCGACGCTTTCGCCGAGTCTTTGACGATATTCGTGCGGACCGGTTTTCCCTATCAGCACGCCTTGGCCAAGTACAACCTGGGTGTGGCCGTGGCCGGACTGGGTGGCGTCGGCAACCTTCGGCTGGCCTTGGCGTGCCTGGAGGATGCCTTGGCCGCCCTCGACACCAGGCTCCATCAACCGGCTCGGGCTCAGGCCTACGCCCGCCTGCTGCAGGTGGAGGAGCAGCTGGCCGAGAGGTCGCCGGCGCCCAGCCGCACGGCCCACTTCGCCGCGCTGGTGGCGTGCACGGGCGATGACGACCGGGTACCTCTGCTGCGCGACCGCTTCCTCCGGCTTCTGGACCTCCCCGATCCCCAACGCCACGCCGCTCTGGTCGAGCTGGCGTTGGCCGGCTACCAGCTGGGGCCCGACCGGGCCCGGCTCCTCATCGAGGCCGAGCTGGGTGTTCTCATGGAACTGCCCAACGAGTGGCTCGAGGTGGCCCTGCGGGCCCGGATCGAGGCTCTCAGCCGGCTGGGGGACGATGCCGAGGCGGCGGCGCGTGCCCTCGACGAGGCCGTGGGCGCCACTCTTGGCATACCCCAGCGCATGTTCGTCCGGGACTTCCTCTACTCGCTGGGCTGGGAGCGGCCATGACCGGCCCGGGAGGCCGGTCGACGAGCGCTCGCTGCCCCATCCGAGCAACGAGGGTGGTTCAGTTACCGGCCCGGGAGGGCGGTCCATGAGCGCTCGCTGCACCATCCGAGCAACAATGGCGGCCGATGACGGCTGAGGCGGCTCCCGGTGACGTGGCTCAGGCCTTCGTGCAGGCGGTCGCATGGGGAGAGCACCATCGGGTCTGGGACCTCCTCAGCGCCGAGGGGCGGCGGGCCGTGCTGCGCGTGGCTGCGGCACGGGGCATGCCAGAGCCACTGGCGGCCCGGCTGCGCGAGGGGACGGCCGACGACAGCGACCGCGATCAGTTCCTGGCCGACCTGGTGAACGGACTACGGGCCGACCTCCAGGGCACCGACGTCGATGCCCTGGAGTTCGAGGTGAACGAGGGCTTGGAGCCGGGCGCAGCCCGGGTGGTGCTCATCGTCCCGGTGCCCAATCCGCTCCTCGGCACCGGGTTGCCGGCCGCCTCCATCGAGCTGCATGTGGAAGACGACGGCTGGCACGTCGACCGGATGGTCCCCAGGGTGGCCAAGTGACGTCCGGGCGACCGGGGCTGGTCCGGTGACCCTGCCCGACCCGGACAACCAGGCCGCCCGCCCCGTGCACCGGCACCAAGCGGCGGTCTCGGCCGGAGCCATGGCTTCGGCGTGGGCCAACCAGGAAGATGCACCGTCGGGGGCCACGGTCATCGTCGACCACGAGGTCAGCCCGCTCGGTCGACTCGGCCTGCGGTGGCTGGTCCCGGCGGCATCGACTCTGGCCTTCGCCGTCGTGCTCCGCCCGCCGCTCACGGCTGAGGAATCCGACGTGCCCTGGCTCGTGGCCGGGCTGGCGGCTGCGGAGGGTATCGCCGACGTCGTGACCGGTCGGCAACTGTCGACCTGGTGGCCCGACCTCGTGGTCGACGCGGCCACCGACGAGACGGTGGCGGCCATCAAGGCGGACGTGCAACTGGGCCCAGGCCGGGTACGGGTGGCAGTGGTGACCATTCGCGTCAACCTGGAGCTGCTGGGCGCCACCGAGCTTCGGGAGGAGGTCGTCCGAGCCGTCACGCAGCGGCTCGACCAGCGCACCGGCGAGCTGGCGGACGGAGTGGCCGGCCCGTTGGCCGCCTACGAACAGCGCTGTCGCCTGCTGGGCAACAAGGTGAAGATCCGCCTCCTACCCCGAGGCGAGACCCGGGGGACCGCCCATGCCATCCATCCCCACGGGGCCCTGGAGCTGCGGTCGGTCACCGGGATGGTCGAGCGCATCTCCGTGGACATGGTCAGGGAGATGCAGGTGATGTGACGGCTTGACGAGCCCGGTAGATGTTCCTCTACTATAATAATGGAGCCAGCACCGCTGGCATCGTGAGGAGGTTGGGAGTGTTCCTGTGGTGGATCGGTAACGCCGTCCTGGGCTTGGTGGTGATCCCCGCCGTTCTCTACTTCGCCAATCGGGTCATACGCCCGACGCTCGAGATCAAGAAGTACGCCGATGACGTGCTCGTGCACGGCGTCGCCCTCACCGGGACCCTGGACGCGGTTCCCAGTCTCGTGACCACCAAGGAGCTCACCGGTACCACCCGCCAGCTGGTCGGGCGGTACGGCGCGGCGTTGGAGCAACTGCTGTGACCGGCCGACGCACTGGCGAAAGGACCGACACGTGCCTGGGGTAGCTATCGTCACTCTGATCCTCGTGTTCGTACTGGTGGCGGCTCTCGCCCTCTATCTCACCGTCATCGCCTACTGCCTCAAGCGCGTGAACTTCTGTCTCGGGACCGTCCTCATCGGAGTCCGGTCCATCGCCTACCAGACAGCCCCGGTCGGTACCGTGGTGTCGGGCATCGCCGAGGATGTGCTCGCCATCGAGCATGCCCTGGAGGATGTGGTGGCCGGGGCATCGCAGCCCGCACCACCGGCCCGTACCTCGGGTCGTACGCCGCTCCGCCGCTGAGGGCGTAGCCTGATGGTGCAGCCGCCGGCCGCCGGCCGACGTCGTCCATGTTCCAGAACCCCAAGAGCGTGAAAGGACACAGATAATGGCTTACGAATTCAGGTGAAGAGATGCCGACCACACCTGCCGTTGGCAGGGCTCAGCCGGCACTGAAGACGAGCTCATGGCCAAGGTGGCCGAGCACGTCAAGAAGAAGCACGCCGTGGCCGTAACCACGGACACGATCGCCAGCTTCGTCAAGACGAAGGTCCGGCACACCTGAGCGAGTGACGGGCGGGTGGGTTCTCGCTCCCGACCGCCCAAGAAGAGGACCAAACGAACTGATGGTGCCCCGGTCGACAACCATGTCGGCGGGGTCTGATGAAAGAGAAGGGGAGGGGCCCGGATGATCGGTGTGGCGCTCACTGGCTGGTATATAGGGCTGGCCATTGCGGCGGTGGTGATCAGCGTCGTCGTCGTGCTGGTGGCCTTGATCCTGGGCTTCGCCCGCCGCATCGGGTCGCAGGCGGTGGCCATCACCGAGGCCTTGGCCGAGAGTCGGGAAAACACACAGCCGTTGTGGAATGTGAGCAATGTCAACCGCTCGTTGCGGTCCATCATCGGCAGCGCCGGCAAGGCCCGGGCTGCACTTGGAGGTGAGTGATGATCTTCGGTCTGGCCGAGGCTGATGTAACGCTGTGGTGGATCACCATCGGACTGGGGGCGGTGGTGGTGGCAGTGGTCATCGTGCTGCTGTCGCTGTTGACCAGCCTGGTGAAGGACATCGAGCTCAGCGTCGACATCCTGTGGGAGACGGCCACCACAGTGGCACGCAACACGGCGACGACGTGGATGCTCGACCAGACGGCGGTGGCCACCAGCGACCTGGGGACTGAGGTCGTCCGCCACGCCAATCTGCTGGAGTCGATAGAGGCGGGTGCGCTGTGAGGGCGCTGGTCTTGGTCTCTGTGGTGGACATCGTGCTGCTGGTGGCCGTCTTGGCCTACTTCCTCAACCGGGTGGCCCGTCAGCTCAACCACATCTCGGCCACGCTGGCCAAGGTCACCTTCGGGGTGCGGGCCGTCGAGACTCAGTGCGCGGCCATCGGCCCGGCCGCCGAGCGGGTCAACACCAACCTCAGGGCGGCCGCCGCCGGGCTGGAGAAGGCCGCCGTGCGGGCCGAGCGGCTCGCCGGCTGAGCCATGGGCCTACCGCTGTACCCCGACGAAGGGGGCGGCGCCCGGGAATCGGACGAGGCGGTGCTGGCCGGCTTTTCAGCGGGCCGGTCGACGGGCGCCTCGAAGTCGTTCGGCATCGAGGGCCCGGTGCTGAACGTCCATGGTGACGTGGCTGCCGCCATCCGCCTGAGCCCCGACACCGTGATCACCCGCCGAGATCTGCCCGATGACGTGGCCTGGGCCGCAGCGCCTGTGGCCGAGGCCCTATCGCGCGCCGGGCATACCCTCCTCGACGAGGAGACGGTGCTGGCCGTTCCGGTGGCACTCCAGGTGGTAGGAATCCGCCTGTCGAGCTGGGACCTGTGGGGTCGGGACTTGGACGACGCCTTTGCCGCCCTGCGGACGGCGGCGGTCGGCGAGGAGTGGAATCCGCTGCTGTCCGGCGGTAGCGGGAGCCTGGGGGCGACGTGACGAGTGGAGGCCGCCGAGAGTTGCCGGCGGTATCGTCCGAGCCATGAGGCGGCGGGGCAAGTCGGCCGACGACGAAGATCGACGGGGCGATCTGGAAAGGGAGGCGGCGGCCGAGCTGCAGCGGGCCATGGGCATGGCCTCCGGTGCGCCAACGCCCGCCAGCCGCCGGATCGAACCCGCAGGGCCAGAACCGCCCGCCGGGCGGCAGGGCCCAGAAGGACCCGGCCCGGTGGGCGGTCGTGCCGCCGCCGCAGCTCGGGGCCTGAGGCGCCGGCCACGGCCGCCGGACGGTGAAGCCCGCCGGGCCGAGCTCGAAACCGAGGCGGCAGCCGAGCTGCAACGAACCCAGACCGACAGGGCGCAGGCGCAGCCCCGGTCATGGGCACAGCCACAGGCACAACCTGAGCTTCAGTCAAGGCCCGAGCCTCGGTCACGGCCAGAGCCTCAGCCGCAGCGGTGGGCCAGCCGCGGGGTGGAGCCTGACGACGACGATGGGTATCAGGAGTACGACGAGGATGACGGGTACGACGAAGACGAAGACCTCGACGAGCCCATCGGTCTGCTCGGAGTGGCCGGGGACTTCGACGCCACCGGTGTGGCCCTGCGGCAGCTGGCCGAGAGGTCGAGCAGCGTCAGGCCGCAGGACATCGCCATGCGGGTCGACGCCTTGGCCGCACAGGCCACCCGCGACCGGGCCATGGCCGAGTTCCTCGAACGCCAGGCTCAACAGCGCGGCACAGCGCCGCGCTTGACCGCCGCCATCCAGGTCATCCCGCTCACCCCCGTCTCTCCGGTCGTGGGCCCGAGGGCCTCGACAGCTCAACCGAAGCCGACGCCCAAACCCTCCAGACCGGCCAAGGCCGCCATATCAGGCAGGGCCGCGAGGGCAGGCAAGGCCGAACCATCCAAGGCGGCGAAGTCACCGAAGTCACCGAAGTCACCGAAGTCACCGAAGTCACCGAAGGCAGCGAAGGCAGCGAAGGCAGCCAAGGTGGCCAAGCCCACCAAGGCGGCCAAGCCCACCAAGGTGGCCAAGTCCACCAAGGCGGCCAAGCCGACCAAGGTGGCCAAGCCCACCAAGGCGGCCAAGGCGACCAAGGTGGCGCCGGCGCCGGGCAGACCACCGGGGAGCCCGTCGGCACGGCCGCCCGGACGTCCACCTGCAGGAGGCTGAGCGGGCCGCATGGCGGGCAAGGGGCGGATGGTGTCCGTCGACGCCAACCGGCAGGCCGAGCAGGTTTGCGGGCCGCTGTGAACGTGCCGCTTTGAAGGTGCTGCCGTGAAGGTGCTGCTGTTCGCCAACCGGGTCGTCGACCCCCTGCCCACGATGACGGGGATCGGCCGGTACATCAACGAGATCACCGTCGCCTTGGCGGTGGCGGGCGAGCCGGAGGGCTGGAGCTACGACGTGAGCGCTCCGGCCGAACGGGGCCGGCCCGGGTGGCTACCCGAGGGCGTGGGCTACCGGCCGGTGTCGACGCCGAGGCGGCCCCTGCGGGTGGCCTGGACAGCGGTGGGCCGCCCCCGGCTGGAGCGGCTGGTGGGCGGCTTCGACCTTGTCCATGCCCTGCATCCGTCGTCCCCGGTCCCCACCCGCCGGCCGGGAGTCCTCACCGTGCACGACCTGATGCCGCTCCAGCACCCGGAATGGTACAAGCGCGGCGAGACCTGGGGCTTCCGCCGGACCATGGACGGCCTGGCCGGTAACGGATGGCGGGTGATCGCCGTCTCCGGCCACGTCGCCGGTCTGCTCGAAGAGGTGGTGGGCATGCCCCACGACCGCATCACCGTCATCCACGAGGCGGTCGACGGTCGTTTCGGGCGACCCGTGGGGCCCGACCGACTGCGCCAGGTCTGCCTGGCCCATGGCGTTGCCCCTGGAAAGTACCTGCTGGCCCTCGGCAACATCTGGACCAGGAAGAACCTGGGCACGGTGGTCAGGGCCATGGCCGCCGTCGAGCCCGGCGACCTCCCCCTGCTGCTGGTCGGCAAGCCGGGCACGACGGCCGCTGAAGTGCGGGCCGAGGTGGGGCGCCTCCACCTTGAGGACAGGATCCGCATAGTGGGCTTCGTCCCCGACGAGGCCCTGCCGGCCCTTCTCCAAGGCGCCCTCTGCCTCGTCCACCCGTCCGTGGACGAGGGATTCGGCCTACCTCCTCTGGAGGCCATGGCCGCAGGGACGGCAGTGGTGGCGGCCCGGGCTGGTTCCATCCCTGAGATCGTCGGGGCGGCGGCGTTGATGGTGGAGCCGCTGGACGTCGACGCCTGGGCCGCGGCCATCACCCGTGTGGCCACCGACGCCGGCCTGCGGGCCAGCCTGGCCGAGGCGGGTATGGCCCGCGCCTCCGGCTTCACATGGGCCGGTGCCGCCCGCCAGACCATGGCCGTCCATCGAGCAGCGCAGGCTGAGGGCTGACAGCCTGATGGGACGGGGCGACGGGCCGCCGGAGGTCGGCGGGGTGATGGGCGAGGCCGTCGTGCTCCATGTGCTGGAGGCGCTGGAAGGCGGGACCGCTCGCCACCTCGTGGACCTCGTGCGCCACGTGGACGGCATCAGCCACGTGGTGGCCGTACCCCGGCGGCGGTCGTTCGGGGTGACCGACCAAACCGCGGCCCGGGTCATGAGGGATGCCGGCGCCTCCGTCCATCTCACGCCCATGCGCCGCCAACCGTGGGCGCCGGGCAACGCGGTCGCTCTGGCCACGCTGTTCCGGCTGGTCGACCGCTACCGCCCCGACATCGTCCACGGCCACAGCTCGGTCGGCGGGGCGCTGGCCCGGCTGGTCGCCGGGCGCCGGCCGGTGCTGTACACACCTCACGGTATCGTCGAGGGCGGCGCCTACCTGGCCGTGGAGCGCCTGCTCGGTCGACGGGTGACCCGGTTGGTGGCGGTCTCGCCGAGCGAAGGTGACCTCGCCGCCCGCCTACGCCTGGTGCCCCCGGGTCGCATCACCGTCATCCCCAACGGCGTGGACATCGACCCACCGGCGGGTGCCTTCGACCTGCGGGCCCGACTGGGCCTCGCACCTGCGACGCCCCTCGTCGGGACCGTCGCCCGGCTGGTCCCCCAAAAGGCGCCCGTGCTGTTCGTGCGGGCGTGTGCCATCGTCGCCCACCGTCGCCCCGACGTGCACTTCCTTCTGATCGGCAGCGGTCCGCTCCAGTCCGACGTCGACGTTGCTGTACGAGCTGGGCGACTGGCCGGGCGCTTCCACCAGCTCCGGTCGGTGCCGGGTGCGGCCGGACTGCTCGACCAGTTGCAGGTGGTGTTGCTGCTCTCCCGGTTCGAGGGCGGCCCGTACCTGCCCCTTGAGGCCATGCGGGCAGGCACACCGATCGTCGTCTGTGATGTGGTCGGGAACCGTGACGCAGCGCAGGACGGCGTGTCCGGATTCGTGGTACCCCCCGACGACCCCGTCGCCGCCGCCGATCGCGTCGTGGAGCTGCTGGGCCATCCGCAGACCGGCCTGGCCATGGGGCTGGCCGGCCGGCGCCGGGTGGCCGAGCACTTCGACGTCGGGGATATGGGCCGGCGCACCAAGGCCCTCTACGACGAAGTCCTGCTCGGCCGCTGAGCTCACGGGAGCGGTTCGAAGCCCGAGGTGTCAACCGGAGCGGCCCCAGCGGGCAATCGAGGGTAGCCTTGTGGATGCGCAGCGGGGAACCACCCGGCCGGAGCGGCAGACGCGAGAACGTACGTAGGCAAGACGAGCACCGACCGTTGTCATGACGGGGCGG